>JAYVSC010000092.1:0-3626 GCA_043775705.1 Spirochaetales bacterium | reverse complement strand
ATCAGGGCTCTGATTTTTTGCTTCTTCAGGAGAATTTTCATGAATGAAAATTCTCCACAGCAGCGCACAGATAAAAAAAGGGCATAAGCGGTGAGGCTTGCCCTTTATTTTATTTCCCCAGGGAGGATTCGAACCCCCACAATCAGAATCAGAATCTGAAGTGCTACCTTTACACAACCGGGGAATGAAGGCGTTTTGAAAGTAGCACGCCATCTGTTCTTTGTCAATCGAAATACTATTCCCCGAAATACTCCACGAGGGTTTTTATCGGAATATCACCCAGCACATTAGAATAATTCAAAAAGGGCAGACCGATTACGCCGAAAAATCCGGCAACATTTGCCCCGCCCTGCTCAAGCACGTTTTTAGCTGCGTTCAGGGTTCCTCCGGTTGCGATAAGGTCATCCATTACAAGGATATGCTCGCCCGAGCGGACATCGGCCCGGTGCACCTCGAGTTCGGCGGATCCGTATTCAAGGGCATACTTGCAGGCATAGGTGAGGCCGGGAAGCTTACCTTTCTTGCGGATCAGTATAAGAGGAATGCCCATCCGTTCGGCAAAAGGCGCTGCAAAAATAAATCCGCGGGATTCAATCGCGGCAATGGCATCGATATGCTCGTTCTTGTACAGACGAACCATCTGGTCTATGCAGTACTTGAAAACCTTGGGGTTTACCAGAATACCGGTAATATCATAAAAAAGGACGCCGGGCTTCGGGAAGTCGGGAACCTTGCGTATGGCCTCATCGAGAGAAAATTGGCTTTTCATAGGTAGAATATTAATATATCGGAGGGGATGTAGTCAACGCGGATTATTCCCTGCCGTTTTTACGGAATCCATGCACGCGCGCGCTCGCGTTGACCGTCCAGGGACTTGTTTCCCCGCGTGAAAGGTACTGAAAGCCAAGTCCCGCGATCATGGCTCCGTTATCGGTGCATAGTTTTAAGGGGGGGAAAATGCAGGTAAGGCCTTTTTCCTCTGCCAATAACTCGCGAAGGCGCGAATTGGAGGCAACGCCTCCTCCTGCGACAACGGTAGTAAGGCCGGTATCCTCGACGGCGCGCAAAAGACGGCTGAGCAATATGCGGACAGCCGTTTCCTGGAAGGAGGCAGCGATATTTTCGGGAGTCCGCTCGAATTCAGGATTCCAGAACTGGTCAATCTGGTTGATCACGGCCGTTTTCAAGCCGGAATATGAAACATCATAACGGTGAGCCGCGACGGTATCCCTGTCGCCCTTGTTCATGAACGGCATGGGAAAACGGGCGGCTTTCGGATTCCCGCTTTTGGCAAGCCTGTCTATCGCCACTCCGCCGGGATAGCCGAAATGGTAAAATTTGGCAACCTTGTCAAAGGCCTCGCCGACCGCATCATCAAGAGTTGTACCCAGCACTTCGATATCGTCAAAACCGGTTACCCTGCAGATGATGGAATGGCCGCCCGAAACGAGCAGGCCGAGATAGGGATAAGGGATATCGTTTGATAAATGTGCGGCATAAAGATGACCCAGCATATGATTGACCGCAATAAAAGGCTTGCCAGAAGCCCAGGCCAAGGTTTTACCGAAAGAAAGCCCGACCAGAAGCGAGCCCATAAGGCCTGGACGGTTTGCCGCGGCAATTCCGTCAATACCGTCGAGGGTAAGATTCGCCTCCGACAGGGCCTGTTTTACCACGGGCAGTATCCATTCCGTATGCTTTCTGCTCGCGATTTCAGGAACTACCCCGTTATACACCGCATGAAAGGGTATCTGGGTGGCTATGATATTGCTGATGATTGTCTTTCCGTCCTCTACGACGGCAACCGCGGTTTCGTCGCAGGAACTTTCTATACCCAGAATTTTCACTCGTCAATGTCTCCATTGACCGCGATTTGGGCTATCGTTGAAAGCGAAAAACCCTGACTGACCAGTTCGGGATACATCTTTGTCAGGATATCCGCGAGGTTATTCGACCAGATATGGCCTATCATGATGGCGGCACCCTTTCGTTCGGCTATCTTCATCCCGCCGTTCACTGCCTCGATAATCAAAGTGCGATCCTGGCTGTTGTCTAAAAACACTGCACGCTCCCAAATTGGCATATCTTTTTCCCGCGCGATCGTCGGGACAATAGTTTCAGAGTTCGTCCGGGAATCCAGAAAAAAAATTCCCCTTTCACGGACAACATCAAGAAGCGCTTCCATGGATTGTCTGTCTGCGGTTATCAAAGACCCTTCATGATTGTTTATGCCGGCAACCGGTCCGATTTCATCCAGATTCCTGCGTACAAGCGATTTTATCTGTTCGGCAGTCATGCCTTTCTGAATCGCACCGGGTCCCGGATTGATCGAAAGGTCGACGGCCTGCATAGGCTGATGCAAAATAACCGTTTTCCCCGCGGCCCGAATTCGTGCGGCGGCTACTTTAGAATACTGCAAACCGGGCAATACCGCAATAGTACAGGGAAAAGGAAGCTTTAGAAACGGTTCGAGCTGGGCGAGATTGTAGCCTGCATCGTCAAAGACAAAAACAAGAGAACCCTTCGTTTTTACCGGAAAAGGCTTCTCGGGAGGAGGAGAAGAAGGAGTCACAATTGCGGGAACAGTCTTGATAACCGGAGGTTTTATTGCGGAAGGGGTGTTTTTTACTTGCGGAACGCTTCGGGTGACTGCCGCAAGAGGGGAAGGGGCCGCCGGCACCGGTTCGGCATTCAGGGGGACCGCCTTGACTGTATCCGCCGTGACTGGATATGCCGTGACCGGAACGTCCTTCTCGGGCTCCTTTTCTATAGTTTTTTCTAAAGTCCTTTCTACTGGTTTTTCAGGGGATGCTGTAGCAGAAAGGACGGTTGACGGAATCAGGAGCGAGCGTCCAAAAAAAAGAAATACCGAAACGCCGAATATGACTGCCAGCAGAATTATATTTATGCGGATCTCCGAGAGGGTAATTTTTTTTCTCTTTCGTTTCATTAAAAAACAAGATAAAGGGAGGGGCGCTTCATGTCAACCGACTCTTCCTCCCCTTCCTGCTTCCGGATTATCAGTTGTAGACTATTTCCCGGAGTTCATCAGAGCAGGAGCGCAGTTTGCGCAAGGCGCGAAGTTCCACCTGCCGTATCGTCTCCGCAGACACGCCATACTGATTGCCGATAGCTTTAAGGGTAAAATTTTTACCGTCATTTTGCAGATTGTACCGCTTCAGCATAATATCCTTTTCATTGTTCTTTAATCTGGACAAAACGTGCAGCATGCAATCATGTGTATACTTTTTCATAAAGATTTCTTCCGGGTTGTAAGTGCTGTCCGGTATAAGATCCTTGATTGACGCTGAATCGTCATCGTCTATCTGAATATCCAGACTGGTAATATTGCTTGAACTGCGGAGAATATCGGTGACTTCCCGGGGAGTGATGCGTAACTCTTCGGCTATTTCATTCGTTGTCGGTTTTCGGGAATGGATCTGAAAAAGCTCGGCCGACACCCGGCGAATGCGCCCGGCCAGTTCTTCTTTTCGGAACGGGAGCCTGATTAAACGACGTTTATTTGAAATGGCGCGGGTTATCGACTGCTGAATCCACCAGCATGCATAGGTAGAAAACCGTACATTGTATGAAAATTCATACTTTTGGGCGGCGGTAATCAGCCC
>JAYVSC010000091.1:0-23928 GCA_043775705.1 Spirochaetales bacterium | reverse complement strand
GTGCCTTACGCCGCGCCGGGTCAGGAGGGCCGAGATGCGCTCCGATTTATCGATCGATACCGTTCCCACGAGAACGGGCTGTCCGCGCTTGAACGCGGTGGCAATCTCGTCGCCCAATGCGTTCCATTTTTCGGTCTCATTGAGATATACGACGTCGTCCTCGTCCTTGCGCACTACCGGCAGGTTGGTCGGGATTACCACGACCTCGAGCTTGTAAATCTTGTTGAACTCGACGGCTTCTGTATCGGCAGTTCCGGTCATGCCCGAAAGTTTTGCGTACATGCGGAAAAAATTCTGGAAAGTAATGGTCGCCATCGTGCGGTTGCGCTGTGCGATCTTGATTTTTTCCTTGGCTTCTATTGCCTGATGCAGTCCATCGGAATACCTGCGGCCTTCCAGCACGCGGCCCGTGAATTCGTCCACGATCTGGACAAGGCCGTCCTTGACGACATAGTCGACGTCAATGTGATAGAGATATTTCGCGCGGATTGATTGGGTAAAGTAGTGAATGTATTCGAAGTTTTCCTCGTCGAAGAGGCTACCGGTGATCAGTGCGCGTTTGAGCAGGATCTGCTCGATATGGAGCATGCCCTCGTCGGTGAATGAAACCCTGCGGTTTTTTTCCTCGAGCTTGTAGTCGCCGACGCTGATCTCACCCTGTACTTCGTCCGGATATTCGCCGGTTTTCGGATTTTTTATTACTTCGGTGAGCTGGTCTATAAGGCGGTCCACCTCGAAAAAGCGTGCCGTATCGTCTTCGGCCGAACCAGAAATGATAAGGGGAGTTCGGGCCTCATCGATGAGGATGGAGTCAATTTCGTCGACTACGGCGAAGGCGAAGGCCCTCTGGGTGCGTTCAGATAGTTCCCATTTCATGTTGTCGCGAAGATAATCGAAGCCGAGTTCATTATTGGTCGCATAGGTAATATCGCACTGATAGGCTATTCTGCGTGCTTCGTTGTCCATATTGGACAGGATGGAGCCTACGGTCATGCCTAGGTAGCCGTATACCGGACGCATCCAGTCGGCGTCGCGCTCGGCAAGGTAATCATTGACCGTGACGATATGGACGCCCTTGCCGGCAAGGCTGTTTATATAGGCTGCGGCGACGCACATAAGGGTCTTGCCTTCACCGGTTTTCATTTCAACGATGCGTCCGGAATGCAGAACGAGCGCTCCCAGAATCTGCACATCGAAGGGACGTTCTCCCAGCACACGGCGCGCTGCCTCGCGGGCAAGGGCAAATGCTTCAGGAAGAAAGGAATCAAGGGATTCACCCGCATTGTAGCGTTTTTTGAATTCTTCCGACATTTTGGGGAATTCTTCGGCAGTAAGGGAGAGGGCCCATGCTTCTTTGGAGTTTACTTCATGAAGGAGGGGTAAAAGCGCTTTTATATCACGTTCATGCTGTGAACCGAATAAAAAGCGAAAGATTTTATCTGTTATCATTGATATAGTGTACTAAAAGTACACATGGTTGACAAGCTCGAAAATGAATTCTACGCTGTGCTTTCGGAGGCTGTATGATGAAACCGTTTCAAACAATAATTCTTGCTTCGCTGGTCCTGCTGTCGGCACTTCAGTTTTCATCATGTGCAAAAGAACCGGTTTCCCTGGTTGAGCGTGAAAAGCTGTTTACCCTTTCCTACGGACGCTTTGAGGATCAGCTGGACCTGTTTCAGCTCGACTCGAACAGTACGGGTCCAGATACCCAGATATTCATGAAAGACGGCATGTTCTACATCGCAAATTCAGGTTCAAAAAAAATTCTCCAGCTAACCTCCTTCGGCGATCTTTTATCGGTGTATTACAATCCCGAAACGAATCCTGTCCCTTCCTTCGCCGACCCTGAAACAGCGGCCTCTGCGGCCTCCGCAGGAAGCACAGTCCCTACAGGCAGCGCGACCCCCGCGGGCAGTCCCGCAGTACAGGGAACATCCACGCGGAAAGCTATCTCCTATCCCTTTAATCATCCCATATATCTTTCGGTCGATTCCCTCAAGCGTTTGTTTGTCGTTGACCAGGTTCCCCAGGAACGGTTCGAGTTTGACAGCGAAGACCAGGTGGTATTGCAGAATGTCGTTCTCCGTTTCAATCTGGACGGCCGGTTTATCGATTATATCGGGCAGGAAGGGCCGGGCGGCACCCCGTTTCCGCCTATTGTCGGCATTTATAATAATGCAAAAAATGACCTGATCGTAACAACTAAAACCCAGTCAGGAATCAAGGTCTTCTGGTATAACGATGAGGGCATCCTCCAGTTCCGGATTCCGGTCAGCTATAAAAACCTGCCTTCTCCCTTTGAAAAAGGCAAGGTAGTCCTCTCTTCGCTTGAAAAAATCATTCCCGATCCCGTTTCGCGTAAGCTCTATCTAAAAATCGACTACTATATAGAAGTAATCGATAATGACACACAGGCAAATGCCGGGATCAGTTTTGACCGGAGCTGCATATATCCCTTTGATATAGATTCCGGAAAATACCTGGATAAAATCGACCTTTCCTCCTATCAGGGAGTTGACAAGGATAATCTGGGTACCATGACCTTCAAGAAACCCTATGAACTGCTCGGGATCACCTCCAGCGGATGGATATTCCTTTCGACCCCGCAGGACGATGGGTATGCCCTCGAGATTCTGGATTCCCGGTCACGTCATATCTATAAGAGAACGCTTTCAATAAGCCCGGAAGAATTGGACTACAATGCCCTTGTGCTTTCGAATGACGGTATCCTTTCGGCGCTGTTGGCTACCTCCTATGAAGCCTCGGTAGTCTGGTGGAGGACTGACGCATTGATCGGAGAAATACGAAAATGAAAGATGTCGAAGAAGTCAGGGAAGATACAGTTGTCTTTCACTATAACCGCGAGAAACGGCTTGAACATGCACCGGAAGCGGTGCGCCGGGCCTATGAGGAAGGTTTTACAGCAAAGGGCGGATTTTTCCGCGGTTTGACCGCAAATGCAGGATTGCGGAGTATTTTCGTCATTATAATCATTCTGTTCGCGGTCATTTTTTTTCTTACCTTCCAGGGCGACAATGGAGGCACAGAAACATTGAAAGGGGTGCAATTCAAGCTGAAAGCATTCCTGTATGAAGAAACCGTGTATGTCACTCTGAACTGCACCGAGATCAAGCCGGGTTCGGCATCGGGTGACATTATTGTAAAGATAAACGGTATTGACCAGAATGGAGACGCGGTGTTCATTAAGGACCTGTCCGGTGTGGCGGGCAGCGCACCTTTGATATTACGGACCACAATGCCCGATTTTGAGTTAAGGAATGTCAGTGCATCGGTGAATTTCAATAAAACGGATGCTATACTCACTGTTAGTGTTGACCGGAAGTAATCTTTTTAATATTGTTGTTATATCAGGAGAAAATAATGCTGCAGTTTTATTTCCTTTCCATTCTTCTTAATACAATCACCGGTATTGTATTATTTATTTCAGACCGGGAGTATCCCGATTTGGGCTCTGAAAGTAAAATACCTGCGATTGTTCATGATGAAACCTTTCGTCTGATTTTGGGTGTACTCACCAGCGTTACCGGTTTCTTCAAGCTTCTTACTGCAGTACGCGGAGATATTCCCGTTTTCGGCGATCTTCTTCCCGCACTTGCCGGACTTGCCGGTGGTTTTACCCTTTTATATGAATTCTATAAAGCCCGTTCTACCCTGGAACAGGACAATATTCATCCCTTATTGCAGAAAATCGTAAACAGCAAGCGCTATGTCGGTCTTGTCTGTATTATAGCGGCCATTTTTCACTTTCTTTTTCCCACTGTGCTCTTTCTTTGAGTTATCATGAAGCAGTCAATTGCCGGAATAATCTTTAAAAACAATACATTTCTCATAGGGCATCGCCTGCCGACCGGAGAGATGGGTAATCGTTGGGAATTTCCGGGCGGAAAAGTAGATGGGGAAGAAACCCCCAAGAGGGCGATACTTCGCGAATTCCGGGAAGAAATGGGTATAGAGGTGACAATCGGCGAGCAAATCGCCGCTGTTGAATTTACCAATAAAAACGGAGTTTCTGCCCTGCTTGCCTATCAGGTTTTTATTCCTGAAAACGCCGAGATAATTCTTACGGAACATTCCGAGCTGAAATGGGCAACAATGACCGAGATTGAGTCCCTTTCCTTTGTAGATTCCGACCGTCTGTTGTTTCCGTACATACAAAAATGGTGTGAAAAATGAAAAAAACGGCTGCGCTTTGCCTTTCCTGTATACTGATTCTGACGGCTCTGATTGTGTCCTGCACGCGGCCGCATACGATCAATTCACTGAATTTGCCCGCAACACCCGAGGTATCGACAGTCGAGCGTTTTGCATTGGTGATCGATCCTTTTATTTCATTGAGGGATCAGCCGGGCGACACGGGCATCACCATAGCCCATGGACGCCGCGGAGAAATCTACCCGGTACAGGGTAAACGGATTATCCTGGACGGAAATAAAAATATAATCTGGCTTAATCTGAAAGACGGTTGGGCGCTTGAATCGTCTGTCCAGCTCTATTCAAGCCCTGACAAGGCAAAAACCGCCTCAGATTTGCTCAAATGAACAGTTACTCGGCGGAACTGCGCCCAAGCTGACCGCAGGCGCCTCCGATTTTTTCACCCCGCCGTGTCCGCCTAGTTACATTCAATCCCCAGCCTTCCAGCATTTTCACAAACGAAGCTACCTCGGATGAAGTCGGGGTTTTAAAGGGAAGGGAAGGTACGGGGTTCCAGGGAATAATATTGATATGCACATTCAATCCCCGGGCGAAATCGGCAATTTCCCGGGCATGCGCGCTTCCGGTGTTCACTCCGTTCATAAGGGCCACTTCAAGTGTCACCCGTTTGCCTGATTTCTGGATAAAATACCGAATTTCTTCGCGCAATGAGGAGAGCGGGTTTGACTTGTTGACCGGCATCAAGGTTGAGCGCAGGTCTTGATTCGCCGTGGTAAGGGAAACCGCAAGCCTGATGTCCGGGCCGTTGTCGGCAAGCGAGCGGATTCCGTCACAGAGGCCCGAGGTCGAGACGGTTATCCGTCTGCGGGAAAGGGCACGGCCCCCGGGATGGGTTAAAATCGCGATAGTTTTTCTGACCGCTTCCAGATTGAGCAGGGGTTCGCCCATACCCATAAACACGATATTATCGAGTCTGCCGACCGCATCCTCCAGATGATAAAACTGTTCAACTATTTCACCGGCGCTCAGATTCCGCGTATACCCGATGTGTCCGGTCTGGCAAAAAGCGCAGTCCATCGGACAGCCTACCTGGCAGGATACGCATGCTGTTTTCCTGTCCTCGGCATCCGCAAGGAGCACTGTTTCAACCGCTCCTCCATCCTTCAGCTGAATCTGGAGTTTTACCGTTCCATCGGGATCGGTAAGGGTTTGGGCAATATGAGTTGAAAAAAGGGTGAAATTTTCTGAAAAACTGGTGCGGTCTGCAAGGGACAAGTTGGTCATTCCGTCAAAGGAGCGTTGACCATCAGCTATCCACTTGAAAATCTGCGCCGCACGGAAGGATTTATCCAGTTTAAGGACAGAAAAAAGCTCCTCCGGCAGCATACCGGAAAGAGCTTCTGTATGGGGTGATTCAATCGGCATAGATATCCTATTGTCTCAGCTTGTCGAGCATCTCGGAAACAAGCTGATTCCTTATGCCCAGTTTTTGAAATTCTGAAAGCACGTCTATCGCCTGCTGTTTCTGTCCGGTATTAACCCTGCATTCCGCAAGTTCCAGATAGAGGCGGTAATTTTTGGGATCAGACTGGATCAACCGGGTAAGGCTCAATGCGGCTTCCTCGAATTTACCCTGAATTTTACAGATCATCGCAAGACCCAGTACCGCAAAAACGTCAAATTCGATATCCAGCGCCTTTTGATAATTAGTCTGCGCGAGGTCGTAGTCGCCCATATTGCGGTATGCGTCTCCCGCGCGGGTTAGAATTACTTTGTTGTTCGGGTCTTTTTCAAGAATTTTATTCCAGAATTCAACTGAGCGGAACTGCTGGTTCATACCCCGGTAGCAGTCCGCGAGACCGAAGAGGGCGTAAAAATTGTCCGTGTCCATGCGGAGCGCGCGCTGGAAATAATATATTCCCTGTTCGAAGGTTTTCAGTTTTCGGTGACAGTTGCCGATCGAGGTAAGCACGCGGATGTCGACAGAGTCCTCGTTCAGGTCGAGCATTTTCTGCCAGTAATACAGGGCATCCCGATATTCCTTGAAGTCGTAATGCAGATGGCCGAGGCCGATAAGGGCATAGGGATTGTTTTCTTCCATATCAAGCACGCGGAGATACAGAATTTTTGACTGCTTGAAATCGCGGATTTTTCTGTAGGCATCGGCGACACGGGTAAGGACGGTGATATTCCGGTCATCATGCTGAAGGTACTGCTCCCAAATCTCGATGGCCTTGTTGTATTGATTCAGGGCTTTGTAGCAGTCGGCCAGACCGAAAAGAGCATAGTTGTTGCCGGGATGAAATGAAAGACAGTTTGAATAAAAATCAACGGCTTCACGGAAATGGTTTTTTTTCCGGGCTGCGTCGCCCAGTCCCACGAGCGCGTAATTATTGTCAGTCTCGAGAGAAAGTATCTTTCTGAAGGCATTTTCAGCTTCATCAATTTTATTATCTTTCAGGAGGAGATATCCGTTTTTCGAAAGTTCGGCGATTTCATTAAAACGTTTTTCCTCTTCGGTTACACCCGCAGTAGGTTCCGGTATCGGCGGCATTTCGTTTAATAAATCAGACATCATACACCTCTTTTTATACTATTATTTCAGATTCTATCAATAAAGCCAGTTTTTGGATAATCGGATTCGCTTTCCTTTTATTATGGGCAAGCCAGTAGAGCCTGAGGGCATCCAGTTCCTGCCCCTTGTCCGCATAAAAGTCGCCCACGCGAGATAATCCATCAGAATAGCCTGTGGTGATAAAAATTCGTTTAGCCGATTCAATATCACCTTGATTGAAAAAAATATTACCTTTACGATTTAAAAGAACCTTTTGCTCGCTGCTCAAATTTTGTACAGGAAAATCAGTACTTTTTATGAGTCCTTGACCTTCAAACCTGACAAATTCGTCAATTATTTTAGAATTCAACTTGTTCCCTGATAATATAATAAGAAATTAAAAAATATAGTGCAATAGTTTTATGTAAAATATTAGCCTTTTCTGTAGAAATCGACGATGGATCTGCCGTAAATTCGCTGATCAACTCGTGTCATATTTCCGATTACCTCGCACATTTCACGTTCTTTCGGCCGGTGCATAATCGCAAGCCCCCCGTTTTTAAGTACAGGAAGCTCACCTGACTGCTTTATAAGATTTTCGTGGAATTTATAGGGAAAGGGTGGATCAAAATAAATGATATCAAAGGTTTCTTTCGTTCGCTTCATGAAGAGTTCAACGGCCATGAATTTACATTCAATTCGGTGTTCCGCAATCGAGACGTTGTCAAAAACGGTTTTGACTTTCAGGGAATCTTTCTCGACCAGGAAAACCGGATGCGCACCGCGGGACGCAGCTTCCAGGGCGCAAATTCCCGAGCCGCTGAACATATCCAGAAAAGATTTTCCCGACAAGTCGCCGAGAATTGCGAAAAGGGATTCCCTCATTCGGTCCATCGCGGGACGAATGACGCCTGCGGGACATTCAACGATGCGTCCCTTGAGGCTGCCGCCGGTTATGCGCATTTTTACCAGCCCATCCTTATTTTCATTCCATCAATAGCGCGGATTCCGGAAGCCCACGCCCCCGTTATCCCGCGTGACGTGCCGGCGCCGTCTCCGATCAGATAAATATCCTTGGCCGCCATAAAATACTCATTCTGAAACAGCGGTTTATTCGCGTACAGCTTGATTTCGGGATAATACATGATGGTGCCGGGATGAAGGAGGCCTGGAATTATCGTATCGAGCTGTTTGAGGGCCTTCCAGATAGAGCGCAGAAATTTAGCCGGCATTGCGAGGCTTATGTCCCCCGGAGTGCAGCTGGGAAGCGAAGGGACAAAATCATAGAGATCATCATTAAGTCCTTCCTGGGTGGTGCGTTTGCCAAGCCTGAAATCGCCGATCCGCTGCATAATCGGATGACCGCCGCCGGTCAGCATCGCAAGAGATGCAAGGTATTCAGCGTAGTCCTGGCCTGAGGCAAGCGGTTCGGTGAACTCGACGCTCCGCAGAATCGCAAAGTTGACGAGACCGTTTACCGGTTTTTCGTGCGAATAGGCGTGTCCGTTCACGCTGTAATAGGTTTGACCGTTTGTCGCGGTATATTTTTCCTGAACGACATGGGCTGCCCCTGAATTGGTGCAGAAGGTTCGCGTCCGCTCCGGAAAAATAAACTTCGGATCATAGTAGTCTTTGACGATGGGGTATTGTTCTATCCTGGTTTCTACGCGGACGCCTACGTCGATGCTGTTGTCGGTATAGGCGATATTGTTTTCCTTCATGAATTTACGCAGGAAGTCAAAACCATGGCGGCCTGGAGCGATGATCAACTGGCCGTACTGCACTGTCCGTGTATTGGTAATGGCCGTTTTCGCTTTACTGTCGGCGGAAATAAAGGCTTCCTCGAGACAGACCTCTACGCCGGCGGCAATCAGATCGGCTATGAGGGTTTTAATCAGACGGAGTCCCCCGTCAGTACCGAGGTGCGATTGCCGGATGCACAGAAGTTCAACCCCGATGCGGCTTGCGCGTTTTTGGTATGTGGACAGATTTTTTTGGGGCATGATTTCGGGTTTGAGGAATTCCTCAACCCGGGAGAGATAGGCGTTCACCATATCTTTATTCCAATATTCAACCGGAAAACCGATAGGGTAGGTGAAATTCATTTTACAGTCATTCCGGAGCCCACCTGAGGAGAACTTGTCGCGTTCCAGAAGAAGAATACGGGCGTCCGGTTTGATCCTGAGCAGCTCAAACGCGGCTCCAAGGCCTGCGGGCCCTGACCCGACAATAACACAGTCGTAACATTGCATATATTCGAGTATATCAGAAATTAAGAAGTTCGCTCAACTCATTTTGAGAGACGATTTCGTGGGAATCGCTGTTTTTATCAGTTTTCTGGATTTTTTTGCTTAATTCACTTTTCTGGCTGTAATGCAAATCCCGTATGCTGCAGAGTTTGGGAATAAGAGGGGCGAATTTTTCCTTCATTCCGGCATTGCCCTGGATCAGGGATTCTATGAGCTGAATATATCTGGACTGACAGGTATAGAGGCTTTGAAGGATGTTTGAATAACCGGCGACTTGATCGTTAACCTGGATATATTTGAACAGTTTTTGGATTGATACATCAAAAAATAGCAGGTCATCAACTGTTTTATCGAAAAAGAATTCATCGGAAAGATCCAGCAGAAGCCCCTCGTATACCGTGTCGATCGAACGTGACAGCTGATAGATATTATCCTGAAAAACGATTTTTTGCAGCATCGAAAACTCCTTCAGCGTATTATACACAATATCGGCAATTAATACGATTGCCTTGACCAATGCACGGTAAACTGGTATTTTATACCTTCGAAGATTTGTCGCATGACAGATCTCTCCGGTTTATAGCCGGAAACAACTCCCGCCTGTTTTAAGTAAAACAGGCCCAGAAATGTGTCCATGAGGAGGAAACATGAGAAAGTACGAGCTAATGGTCGTATTCCCGCTCGAAGAAGAACAGTTCAAGCCGGGTGTAGAAAATGTGCGCAAGAATCTTGCCGATTACGGTGCGGTGGTCATCAGTGAAGAACCATACGGTGACCGCGAGTTAACCTATGAAATCCAGAAACGCACACGGGGCCGCTATGTCCTGTTTACGATTTCGGCTTCGCCGGAAAAAATCGTAGAAATGGATCGCCAGCTTAAACTCAACGTTAATTTGTTGAACTTCCTTTTTGTCCGCGTTGACGAATAAGGCGTAAAAAGGAGACTCCTATGGCAGATGTAAATCATGTGATATTAATCGGACGGCTCACACGGGATGCGGAATTGAAATATACTTCCGGCGGTATGGCTGTCTGTAAATTTGCTATAGCGGTCAATAGACGTAAAAAAAGCGGTGAACAGTGGATTGAGGAAGCAAGTTTTTTCGATATCGTCCTTTGGGGACGTTCCGGAGAAACGCTGAATCAATATCTGGTAAAGGGAAAGCAAATCGCCGTAGAAGGCGAACTGCACCAGAATCGCTGGGAACAGGACGGACAGGCGCGCAGCAAGATTGAGATTATGGCCAGCAATGTCCAGCTGCTTGGCGGAAACTCAGGCGGTCAGGGAGGCTCAGGCGGTCAAAGCGCTCAGGGCGGCAGCTCCTCTTCAAACGGAAATGCTCCCTCAGGCGGCGGCTATTCGACCTCGAATGCCGGTTCCTCAGCCCCTTACCAAAAACGCCAGGAATCTGCCCCCGGTTCTTCGTCCGGCATGGACGATTCCGCACCTCCCGATTTTCCCGATGATATTCCATTTTAAGGAGAAAACAGTATGGCTGATGACAAGATGAAAGATATGGACAATGATATGCAGATGCAGGATGTACTTCGCGATTCAGACGATCGCGGAGCAGGACGGAAGGGCAAGGTGTTTTTCCGCAAGAAAGTATGCCGCTTCTGCACGCAGAAAACAAAGATAGACTACAAAGATGCCGACGGCCTTCGCCGATACACAACCGAGCGCGGCAAGATTCTTCCCCGCCGCATTACCGGAACCTGTGCCAAGCATCAGAGACGTCTCGCCCTTGAAATCAAACGCGCCCGCGCCCTCGCAATGCTTCCCTATGTTGTAAGCTAGAGCGTGAAAACGGTTTTTGAAACCGGCAATCCGGAAAAGAGCTTTAAATCTTTTCCGGTTGTTTTGGGTGCCAGCTTGGCGACTGTCGTCTGCCTGCAATGGCTGCCGGTATTATCATTCTTTTTTTCAATACCGCTTTTTATCCTGTATTTTACTATGGATAAAAAAACTGCGGTCTATTCGGTATTAAGCGCGTTTGCGCTTAATACCATGATATCCTTGTTTCTTGTGATGATGCAGAAAATCGCCCTTTCACCTGCGGTGATTTTGTATACCGTGTTGAGCTCGGGGTTTTTTATTTTGCCCCTGCTTTGCCTTTTCCTGCCGGACACTCTCAGGTTCCGATACCGGATAGGCCTTTCTGGACTGGCCGCGGCGGTTTGCTGGGTGCTTTTTTTCTCGTATACCGATGCCGGAAAAGAATTGGTCTCCATGCTGAGAACGATGTCAGATAGCACCGCATCAATACTGTATTCGATGGTACCCGAGGGCTTTGAGCGTTCCGCGTTTAAAGCCGAGCTTTCCCCGGACGCTTTCTACGTGAAAATATTGAATACTTTGCTGTATTCCATCCTTCCGGTTTTTATTGCGATGTACGCGCTCGGATGCCGAATCGCCCTGTTCATCGCGAAGCGCATACAGAAAAAACCGATGCCCGTTTTTCGGTCGATAGATTTTTATAATGAGTTCATCGTATTCATTCCCCTGGTACTGGGAATGACGGGAATTATCTCCGGGAAATTTTTTGATAACCGGGTAATGACCATACTGTACTGGAATGTGGCCCTCGCCGCGGGTCTCTATTATATCCTTCAGGGTTTCGGCATTCTTTCTTTTTTTATGGCTCTCCTGCGCAAAAAAAGGAAAGTAAATCCGTTTTTTGTTTTCTTTTTCGTTACCAGTCTGTTTCTTCTGAACGGGGTACCGTATTTTTTAGGATGCTTATTGATCGCGGGCGTCGTGGAACTTTTCGTTCCGCTTCGAATGCGATTTGATAATAAAGACGTTATTGATCCAACTCCCGGACGCGATAACGATCAACTTTGAATGAGGAGCTTGAAGATGAAAGTAATTCTTAACCAGGATGTGAAACACCTCGGAGAAGAAGGGGACGTCAAGGACGTTGCCACCGGTTTTGCCAGGAACTATCTGTTCCCCCGCAATTTCGCCGTACCCTGCAATGCAGCAACCACTGCCCACTTTGAAAGCCGCAAGGCCGAGATCGATGCGAAGAAGGCCCTGAAACGCACCGAAGCCGCAGGACTCAAGGAAAAACTCGAGGCAGCCGTTCTGACCTTCGTAATGCCCGCCGGCGTTAACGGAAAGCTCTATGGAGCCGTCACGAACCAGACCATCGCCGATGAATTCAAGAAACTTGGATTTGAAATCGAACGGAAGCGCATTGAAGTTCCCGGCCTTACATTCAAGAGCGTCGGAAAGTATCATGTTTCGGTTCGCCTATATGAAACCTCTGCGGCGACTGTACCCGTTATCGTCGAAGCCCAGGCCGAAAAACAAGCCGAGAAAACTGCGCCCAAGACAGAACGCTTTGCAAAGAAAAAATTTGATTCCGCGGCACCTGCCGCTGACGCCGAATAAGCAAAGGCTGCCGCATGAGCGCATCTCCGCTGAAAGATAAAGTGCCGCCCCATAATCTGGAGGCCGAACAGGCAACCCTCGGGGCGCTTTTACTTGATGCGGAAGCCGTGGGAACCGTGATACGGTTCCTGCGGCCTGACAGCTTTTACTCCCTTCAAAACCAGAAAATATTCCAGGCCATTATTTCCCTTTATGGGAAGGGTCAGCGGTCAGACCTGATCACCTTGACAGAAGAACTGCGCCAGACCGGTTTGCTTGACGCCGCGGGCGGGCCCGGATACATTGCATCCCTTACAGACATTGTCCCCACGAGCGCGAACGTCGAGTACTACGCCAGAGTGGTACTCGAAAGCTCGGTAAGGCGCAGCCTCCTGAAAATATCCTACAAGATTATCTCTGATGCCCATGATGAATCGACCGCGAGCCGCGCGGTTCTCGAGGAAGCGCAAAAACAGATTTTCGAACTCACCGACGCGAACCAGCTGGCCACATTCAAGACGCCGAAAGAACTGATACCCCGCGTCATAGAGGCCATCGAAAAGCTGTATCACACAAAAGACGCATTCACCGGCATTCCCTCGGGGCTCATCGAGCTCGACCAGATGACCAGCGGCTTCCAGAAATCGGAATTGATCATCATCGGCGCGCGCCCCTCTGTCGGAAAGACGGCGCTCGCACTTTCCATGGCGGCGCATACCGCCATCAAGGAAAAAATACCCACGGCATTCTTTTCGCTTGAAATGTCCGACATGCAGCTTATGCAGCGCCTTATTTCGTCTGAGGCCAGGATCTCGTCCCAGAATATCCGCACAGGACTCCTCAAGATGAGCGATTTTCAGAGTATCCAGGACGCGGCCGGTCATATCTATGACGCACCGCTCTACATTGTCGACATGCCGAACATGAAGCTTCTGGATCTTCGCGCGATGTGCCGCCGATTGCGTGCGCAGTTCGACGTGCAGATTATTTTCATCGATTATCTGACTCTTATTTCTAGTGAAAACAGCATGATTCCCCGGCACGAGCAGATTGCTGAGATATCCCGATCATTGAAAAGCTTAGCCCGTGAGCTCAACATCCCCGTCGTGGCCCTTTCACAGGTCAGGCGCGATGCCGAGGGAAAGCGGCCCATGCTTGCTGATCTCCGCGAGTCCGGCTCCATCGAACAGGACGCCGACGTCGTCATGTTCCTGCACCGAGAGCGGGTTGCCTCAGGCAAGGACGGCGACAGGGACCAGGCCATCGAGACCGAACTTATTGTCGCGAAACAGCGAAACGGACCTATCGGCGACATTGATATTATCTTTCTTCCCAAATACACTAAATTTGTTTCCAAGACCCAGGGCTAAAGAACTTTTTTTATTGTTCTTTCCATGCTCCTGTTCCCGTTATCGACGCGCTTGCGATAAGCGCGCCAGAATTACGGTCAAACCAGGTTAATGAGCCGTCATAGTTGAGACTCGCTAAAAACTGGTCCATGATGGCGGCTTTCAGGGGCAGTGAATACCCGCGTTCAAATACAGTTTGTGTTCCGTTTTTAGTCTGAATTTCGACAAGGGCGTTCTTCCCGAGATTTGTGATAAGCTTGTCCCCGTCGGCGAGTACGGTTGCGACGAGATCCTCGTCAGCGTATAAAGCCTCGGTTTTTACCGCAACCGAGCTGATTGATTGGGGATCAAGAGTAATGGTCACCAGACTGGTTGATGATGACGAATTTGCCTTGACCAAAAATCCGTTTATTTCCCTTTCATTCGCTGACTGCCTGATTCCAAAACACAGTTCGCCCGAGACCGGCAGGGGCACTGTTTCCCCTGTACGGGTATTTATCAGGATAAGCGGGTAGGGCGACCTCAAGGTTGAAGACTTCGAAACGACCATCCTGTCCTGAGAAAAAAGCAACGCATCCTGGAGACCGGCTCCGGAATAGGAAAAGGGCACTTTAGCGGAAGTGGTATCGATCACCGTCGCAAAACTGTTGCCTTCGATCATCGCAATCAAGGACCCGGAAATTGAGAGAGAGCGTACGCCTTCCTTGGGCTGGTAAATGATTGTCCTCGTTTCTCCATCGAACGAAACGGTGATAACGGGAAGCGTTTGATTCGTGGACCAACAGATCAATGAATTGTTCATAACCGCGAAGCGGTTGGCCCCTAGGCCGTCAAAGGCGAAGACAGGTGCCTTGCCCGGGCCTGATGAGATGAATACCGATCCGTTGGAAAGAAGGAAAAGGCGTGATCCGTCAGAGACAATATCATCGATGCCCAGGGATGAAGCGTCGACATAGGACAGAAGCGCGGTAACCGTCGAAGCATCATTCTTACCCTGCATGGAATAGATCATTCCCGAATCGGTTCCCAAAATAATCTGATCGCCCATGCCAAGGGCCGATGTCACGTTTGATTTATCGGGTATGACGAAACCAACGGTGGAAACAGGACCTCGCCTGAGAATCCATTCATCAGCTTCGTTTTTTTCAAGCCATACCGGCTGCGCGTCGTTTTCCTGCGTCGCCATTACCGGAATCCGAGCAGGATAAAATGAAAGCGCTTTACCACTCGTCGCGTCAAGCACTAAAACTGCATCGTCCTTGAAGCCCGCGATATTAAGGTTATTGTTCAGGAGTACGGGACCCACAATGTCCCCGGGCCCTGCGTAGCTTGCCTTCTCGTTTTGCGTGCTGAGATCGGTATACCGGATACGGCCGGAAGGACCGAATGTGATCATGCTTGTTTCGCTCGCGCCGGTAATGCTCAGCGAGACAATTCCGGGAGCGGTCTTGAAAAGGGACTGAACGTTTCCGCTGTTTCCATCCAGAACGGTTATTCCCTCGATCGAGGTGTTTCCGATCATCAGGTATTTTCCATGTGCGGACCAGGAAAGAGAGATGATGGAATCGCGGAAGCGTTTTGCGTATACCCTCTTCTTCGTGCTCCAGTCCCATACCGAAATCCGGTGAATGCTGAATCCGTCGGATTCATACGCTGCAATCAAATTGCCGTTCGGGTGCACTGCGATGATTTTCAGCGGGATATCCGAAATCTGCCAGGTTTCATCGGCCCCGTTTGTGTTGTGGCTGGAGATGAATCCATCCTTGCCCGCTGAAAAGAAAACATTCGCGCCCGGTACCTTCGCGAGGGAAAGAACCGGACCACGGTGCTGCCGCGCGAGAAGCGAAGCCGACACCTGGGACACAACGATTTTCCCGGGGGTATCGAGACCTTTGAATCCTTCAATCTGTTCCACCGATACAGGCTGTTTTGCCACGACGGTCGCGCATGATATAAGCAGTAAGCCCGTTACGAGGGCAAATACCATTCGCTTAAACATTCGGTATCTCCTCGATCAGGATATTCTGCACTGACACATAGGAACCGTTGACAAGCGATGCGAAGGGTTCGGCTTCGGGATGATCATGGGCCTCCGTTTTCAGAGTCTCGTATATGGTCGACGGGACAAGAGTGACGGCCACCTGATCGGTTTTTAATCCGTGTATATGAAATTCAAGATCACCGTTTTTCTTGAATCCTTCGAACAGAATAATTATTTTCGCCTCCGGATTATTTTCAGAAGCCTTCAGTACCAGATGATATTTTATTGCCTCAATTATAAGGGGATCCAGATTATTCTCCAGGACTGATATGCGGTCGGATAACTCCGCAAAACCGATGACAATCTGTACATCGCTTTCCTCTTTCATGTTACCCGACAAAAACGAAACTCTCTCGACCTCGGGAATTAATTTGATATTTACTTTTTTTGACGGCCATTCAAAACGCGTATTAAACTCGGTATGAAGAACCGCATTGCATGAAGGACAAATACAGGAGAGGAATGAACCGTTCTTGATGTTCTCGGTTGTTTCCGGCGCCGAGTCGAGATTGACCGATTCCGGAAAGTCAACACTGAATACCTGATCGCAAGGGCATGTAAGTTTTCGCATTTGCGGCTCCTTTTTATTTCATCAGAAAGCGTATATCTCCGAACAGGGAAAGCAGAAAAATAGCGGCAATGAAAATAATTCCGATAAACTGAACATAATATAGGGTTCTCGGTTTTACAGGTTTTCTTGCGATCCATTCAATGAGCGAGAACAGGATCAGTCCGCCGTCCAAAACCGGTATGGGTAAAAGGTTCATGATGAACAATGAAACGCAGATGATGCTCATGAATTCCGCAAGTGCGGAAAAACCAGTTTGGGCCACGTCGCCTATCATCATTGTGATGCGGACAGGTCCCGAAACCGCCTCGGAAAGATTCACGCCCTTGAAGAGCAGGCCAATGCTTTTTACAGTAAGAAATATGATGTTCCCTGTTTCTTTAATTCCGCTTCCGATGCTGGAAAAAAAACCGGTCCCCGGTATCTGCACTGTTATTGTTTGCCAATCTATGCCCGTGCTGACGATGCCGTCCTTACTGTATATCAGCACCAGTGGATATGTTTTCTCGAGCGCGTTCCGGAGGACCGTCACGGTAATCTGCTCCGGTTTTTTATCAAGCAGCTTCGAGAACTGCAAATAATGTGTCACGGGTATTCCGTTTACTGCAGTTATGATATCGCCTTTTTTTATGCCGGTTGTGTCTGCTGCGGAGCCTGCCTTAACTTTTTCCACCAAAAGCGGGATATAGGGATATACCCCGATTTTTCCGGCGCCCGTTTTTTTGTCCAAAAGAGGGGTAAGCGTGGTTGAATAATTTTGGCCATTATGCTCATAGGTAAGAGTGAGCGCTTCCTGGGGATGCATACCGATTAACTGCTGGATATCCGTATAGGTTGCGACTTTTTTTCCGTTCAGCGAAAGAATGCGGTCACCCTCGACCAGACCCGCAATATCGATTGGTGCTTCGGCATTGCCTTCATAAAGCGAGGCAGGAACGATGCGGCTATCATAGGTACTGTAAGTTGTGCCAAGCGCGCTGACCAGCGTAAGGGCAAGAACGGCGAACAGGAGATTTGACACCGGGCCTGCAAAAGAGATGAGTATCCGCTTGAAGGGATGCACACCGTAAAAACTGTCGCTTTCCGCCGGAATTGCGTCAAGGTTTTTGTCAAGCGCTTCCCGAAAAGCATTTTCGCCTTTCATTCCGCAATAGCCGCCCAAGGGAAGGGCGGAAATTCTGTATTCGGTATATCCCCATTTTTTTTTGAGAAGGACAGGGCCCCAACCCAGAGAAAATGATTCCACTTTCACGCCGCAAAGCCTCGCGGCGATAAAATGTCCCAATTCATGTATAAACACTACTAGCCCGAGCAATAGCAAGCCTGTGATTATTTTCAGCATTTTTGTATTCCTGTAATAAAGGAGAGGGCGCTTTTTCTTGCTTCTGAGTCCGCAAAAAACACATCATCGAATGACACTGGTGCTTTTGACCAATCAAGGTCGAGTACCCGTTCAGTTACCGAAGCAAGATCTGCAAATGTAATAACCCCTCCGATAAACGACGCTACCGCAATTTCATTGGCTGCATTATACGCAATAGTATAGCAACCTGCAAGTTCCGCTGCCTTGTATGCAAGGCCAAGCAGGGGGAAATCGGAATAACGGGGGGGCTCGAACTGCATCGTGCAAAGCTGATCAAAGGTCAACGGCTCAAGGTGACCGGGAAGGTACTCAGGCCATGTCAGTGCCGAGTAAATGGGATGACGCATATCGGGCTTGGATATCTGGGCATAGAGTACCCCGTCAGTTGTGCGGATAAAGGAATGCACCAGGCTTTGCGGATGAACAACTACTTTAACCCGCTTCGGTTCGATGTCGAACAGAAGGCAGGCTTCAATAACCTCAAGCCCTTTGTTTGCAAGAGATGCAGAATCAATGGTTATTTTTGCACCCATCGACCAGGTCGGATGTTTGAGCGCATCTGAAAGAGTGATGAATGGAAGACGATCTGAGGCCCACGTGCGGAACGGTCCGCCTGAGGCAGTAAGAATTATTTCGGCGATAGATTCCCTGCCGTATGCATTAACGAGATTGAATACTGCGGAATGCTCGGAGTCGACTGGAAGGATTTTTCCGTTCTTTTCGCGGGCGAGTCGCTTGATCAGCGGGCCGGCCATGACGATTGTTTCCTTGTTCGCCAGGGCAAGGTCCTTTCCCGATTCAAGGGCGGCAATGGAGGGCAAAAGGCCGCTGGAACCGGCAATCCCGTTCACGACGATATCCGCTTCCGTTTCGCGAATCATTGAAAGGAGTTTTTTTTCTCCGTCACGGAGGGACAGCACGCAGGTGCACGGTCCGAATTCTTTTTCGAGGAGTGAAAGACCCTCACCGTCGCGATGTGCGGAGAGTCCGGTAATTTTAAAAAGATCCGGATTGTGCCGCAGTATATCTATGCAGCTTTTACCGATTGATCCCGTAGCCCCTAACACGATTATTTTTTTTTGCATTGTCATATGTTAAAAACCGAAAAGAAAATCGCACAATATATAATATACCGGTGCGGCCAGTAAAATTGAGTCAAGACTGTCAAGGACTCCTCCGCGTCCGGGGATGAGTTTCCCCGAGTCCTTTATGCCTGCAGAACGCTTCAGGACGGATTCAATGATATCCCCGACGACAGCCGCAGTTGCGGTCATAAAACCGAGAAGAATCATTTTCCATATCGAACCCGAAAACACTTGAGGAAACATATAGAAGCCGCCGATGCCGATTCCTATCGTACCTATATAGCCGCCGAAAAAACCCATAAGGCTTTTTTTGGGACTTGCGGGGATGATGCCGCGGTTGTTTTTTCCGAGGAGCATACCGAAAAACCAAGCCAGCGAGTCGCAGCCGAAAACCATTAAAAAGAAAATGCTGAGGATTATACCTGCATTCTGCCACACCGTCATGATCGAAAGATACATGGCGAGATAGCCGGGATATATCATAAGGATGAACGAGGACGCGACGCGTTCGATCGATTTTTCAAATTCTCCCGAGAATGTGAAAAGGAACTCGATGAACAATATCATAATGGTGGTTATCGCGATTGAAAAAGTAATGATCCTGAAGGGAAGCCCGAAAACCGCATATAAAAAAGAGGCGAGGGGAATCAATAATCCGATCACCAGGGAAATAGCAATAGAATGCACCTGCAATTTTTGTGATATGAGTGTTCGCATTTCGAGGATAGCCAGGGAGGTGAATACCAGCAGCTCGATATGCATGACTATGTAATTGTACTGAGGAATAAAAAAAACGGAAATAATGAACAGTGGGAGACCGACAAAAAAAAGCAGAAGGCGTTCTATTAATTTTTTCATTTATTGCTACCAAACCTTCGATCACGTGTCTGATAATCCAAAACCGCTTCAACAAGATTATCTCCGTTCCAATCCGGCCACAAAAGATCACTAAAATACAATTCAGCATAAGCTGACTGCCAAAGAAGAAAATTACTGATCCTCTTCTCGCCGGCAGTGCGTATCAGAAGATCAACGGGAGGGAGCTCTGGTATATCAAGATAGGAAGCGAATTTTTTTTCATCGATAAACTGAAGCTCATCCGTTTTTAATTTACGGATTGCGCGGAGTATTTCATCCTGGCCGCCGTAATTAATTGCGAGCACTACGGTTGATTTATCAAAATGCGCGGTTTCTGTAACCACCCAGGAAATTTCTGATGCTATATCGGGAGGCAGATTCTCGAGGTTTCCCATGTGCTGAACGCGAATACCATTCTCTTTATAAAATGCCAATTCCGAGCGCAGATGCGTCTTGATCAGTGACATCAGAAATCCGACCTCATCAGCGGTCCTTTTCCAGTTTTCAGTTGAAAAGGTATAGAGTGTAATGTATCTGACACCGAGCTGTGCGGCCTTTTTAACTACCGCTTTCGCAGTCTCAAGACCCTGTTTGTGCCCCTGTGTTCTGGACATTCCCCGCTGCTTCGCCCAGCGGCCGTTACCATCCATGATTACGCCGATATGAACGGGTAGCCTTTGAGGATCCAGGGATAACTCGGTGTCAGTGAGGGATGATGTTTTCATCAGCCTTCCATGATTTCTTTTTCTTTTTCTTCAAGAATCTTGTTGATTTCCTGTATGAATTTATCGGTAGATTTCTGAAATTCATCCTCGGTTATTTTTAGATCGTCCTCGGTCAACAATCCTTCTTTTTCCATTTTTTTTAATTCATCGTTTCCGTCGCGCCTGATGTTTCTCACCGCGACACGGCTTCCTTCAGCATAGTTTTTTGCCTGCTTCACGAGATCCTTGCGGCGCTCTTCAGTAAGCGGAGGAATTGCAATTCGGATTACCTTACCGTCATTCGACGGGTTAAGTCCAAGTTCAGACTTCTGGATTGCCTTCTCTATTTCGCCGATAAGTGCTTTATCCCACGGTTGAATAACCACGAGACGCGCCTCTGGAATAGAAATTGTTGCTACCTGACTTAAGGGTGATTTATCCCCGTAATAATCTACGCGAATTTTGTCAAAAAGAGAAGCAGATGCACGTCCCGTGCGGATGGTATTGAACTCATCCTTAAGTGCACTGATGGACTTTTTCATCCGCTCGATATGTGCAGCAGTAAGTTCAGACATTTTTTCCTCCATAAATCACATTGGACAGTTTCTTTACAACAGGGTTAAAACAGAAGACCGGCCTCCAAAAGAAAGCCGGTCCTGTGTATGTACTTAACTTATCCGGATGATTACTTGGCTCCCAGCTGGGAAAGAACCATCTTTGACAAGGTGATTTTGCCGCCGGCTGCTTTACCGATTTCGTCCATTTTTCTGGAAACAGACATTTTATCATCCTTGACGAAAGGCTGGTCCAAAAAGCAGATATCGGCAAGGTGTTTTTTAATTTTTCCTTGCACGATTCCTGCCTTGACGTTTTCGGGCTTATCGAGCTCCGCAACCTGTTTCGTAAAGATCTCGGTCTGCTCGGTGATATAGGCCTTGTCTATCGCGGATGAATCCGGATAAAGAGGGGTGAATGCAGCGATATGAAGGCAGCAGTCATAGGCGAATTCCTGAACCAGTTTGTTGCTGAAAATTTCCGGTTTGTCTGCCTTGAGCATAACAAGAACGCCGGTTTTTTTGTCTGAATGAATATATTTCGAGATATATTCATCTGCGCCCGCCTTGAGGGCGACCAGACGGCCCAGAGCCATATTTTCGCGCACCTTGGTCGCAAGTTCAAGAACCATATTTGACAGTTCCGGAACGGCTTCGGTATAACCTTTTTCGGACGCAATGTTCAGAATATTTTCGCCAAGGGCGATAAATTCAACATTGCGCGCAACGAAGTCAGTTTCACAGGTGAGTTCGGCCATGATCGCCTTCTTTCCGTCACACTTGATGAGCACAAGACCTTCGCTCGTCGTCCGGTCAGCGCGTTTTTCAACGGCAGCCAGCCCTTTTTCCTTAAGGAGTTTTTCGGATGCAGCGAAGTCGCCGTTGCATTCGACAAGGGCATTTTTGCATTCCATCATTCCCGCACCGGTTTTATCGCGGAGCGCTTTTACATCAGATGCTTTAATTTCCATGTTTGACATATCTCCTTATTTTTCTTCGTAGAGTTTGTCTTCGTCAACGAGTACTTCAGGATCTTCAGCGACCGGGGTTTCGGTTTTCTTGTCGGCCGGTGTGTAGTTGCTGTAGTCAACGATTTCTTCTTCATCGCGCGCCTTGGAGGAAACGGCATCGCTTACATCCTCGTCTTCGTCCTGGAGGTTCTCAATAATCTTCAGACCGTTCTCATTATCGGCTTCAACAACGGCGTTCGCGATGATCTGGGTGAAAAGAGAGATTGCGCGGATCGCATCGTCGTTTCCGGGAATCGGATAGTCGATTCCTTCGGGATTGCAGTTGGTATCAACTACCGCAACGATGGGAATGCCCATTCTGCGTGCTTCAGCAACCGCGATGGTTTCCTTGCGGGTATCAATTACAAAAATGATTCCCGGAAGTTCTTTCATTTCCTTGATGCCGCCAAGGTTCTTTTCGAGCTTGGCCTTTTCTTTATTGAGTGCGGCTATTTCTTTTTTGGTGAGGCTTTCAAAGGTGCCGTCAATTTCCATCTTTTCGATTTTTTTCAGGCGAAGAAGACTTTTCTTGATGGTGGTGAAGTTGGTAAGCATTCCGCCAAGCCAGCGGTTGTTTACGAAAAACATGCCGCATCGTTCAGCTTCTTTTGCGATGGTCTGCTGTGCCTGTTTTTTTGTGCCTACAAAAAGCACGGTTTTTCCCGCTGAAGTGACCTTACGGACAGCTTCATAGGCTTCCTTGATCGAAAGAATGGTCTTCTGCAGATCAATAATATGAATCCCGTTGCGTTCTGCGAAGATATATTTCTTCATACGGGGATCCCAACGCTTTACCTGGTGGCCGAAATGAACACCCGATTCAAGCAAACTCTTCATGGTTACAACTGCCATGAGTTTCTCCTTTGTTTGGCGTTTTTTGAAAAAAAAACGCACAATCCTTCTCTGATTCTCGGATACCAAAACTGGTCCCGGAAAATTAAACAGTAATGAAAGTTTCAGGCTGATATGCCGTTGCCTATTCAAGACTGAATTTATTTTTACAGGAAAACTATATGAATTTATAATCCTGCTCGCGTAGTATTACATATAATTCATGTATTGGCAACCCTACGATTCCGCTGTAAGAACCCTCGATCCGGCTGATAAAACAGGCTGCGAGACCCTGTATTCTATATCCTCCGGCGACTCCCTGCCATTCTCCGGTATCAAGGTAGTTATTTATCTGAGCTTCGTCGAGCTCCATAAACGCAACGTGATTTCTGCTGATTTTTGTGGAAATATACTGAGTTGTCGAGTTGAAAAGCGCAATCGCGGTAATTACCTGATGAATCTTGCCGGAAAAAGCTTTCATCATCCGTTTCGCGTCATCCCGGTCAACAGGTTTTCCGAAAATCTCATTATTGCAGCAGATAAGGGTGTCAGCGCCGAGAATCCAGGGCATGCTCATTTTCAAGGAGAGGCGAATGATAGATTCTACCTTTTTCATCGCATGAAGCTCGGTTAAATCCTCGGGGCTCATGCCCTCGATCATCGATTCTTCGTAGGGCGGGGACATTACACTGAATGGGATATTCAGATTTCTCATGATATCCTGCCGTCGTGGCGAGGTAGATGCAAGAATGATCGGTTCCATAGATATTCCTTGATTTCTAAAATGATTGACAAAAAATGATTTTTCCGGCTTAATAGTTTTCTTATCTAGAGGAAGAGTAGCTCATTTGGATAGAGCGTTGGCCTCCGAAGCCAAAGGCGGTGGGTTCGATTCCCATCTCTTCCAAACTGTACCAATTTCTGGACAATACTCACTGAAACAAAAAAAACCCGGTATGACAACCGGGTTTTTTTTATTGGCGGAATACCGTCTAGTTGGTCTTGTTTCCTGCTGCTGCAGTGTCTGCCTTGGTACTCTGTCCGCTTTTTGTGTTGCTTCCGCCGCTTACCTGTTTCAGAACCTGAAAGGCCCTGTTGCGTACCGGTGTCACATAATTATAATTGTTCGCGATCCGGACGATTGCTTCTATCATACCGGTTTTGTTCTTTACGTTCGGGGCCATTTTTTCATAGGTATTCAGAATTTCCA
>JAYVSC010000090.1:0-8678 GCA_043775705.1 Spirochaetales bacterium | reverse complement strand
TCGAATTTCATCGCAACGGTGCAGAAACGGCAGGGCATGTATGTGTCCTGTATCGAGGAAATCGCCTACGGCAACAAATGGATCACCAACGCCGACCTGCGCGCGCTCGCTGCCGGCTACAAAACCGAGTACGGCGAATACCTTACCTACCTCGCGGAGAACATGTAATTATGCCTTTTACCTTTACCAAATGCGCAATCGAGGGCCTCTGCGAGATCGCACCGAAGGTTTTCGGTGATGAGCGGGGTTATTTTTTCGAAAGCTGGTCCGAAAGGGATTTTCACGCCTCGGGCCTCGATATGCGTTTTGTCCAGGATAACCAGTCCAAGTCCTCCAAGGGCGTCCTCCGCGGTCTGCATTTCCAGAAACAGTATCCCCAGGGAAAACTGGTTCGCGTCATCCAGGGCGAGGTGTTCGACGTAGCCGTCGACAACCGGAAGGGATCGGCCACCTACGGGAAGTGGCACGGGGTTATCCTCACTTCAGAAAAGCAAAACCAGTTTTACGTGCCGCCAGGGTTTGCCCACGGCTTTCTCGTCATGAGCGATACCGCCGTCTTCGCCTATAAATGCACCGAGTTTTACCATAGCGAGGATGAGGGCGGCTATATGTGGAACGATCAGGCGATCGGCATCCAGTGGCCCGATATCGGGATGGACTTTCTGCTATCGGAAAAAGACACCAAACACCCGGAGTTTAAAATATGATATGGCTCATCGGAAACAAGGGCATGCTGGGCACCGAGATCTCGGAAATGCTCATCTCTTGCGGACTGGACTTTACCGGCACCGACCGCGAGGTCGATATTACCGATACGCGCGCCATCCTTGAGTATACCGCACAGTTCACCGGAGAGCGGGCGATTGCCTGGATCATCAACTGCGCGGCCTACACCGCGGTCGACAAGGCCGAGGATGACACTGAGCAGTGCAGGATACTGAATACCGAAGGACCGGCGAATATCGCCGCCGCCGCAAAGAAAATCGGCGCAAAGCTGATACACATTTCCACCGACTATGTCTTCAACGGCAACGGTGAGAAGCCCTACCGCGAAGACGATCCGACCGATCCGACCGGCGTGTACGGGCTTACCAAACGGGACGGCGAGACGCGTGCCCTCAAGGAAAACGAGGCGACCTACATTGTGCGCACCGCCTGGCTCTACGGAAAACACGGGAATAATTTCGTGTTTACCATGCTTCGCCTGATGAAGGAACGCGATTCGGTCAGCGTCGTCAACGACCAGAGGGGCAGTCCCACCTGGGCGGCCGACCTTGCCTCCGTCCTGATTGCCTTCATGCAGAGCGACGCGCCCTACGGGATCTATCATTATACAAACGAGGGCAACATCTCCTGGTTTGATTTCGCCGTCGAAATCTACAAAAAGGGCAGGGCGCTCGGCCTCCTTACAAAGGACTGCGCGGTCAATGAATGCACGAGCGCACAGTTCCCCGCAAAGGTGCGCCGTCCCCCCTATTCGGTGCTGGACAAGGCAAAGATCACAAAGACGCTCGTTCTCGAAATTCCCGATTGGAAAACGAGCATCGACGCGTTTTTGCGTTTAAATATTGATAGGTAAGGAATACCGATATGAGAAAACTGACGAATATCCTGATCACCGGCGGAGCCGGATTTATCGGAAGCAACTTTATCCATGTGCTTTTGCGGAAAACCGCGGGCTTTACCGGTCGTGTGATCAATCTTGACGCGCTGACCTACGCCGGAAACCCGGAAAGCCTCGCCGACGTCGAAAAAGAGTTCGGCGGAAAACGCTACTTTTTCGAGAAAGCCGACATCTGCGACCGGGACGCGGTCCAGGCGATCTTTACCAAATATGATATCGACACGGTGATCCACTTTGCCGCCGAAAGCCACGTCGACCGCTCGATCGAGGGTCCGGAAGCCTTCATAAAGACCAACGTGATGGGCACCTTCACCCTTCTCGACGTCGCCCGGAATTCCTGGAAAGGAACGGACGGAAAAATGAGGCAGGATGTGCTTTTTCACCACATCAGCACGGACGAGGTATACGGCTCGCTCGGGGATACCGGCTTTTTCACCGAGGCCACCCCCTACGATCCACGCTCCCCGTACTCTGCAAGCAAGGCCTCGAGCGATCACCTGGTGTTCGCCTATTACCACACCTACGGACTGCCCGTTACCCTGTCGAACTGCTCGAACAACTACGGCCCCTACCATTTCCCCGAAAAACTGATCCCCCTGATGATACTGAACATGCTTTCCGGAAAGAGCCTTCCGGTCTACGGCGACGGAAAGAACATTCGCGACTGGCTTTTCGTCGAGGACCACAACACCGCGATCTGGGCCATCGTGAACGGGGGACGGACCGGCGAGAAATACAACGTCGGCGGCGAAAACGAATGGGAAAACATAACCCTTCTCCAAAAGCTCATCGATATCGTCGCTAAAAAGGCTTCCATGGACGGCGCAAAAATCCGGAGCACCATCACCTACGTCAAGGACCGCCCGGGCCACGACCGCCGCTACGCGATCGACTGCTCCAAGATCAAGAAGGAACTCGCCTGGAAACAGAGAGTTACCTTCGAGCAGGGTCTCGAGCTGACCGTCGACTGGTACCTAAAAAACACCGAATGGGTCGCACACGTGCAGAGCGGCGAGTACCAGAAATGGATGGACACTAATTATTCCGAGAGGAAATAAAGACCACGCCGATAATTTTTTTAAGTATGGAATAGGGGAGATACCTATGAAATATGATATCGAAAAACAGCATGCAAAAGGGAAACTGCACGCGATCGAGCGAATCAACGAGCTCCTTGACGCGGATTCATTTGTTGAAATTTATTCAGGGGTCAAGCATTCCTGCGTCAATTTCGGAATGGAAAATAAATCCGTTCCCTATGACGGGGTTATCACCGGTTTCGGCACCATCGGCGGCCGCCAGGTCGCCCTCTACGCCCAGGACTTCACCATACAGGGCGGCTCCCTCGGCAAACTGCACGGGGAAAAAATAGCCGACATCACGGCGAAAGCGATCGAAGTCCGCTGTCCGATAATCGGAATCAATGACTCAGGCGGTGCGCGTATCCAGGAAGGCATCAACGCGCTTGCCGGATACGGCGAGATTTTCCAGCAGAACGTGAGAGCCTCGGGCTATATTCCGCAAATATCGATAATCGCCGGTCCCTGCGCGGGTGGTGCGGTATACTCCCCGGGCCTTACCGATTTTATCTGCACGGTTGACAAAATCTCCCTCATGTTCATCACCGGACCGAAGGTCGTCAAAACGGCGATGTTTCTCGATATTTCAGAAGAGGATCTCGGCGGAAGCATCGTGCATTCGCGGAAAAGCGGAGTGGCGCATTTGCGGTTCGAGACGGAGAAATCGTGTTTCGAACAGATCAAAAAACTGCTTGACTATATCCCCCATTTTTACGGCGATACGCCAAAGACCAAACCTGTTTTTTTTGACAATGTAAAGATAAATGAAATCGGAACAATCCTGCCGGTAAGATCCATTCAGGGTTACGACATCCGGAGGATTATTGACTGTCTTATCGACAGCGATTCTTTTTTCGAGATTCAAGCCGAGTTTGCGCAGAATATCGTCATAGGTCTCGCCCTTCTCGAGGGCAGCACAATCGGAATCGTCGCGAACCAGCCCGCATGCCTTGGAGGGATTCTCAACTGCGACGCCAGCGACAAGGCTGCCCGCTTTATCCGTTACTGCGACGCCTTCAATATCCCCCTGCTCACCCTGGCCGATATTCCCGGGTTTATTCCCGGACCTGACGAGGAACAAAAAGGGATAATCCGCCACGGCGCAAAGCTGATCTATGCCTACGCCGAGGCAACGGTCCCCAAGGTAACCATCGTTATCAGAAAAGCCTACGGAGGCGCCTATATCGCGATGTGTTCAAAGCATTTGGGCGCCGACTTCGTATTCGCCTGGCCGACCGCCGAGATAGCCGTAATGGGCGCCGAGGGCGCGGTTCAGATCTTGTTCCCGAAGGATATTCAAAACGATCCTGAAGGAAATTTCGCCAAACAGAAAATCCAAGAATACAAAACCTTGTTCATGCAGCCTGAAACCGCCGCTGAACGGGGCTACATCACCGAAGTCATCGAGCCGGGCAAGTCACGTGCAAAGATTGCATCCTGTTTTGCCTTTTTGTCGACAAAAACGGCGACACGGGCGTTGAATAAAAAACACGGGAATATCCCGCTATAGAGAAGGGCGCCTCGCAGTTCCTCTTGGCGCGTACATGGCAGCTTCGCTGTTCTTGTTGCGCGTTACCCCGTTGTGCGGGGCGACGGGTGGCAGATTATCCCTGGTTTATCGAAGTGCGTATGACACAAGAAGCGGAACGATTATCTATACGTGGGGATAAAGGGCAGTCGCAGGCAAAAGAACGGCGGCTCCGCGCTCGGGAGTATGCCAGAGAACTCGCCGGCCTGCTTGGAAAAGCGGATCCCGGTGTCCGCGCAATTGCGGGGGTCGGTTCCACTTTTGAATCCTGGCGCCAATACCGGCAGGACTCGGATATCGATCTGGCCTTGTGCGGCGGTAATTGGGGTCAACTGTGGTCATTGATACCCCAGAGCGAGTTTTCCGTATAACTAAAGTTTTTCGAGAATACTATTACCGATAATACCAGGCACAAAGCGCTTCTTGATCAGGAGATCAGTTTGCGCATTGAAGAATTGCTAAAATTTCGTCACATGTACCGGAATATCTATAAAAGTCCACTCGTTCCCGCAAAATTTGAAACTTATAGGACCATTTTCGTGACTTTTTGTAGAGAATTGGGTATTTTGATTGGATAATCGGGATAGTCCGGCTGCAAGGAAGCGAAGGAATGCCATGAACGAAAAAAAAATGTCTTTTTTGATGCGAAAATAGTGTTCGACCTTCTTACTGATTTTTTCAGAGAACGGGAGCTATTCCCTCTGGTGCTTCTGTACGGATCGGCGGCTAAGGAATCTTTCGGCAGGCACAGCGATGTCGATATTGCGGTCGCGGGTTCAACTGCCCTAGATAGGGTATTGCTGTACTCAACCAGAGCTGAACTTTCAGTTCTGCTTGGTCGGGAAATCGATTTGATCGATTTGTATCGGGCCGAAGGGCTGATACTGTATAAAGTGATGACTGGAAGCAAGAGAGTCAAGCTTGACGCCGCTTTATTTGTCAAGAACAAAAGGAAAGCGCTCAGATATAAAGAAGATTTTAAGCCAATTCAGGACAAGCTGAGAAATGCCCGGATTCGGAGGTTTGTGTATGGATCCTGATCTGATAAAAGCGAAGCTTGAGTCCCTTTCCCGCTGCATCCGCATAATAGTTTGCGCATTGAAGAATTGCTGAAATTTCGTCACGTGTACCGGAATATCTATAAAAGTCCACTCGTTCCCGCAAAAGTTGAATTCGCGAATCAGGCTGCGCAGAATCTGGCAGCAGACTTCAAGATTTATCATGATCATTTTTTTTAGCTTTCCTGCAGCATTTAATCCAGGAGTTGGATGAAAATAATAGATAGACGGTAAGATAAAATCCGGACCAACCGCAAATGCAATCATGAAACACACACATATTGTGCATCATTTTCAGGGGAACCGGCACGGACGCTTTTTTTGATGCACGGGCCTATATTCGGTGAAATTCCTGCTTTTGACCTGATTATTCACGATTTTTCGGTCGTGTATTCTGCGCTGTAATAACTGTCCTTGAAAGGAGGTGGAAACATTGATCTTGCCCTTCTTTCTGCCCGGATAGGCACTCAGGTGCGCATGAAGATTATTAGGATTGGGTACCGCTCTGCATAAGTCGAGCGGAGCGCAAAATACGCTAAGGAGAAGCGTTCCCTTTGACCCAGTATTATATAAAGACAACCGATTGGTAATGAATAACGAGATTCATACATTATTTCAAAATGATGAATGCCTTATCGCGGTGTATCTGCATGGAAGTTATGCAAAAGTTACCCAACGGAAACAGAATCAAACCAGTGTAAAATCAGTTAACTAGAGCTGAATGGAAAAAGTGTATCAGATTTGTTTTTTAAATATGTCATTTTACTATTTTATGTCTTATATGTTATTGAACGGTGTCAGAATATATAAAATTGATTAACAATAGAATTCAGGCAGGAAGAGGTGATAATTGTTAATTTTCTGTTTAATTTCAGGAAATAAGTCTTTAAGAGGTAAGAATTTATTAAGTGAATTTACTTAATGCTTGTCAAATACTTTTTTTTTCGATATTATTGTTCATCTTTTGAACAATATTTCCGGTAAACATTGATGAGTGTGTTTCGGCCGCCTTCAAACTGTTCGGAATGTCAGATATTTCTCTTTTTCTCCTGAACTATAAAGTATATAATGTAAAGAACAGAAATATATGCAATAAGTTAAAGTTAATCAAGATTTTTTTGTTAACTTTTATTTATTGCAAATATTAAAAAATATTCTCATTGTATTTTACAATAGAAAGAACAAGTCAATTTACTAAAGGATTTATTATGAAGAAAGCGTTTATAACAGGCATCACAGGGCAAGATGGATCATATTTATCAGAATTATTACTAGAAAAGGGATATGAGGTTCATGGAATTTTGCGACGTTCTTCTGTTTTTACGACACAAAGAATTGAACATTTATTTAACAATGAACATTTTCATACATATCATGGTGATTTAGCAGATTCAAGTAATTTACACCGTTTAATTTCAAGTATTCAACCGGATGAAGTTTACAATTTAGGTGCACAATCACATGTTGCTGTCTCCTTTGAAGTACCTGAATATACAGCAGAAGTTGATGGCGTAGGAACAATACGTTTACTTGATGCAATTAGAGATATGAAAGTACCTGCACGGTTTTATCAGGCATCCACCTCTGAATTATTTGGAGGACTTCCAGAAACAGCACCACAAAGCGAAACAACCCCATTTTATCCTAAATCTCCATATGGTGCTGCTAAATTATATTCCTATTGGGTAACAGTAAACTACAGAGAATCATATGATATGTTTGCGTGTAATGGTATTCTATTTAATCATGAATCTCCTAGAAGAGGTGAGACTTTTGTTACCAAAAAAATAACCAAAGCCGTAGCAGCAATTTCAAAAGGTTATAAAGATTACCTTACTTTAGGAAATCTTGATTCAAAACGTGATTGGGGTTATGCAAAAGAATATGTTGAAGCAATGTGGCTTATGCTACAACAGCCAAAAGCTGATGACTTTGTTATTGCAACAGGAAAAACATTTACAATACGACAATTTGTAGAATTTGCATTCGAAGAAATCGGTATCCGAATTATCTGGAGTGGTAATGGTATCGATGAGGTTGGTATTGATGAAAAAACAGGCAAAATTCTGGTGAAGATAGATTCGAAATATTTTAGACCATCAGAAGTAGAATTTCTTTGGGGTAATCCTGAAAAAGCAAATAAACAATTAAAATGGTCTACAAAAACTGATGTAAAAGCATTATGCAAAATGATGGTGAAATATGATTTAAATTATGATACTTACGGAGGACAGGATCAATGATTTTGGTATTAGGAGCAACTGGTTTTTTGGGAAAGCGAGTATGTAGAAATCTAGATTTAAAAGGTTTAAAACATATTAAAACCTCTAAATCATTAGGTTGTGATTTACGCGAACGATCTGATGTTGAAAAGCTTTTTTCAGATGTTCGTCCTGAATATGTTCTAAATTGCGCTTCATATGTTGGAGGAATTCAGTTTGGTTATAAACATACCGCAGAAATGTTTTCAAATAATCTGTTAATGACTGTCAATATTCTTGAAGGGATAAAAAAGTTTCAAGTAAAACGTCTTGTTAATCCAATTTCAAATTGTGCATATCCTTCTAAAGCAACATTATTTAAAGAAGAAGAATTTTGGGATGGTCCTCTGCATGAATCTGTTCTAGTTTATGGTTTTGTCAGAAAAGCTTCCTGGGTAGGTTCCTGGGCATTTGCGAAACAATATAATTGTGATGTAATAAATTTGATACTTTCAAATATGTATGGGCCTGAAGATCATTTTCAGGCTGAACGTTCGCATGCTCTTGGTGCATTAGTTATGAAATTTGTTGAGGCCAAAAGAAAAAATATTCCTTTTGTTGATATTTGGGGTACTGGGACACCAGTACGAGAATGGTTATATGTTGATGATGGCGCTGAAGCCATGGTGCGTGCTATGACAATTGCCCCTTATCTTGATCCGATTAATATTGGAATTGCTTGTGGGGTAAGCATACTCGATATGGCTAATACAATTAAAGATATTGTAGGGTATAAGGGTCAATTACTACTTGATCCATCCAAACCAGATGGGGCTCCCTATAAAACGGTAGATGGTACAATTGGCGAAAAACTACTTGGATGGAAACCTACTACAGATTTTATAAGTGGGATTAAAATAACTGTGGATTGGTACATAAATAATTACAAGGAAATAAAATGAGTATTAGAGAAATAATCAAAGATGGAATAATCCTTGCAAGGTATATTCCTTCGGCCGATTGGAATACAGGACTAAATTTTTTTTCCAAAGATAATGAATTTATACAAGCGGGTGCATGGTGGTATGATTCCGGTAAAGAATTAATGAAGCATATTCATAATGAAGTTCCAAGAACAGTAACTCGAACACAGGAAGTTTTATATATACGAAAAGGTCGAATAAGAGC
>JAYVSC010000089.1:0-5554 GCA_043775705.1 Spirochaetales bacterium | reverse complement strand
AATAAAAAAAACAGTTCAACTTGACAAGCGCGCCATAACCCGGAAGTTCTTGTTTTCATCGTCAGCGCGCATGCAAGTTAACCCGAGCTTTTATTGACTAAAATCTGAGTTCTGATAAAAGACAATATGGCTTGATTCTAGAACTTTTTTTTGAAATTCTTTTAAAAAAAGATCAGGTGCATTGATGTTTAATAAAATTATCCTTTTCTTTCCATTGTTTTTATTAAGCACGATAATAAGAAATTTTGCAAGCAAAGTTATGGGCTCAATTTTTTTAATATTTTCAAATTCAATTTCATTATATTGAATATAATCACTATTAATTACAATTTTCCTCTTTTCTAATATTATTGTGCATTGTGAAAAGAAATTAATTTGTCCATAATACGTTATTCCATCACATCGTTTTTCAGCTCGTTTTCTAAGCTTCTGAAAAATAATTGAAAGAAAAATAAATCCTATTCCATAAAAAAAAATTGGAAAAAACACATCCAAAACTTTCCTCCTAGAGGCTTTACTTAAAAGCACAATTGAACCAAAAATTCATCAAAAGGTATTTTTACAAATACCTTTTCTTTATTTTCCTTGTAACGGACAGACAGTAGTTCCTGTTGTAACTGGAATTGATTGATGGAATTCTGTTTTTGGAAATGCAAGTGGTGTTATTCCGAAATTAATATTATAACCAGTATTTCCAGATGCATAGCCTGTTAAATCAAATCCACCATAAACACCAAGACCAGGAATTTCAGTTGGGCCTGTTATTGAGAAACCAGTTGTTGAACTATTTCCAGTTAATACTGAAGGATCAGAAGTGCCTGTAATCGCACCAAGAGAAATTCCGACACCTGTACCCGGAGAACTCGCATTAACTGAACCCGATGCGAAGGTAGAGGGAGCTTTTATGCCATCCGATCCTAGCCCGATAGCAACTCCAGCAGTCCCGCTCACCCCACCAAAAGTACTAAATGATCCACTAACAGCAATCGTTATAACAATATGAAACTCAGGACTTGGATTAGAGATTGCTCTTTGACGATCCATGTCACAATATTGTCCGCCATTCATGTGAGGATCTAATCCATCGGGATCTGAGAAATTCACGGGATCATTTCACTGGTATGTCACCTCCGAATTTTGGTTCTTTCATCATCCCTCATCAAATATGAAAAAGCTTTTTCAGACTCGAGCGGTTGTTGAAGCGGTAATGCATATAGAACAGAAAGACGGCGATGGCGACGGCGGCGGTGGCGACGACGGCGGACCAGGTGATAAGGAAATGTCTGCCGATATAGAGGTTCAGGACGGTCTCGATTCCGATGCAAATCGCAGAGATGCCGAGGAGGACGATTGCTATCACGTTGATGCCCTTGCGCTTCGAGGTGACGGACAGGAGGACGCACACAAAGACCGAGACTTCGACGATGAGCACGATAGGCATGGCGACGGGCCAGAACCAGAAAAGCCCGTTCGAGACAAGGGCGATCAGAAAAATAAAAACGAGGGTCGCCAGGGAAAGAATCAGACCGACGAGAGCCGGAATTTTTTTCAGGACAACGGGTATGCACACAAGGGAATCAATATAGGCAATCGAGGTGATGGGGTACAGGGACCACCACACCCGGCGGCTGATGATCACTTCCACTGCCAATACCACGAGGCACCCGATCAGGGAGCAGACCGAAAAAACTTCGAGAAATATTTTTCTTTGATAAGAGGGTGGCAGGGTTTCGAATACCGCTCCCGATCCTGCAGTACCATTTGGGCCGGCCGTTCCGGGTCCGGGTCCGCCTTCGCCCGATTCAGGAAGAAGCTCTCTGCACAGAGGACACATTCGGGCCGTTTCTGAAAGCTCGACGCCGCAATTAGGGCATATAGGCATAAATAACCTCACATGTTGGATTCAATAGAAACGTGAAGCCCCATGCCCGTCAGCCGGGTATAGAACCGCTTTTCCAGGTCGGGAGAGGCGGAAAGCGAGCCGAAAGTCACTATCAGCTTATTCTTCCAGCTTACTACATTCGCGTTTGTTTTGCACCGGCGGCTGGGCGGAGGAATGAATTCGAAACGCTCCACATGGGAATCCAGGGGTTCGGGCATTTCCACACAGCCAAGGTTGGAGATAAAGCCGGATATCGTGTCCTCGCCGATATGCTTGTGGACAAGGCGCGCGGCAATGCCCTTCAGGGCCAGGGGAAGGATGCGGACCAAAAGGGATCGTCCGGTACTCACGTTTCGGGCTATCTGCATCGACAGATTCTTGTCGTTCAGCTCGGTCTGCATGTAGGAATGCACCCTCTTCATTATTTCGGGTAATTCATAAAATCCGAGGCGGGTATCGAGCACGGGCAGGACATAAAGGGAGAAATTCCTCATCGTTTTGCTGGGAAAAAACTTGCGCAGATTCACGGGGACTTCGACGGAAATATAGGGGGACAGACCCTTGCGGATAGCCGGGGGCAGCGTATAAAACTCGTCCTGAAGGCAGGAAAAGTAGACGGAAACCAGAAATTCGGTAAGTGTGACGGAAAATTCCTTCGATTTCCCCAGAATAGCATCAAGGGGGATAATGCCCGTAGTGATCCGGTACTGCCCGCTCAGGAGGGGACGGGACGGCATGTGAAAGACTTTTTTGTCCTTACCGGGGAAGGGCATCTTGTACCGGAAATGCAGGTTGAAGGCATCCTCGGATTCATCATGGGCAATCGGGGTGCCGGGAGCGAAAATTCCCTGCGGATCAGGAGTTTGTATCCCGCGCAGGGAGTAATATTCCATCAACAGGGATTTCAGGTACGTAAGGGCCCCCACCCCGTCGGTCAGTGCATGGCAGAATTCCACGGCTATCCGGGAATTGCTCGCCCTTACGCGGAAAAGGAATTCCCCGCGATGGAGAACGCGCATGTGAAGGCAGGGGTATTTGGAATCGGCGACGGGAACGGCCTGTTTTGCGGGAAGAGGTTCGAGATAGTACCAGAAAAACCCGCGCCGAAGCTCCACCTGAAAATAGGGAAACCGGGGGGAAATATTCTTCATAGCCTTTTCAAGGGCTGGGAGGTTGACCCGTTCGGTCAATGTCGCAGCTATACGAAAAACCAGGGCTACCATCCGGTCGGTCAGGGCCGGCATAAAGGCGGCGGCATTGTCTAGAATGTACCAGTGTTCTTCCCCATGATGTTTTTCAGTCAGCGATAATTTTTTGTTCAACTCAGGGGTGTTCATCTTCCTATGATGATAAGCAGAAAAAGTCAAACTGTCAATTAAATGAGGTATCTTGCCCTGCTGGTCGGCGTTTCGTACACGTCGACGGCAAAAAGGGGAACGTCAGGAAGCAGAAGAAGGAGTTCTCCGAAAATCCAGAACGCAATACGCTCGGCGCTCGGATTATCAGCAAACACGGGAAGATCATTAAGGTTTGAATGATCCAGCCTTCCGCACACCTCGCGAAGGGCACCCTTCAAAACACCGAAATCTATAAGCATTCCGCCCGAATCGAGGGTTTCCCCGCGGGCATGAGCCAAAACCCGGTAATTGTGGCCGTGAAGACGCTCGCATTTACCATGAAAATCGGACAGGAAATGGGCGGCGGCGAAGTCCGCCTCTACTCTGGTTTCATACATATTCAGTATAGTACCCCTATGGTGTTGCCAATTCAAGAGACGATTGATACAATTGAAAGCGATATGAAAAAACGATTATCCCAATTTACCGCTTCCCTACCGGTACTGGAAAAGACCGGCTATTCCGATCCGGAAATAACAGACCTCGTGTACGATTCACGGCAGGTTACCGGGGGATCTCTCTTTTTCGCCCTGAGCGGTCTTCATACGGACGGGGCCGCCTTTATCGGCTCCGCGATAGAAAAAGGAGCCCGCGCCGTCATTCACGGCACTCCCCTTTTGGTCTATCACCCCGACGTAGTATATCTGAGGGTCGCAGATCCCCGCTTTTCTATGTCCGCCGTCGCATCAATGTTTTACGACCATCCCTCGAAGGATCTCGTCGTCATCGGGGTAACAGGCACGGAGGGAAAAAGCACCACGGTCTCCCTCATCTTCCAGCTCCTCCGGCTCTGCGGAAAAAAAGTCGGCTTTATCTCGACGGTCGACTACTGCGTCAATGAAGAGGTACTCCCGAATCCCGAACATCAAACCACGCCCGAAGCCCTGACCATCCACGCAAGGCTCGCCGAAATGCGGGACAACGGGCTGGAATACGCCGTGGTTGAGTCCTCATCCCACGGGCTCTCCGCGAAAACCAACCGGCTCGGGGACGTGCTCTTCGACGCGGTCGTAATGACCAACGTAACCCACGAGCACCTCGAGTTCCATGGAACCATCGAGCAGTACAAGTATGACAAGGCCAACCTGTTCCGTTCCCTGGACAATCACGACCACGTGAAAAAAGGCCGCCCAATTCCATCCTTCGGCGTCGTGAACGAGGAAGACCCGGCGTCCGCCTATTTCCGGGAAGTTACGCAAAAACCGATATTCGGCTACTCGACCGCCGCTAAGGTTCCCGTCGGACTGTCGGCCTCGGCCATCGCACCCGACTCGGGCGGGGTAAGTTTTACCATGAGCGAAAACGGCAGCCCCCGTCATTCGGTGAGAATCAATTTGCCCGGCGCCTTCAACGTGTACAACACCATGGCCGCGCTCATAATCGTTTCCCGCCTGACCGGGACCGAAGTCTCAAGCCTCGTGCCGCTGCTGCGCGAACTCATCCCGGTGCGCGGCCGCATGACGGTAATCGACGAAGGGCAGCCCTTCGAGGTACTCGTCGACTACGCCCACACCCCCTCTTCCTTTATGGCGGTGTTTCCCTCCCTGCGCAAACGCGTCAAGGGCAGGATAATCAGCCTGTTCGGCTCGGGCGGGGAGCGGGATATCCTGAAGCGGAGCGAACAGGGCCGCATAGCGGATGAGTATTCGGACATCGTCATTCTCGCCGACGAGGATCCCCGCGGAGAAGACCCGGTCGCGCTTCTGGAAATGATTGCCTCGGGCTGCAGGAGAAAAACGAGGGAAGAAAGCCTTTTCATCATCCCGGACAGAAAGCTTGCGATACGGAAAGCATTTTTCCTCGCACGGCCGGGAGATCTCGTTATTCTTCTCGGCAAGGGTCACGAAAACTCGATAATCTACAAGGATCATACCGATCCTTATGACGAAATATCCGAAGCGCAAAAGGCACTGCACGAATTATCCTATGGAGGAAAAAAATGAATATCGCAATCATCTACGGCGGCAAAACAGGAGAGCACGAGGTGTCGCTCAAATCCGCCTCATCCATAGCGCGGAACATTCCATCCGACAAAAATCGGATTTTTCTGGTCGGCATATCGAAAAAAGGCCTGTGGTTTTTACAGGATGACTCGCTGCTCTCGGATATCCGGAAAGAGCCCAAAGCGGTTCTGTCCATCAAGGAAGACGCGCTTAAGCAGGTATACATTGTTCCCGGTGGCGGAAGGGCGGGCGCTTTTTTCTGCGGCGGCAAGGCTATCGCCATTGACGTCGCCTTTCCCGTTCTGCACGGCACCTTCGGCGAGGACGGCACC
>JAYVSC010000088.1:0-4179 GCA_043775705.1 Spirochaetales bacterium | reverse complement strand
GAAGAAGGTCGGTGAATCATTTTATTGATTAACGAGGAGTCAAATGAAACGAAAGCGAAGGCGGAAACCATGTAGTTGGCAAATCGGACGACTTCTTCATTTCGCACGTGAAGAACTACAGGAAGCACAATTATACGAGAAGTTTTACGACATAAATGAAAAGAAGTTACCGTATAGAATTATGTCTGTAATGTTTTTTTTCCTCAAAGAAGAGTACCTGCGGAAGCCCGGTTCTCTCGTGACTCTGTACCGGTCGGCGTATTCACACAATGGAGTGTATGTCGAGTTTGAAAAACGGTACGAGATGTATTATGAAGCTTTGCAGGAACGGGGGTTCCTGTGAAAGAAGAGGACAGAGAACTTGAAGTTCAGTATGACGCCCTTCAACTTAGGCTTGATGATCTCATTGCCGGTCGGGAACAATTCACCGATCTCACCAATGCGGAGCTTTTCGTGAAGACTTACCGTGATAAAATACGGTACTGCATGGCATGGAAAAAATGGCTTATCTGGGACGGGAATGCCTGGCGTCCGGACGACAGCGGGGAAATTTTCGCGCTTTGTAAAGACTTCTTGCGCGGACTTTTTTTACAGGTTGCAAGTCTTGACGATCATCAGCGCGCGGTTGATCTTGCCTCCCATGTGGTCAAGTCTGAATCCCTGCGACGAAGGCAGGCGCTTGTCGAGACTGCAATTACCGAGCGGCGTGTGAAGATTTCACCGAAGGATGTTGACCAGGAGCCGTTTCTACTCAATGTTCAGAATGGAACAATTGATCTCCGTACCGGAGAATTGTTTCCCTCGATGAAAGAAAAGTATATTACAAAATGCGCTTCGGTTCTCTACGATCGGGAGGCTTCCTGCCATACCTGGAATAATTTCTTGCTCAGGATTATGGCCGGAAATGCTGGGCTAATTTACTTTCTACAGAAAGCGGTCGGCTGGGCCTTGACCGGCGATATGAGCGAGCAGGTAATGTTTATTCTGTACGGATCGGGTGCGAACGGAAAAAGCACGTTTCTCAACGCTATTATGGAAATACTCGGCGAGTATGCGATGTCCACGCAGACCGAAACCTTTATGCGGAAAAACGGTAATGTCATGTCGAATGATATCGCGCGTCTGCGCGGTGCACGTTTTGTGACGACGGTTGAGGCAGAGGAAGGGCGGCGACTTAGCGAGCCTTTGATAAAGCAGGTTACAGGGCAGGATGCGCTTACTGCACGGTTTTTGTACGGTGAGTATTTCGATTTTCTTCCGACGTTCAAGATATTCATGGCGACCAATCACAAGCCCGTTATCAAGGGAAACGATCTTGGTATCTGGCGACGTATCAAGCTGATTCCTTTTACAGTGACTATCCCCTATGCGGAACGGGACCCCGATTTGATGAAGAAGCTGCAGGTAGAAAAGTCCGGTATACTCAACTGGATGATCGATGGCTGTCTTCTTTGGCAGAAGGAACGGCTGGGCGAGCCCGAGGAGGTGAAGCTCGCGACCGAGGAATACCAGGAGGAAATGGATCTGATCGGTTCATTTATTGCCGAGTGTTGTGTGCTTGATGCTACCGGGTACCTTCGGGTCACTTCATACGATTTGTACCGAGAGTATCTGGCATGGTGCGAGAAGAATTCAGAGCGGCCGTACGCGCAGAGGATATTTGCAATGCATCTACAGAACAAGGGAATACAGAAGGAACGAACCAAAAAAGCTCGTGGATGGGTGGGGATTGCGTTGAGAACTGAGTAATTAAGATACCTTGCCTGACATTTTTATTTTTCACATTTCAACCGACAGGATAAATGTCGGTTTTTTTGTTTCCCCCCATGCTCCCCCTTACAAGAGGTGACGGAAAAGATGACACTATAGGTGACGGCAAAATTAAATGGGAAAAATTAACGCAAACAGGCGGGAACAGACGGAGATAACGCAAAGCAAGGCTGTAGAAGAAAAATAAGAGAAGCTAGAAATAATTTATTTAGATGACACATAAATAATAAAAATAAGTATATAAGAGAGTATAAGGGAAGTTTGATTTTTTGCTGTCATCAACGGTTTTGCAGTCACCTGAAAAGCAATTAAAAGCAAGCGGCTGCGCACGCTCCCCGATAAAATTTTCAGGAAGGCATAAATATTTTCTGAATCTCCGCCCGCGCAGCGGGCGGGCTCAGCGTGAAAACAGTATAACAACGAGATGAGCTTTCGGAGCGGGAACATCACGGGAGCGGCCTTCCGGCAACTTTTCGGAAAAACTTAATAGGTCGGTCAGTGGACGGCGGGACGGAAGGACGAAGTCCTGGAGGAGCGCTGGCTGCTGTCCGACCGGTCGGTTATAGCTGTTGCCGGAAGGGCGCGTGCTGACAGTTTTAGGGACGGGTCGCGGAATCGGTGATGAGCATTCATCACGGACGGAATTGGCGTTGAGACTGCGGGTTGAGCAACCTCAGAAAAATGCCTGAAATCAAATTGTACGGAGTTTTCCTGACGGATGAACATTCAGCCTTGTGGCATCTGCTCCGAAAAGCGTCGGGCAAGTGCAACGCGCCGGAGCCCCTAAGAGGCCCCCCTTCCCCCAAGTATAATGCGGTACCTTATTGTAGGGTATGCGGGGAGTGAGGGGTTTGGGGGGAGGGGGGCCGGCAGGGGCGGAGGGAACCCGACGCTTTTCGGAGCCACGTTCTGGAAGCTGACACTTTCGCGAAAGAATGCGGATTAGCTTTTCATTGGCGGCGGGTTGCGTTCTGACGGTATGCCGAAAATATGACGAGAAACGAACGGACAAGCCTTTTCGTGAAGCGGTGCTCTGAAAATACGTTTAAGGTGCCCTTGTACGGAGCGGGGGAATACGCGGAATGAGGGCCCGGGAGTACGAGGCCAGGAGGGCCGAAGTGCGAAGGGACCGAGTGGAGGAGAGGAGCGCAGGGACGCGCGACGAACTGGTGGGAGCCAAGAACTGATGGTATGTGTGGAATTTGCAGATTTGCGGAAAGTGCTGCCGGTGACTATAGATTCTTGGAAACAAAAATTATTTGCCGAACGGAGGAACGACCGAGCGAGACGCACTGGTGAACGGAGCGACGCGAAGCGGAGTGGAGAGAACCTGTGCGGTGAAGCGAGAGAGCGACGGAGAGAGACAAGTTGTTTTTGTTTTCTTTCGAGAGAGCTCCGGAAGTGGTGGGCGTGAAAACTGGCAAGAGGAACCTTGCTAAATAATGGGCGGTGGATTTGTTTCCGAGACAAAAAAAATAGTATCTCTATAATAAATTCAAATTGCAGGGAAAATGGTATTTCTATTTTATTGTGAGTTTCTTGAATTGTATGGTAAGATCATAATAGATCATGATTAAAGGAGATACGAATGGAAACAGATGTTTGTTTTTTATGTCCAAACTGTAAATGTATTACAGATGGTAAAGGCTCAGGTGATTCTGTTGATTTAATTACTTGTTGTAAATGTAAGAATGAATTTAAAGCTTCTCGAAATATTGGTACGTATAAAGAATACCATAAAAGCTATGAAGCAGGAGTTTTAATGCATTCTGACAAATTCTTATATATCCCAGTAGATATTAAAATACTTGAATAGTTTTTCTGTTTGTTTTGTAACTTTTTTATTCAAGAACTAAGGAGTATTTTAACCAAGGTTATATCTAAGAAGTGTAATGAATTGGTGTGCGATATATGACGGAGAGAATGAGGCGGTATTGTTGTCTTTATAGTAAAAGTGTCTGCAAAAAGTGTAAGCAAAATCGGTGTTTTTTTGTAATTTTTAATGATTCGCAATGTTTTTTTTCTTGCGTAAATCCTTATCCTGTAATACAATAAGAACAGTCAAGGTACATTAAGAAACGCCAAACCTCGTTCTGCAAAACCTTTATGCGACAGTTCGATTCTGTCCGGCGCCTTCTCAAGTCCTTACTTTGTAAGGACTTTTTTTATATCTGCTCCAAAACACCGAATAGAGTTCAAGAGCCTCATGCATGACAGGATTCTTCTTTAATCGCCAACTCCGCGCGAATATTTTGTCCTTTGGGGTTATAAGTAGCGCCGAAGCGGCTGTTGGTACGTTGACTGAATAGATTATTTACTGCTCTCAATATTGTGCTTATACAATTAGCCGCTTTTTCTGAAACCCTTCCCATCGTTTACGCAATTAGGTGCGTAGCTCTCCACCCTACA
>JAYVSC010000087.1:0-15153 GCA_043775705.1 Spirochaetales bacterium | reverse complement strand
AGGAATTGATGTCTTTTTTTATGGTTTCGAATACCAGATTGCGGGTAACAGGACCGGTAGTATCTTTAGAGATATTGGCGATTATCGGAACTATACCCCGCGCGAGAATATCGGGAGAAAATCCGTAGGGATAGCCGTCGGCGAAGGTGTATTCAGCGGCATAGCGGAGATGTTTTTTATAGAGTTCTGCGGTCAAGGCCGCGTCAAGGAAGGGACAGTCGGCCCAGGCAATAAAAACCTGGTCAAAACCTTCCGATTCCAATGAAAGCCGGGAAAAAAAAGAGGCGGCAGTCCATTCGCCCTCACGGCAGAGCGAAACCGGAATGCGGCCGCCTCCGGCCGAAAGGGCAGATTCGGGAATTTCACTGCCTGTTTTCGGACTTTCCCGGACAAAAATGGTTATTTTCGCGGCCTCGGGGACCATTTTTGCCCACAAAAGAGACCGTTCAAATGAGGAAGAGCCGCCGCAGAAGGATTCGAGACCATGACCGGATATTTCACCGGCAAATAATGCTATTAGGGATTTCATACTGTCCTTAATATCGGCACCCTGGATTTCACCTTGAGGAAACTCGCTCTTCATGGTACTTTAATTTCATGACCAGTACCCAAACGTTCCGGATCGCGGAAATAACCTCCCTGATCAAGGAAATTCTTGAAGGTTCATTCCCCTCCATCACCATTGAAGGAGAAATTTCAAACTGCAGGCCTTCAAGCACCGGGCACCTCTATTTTACGCTGAAAGACGAGACAAGCGCGATTTCCGCCGTCATGTTCAAGGGGAAAAGCAGGTATCTATCCTTTATGCCGAAGGACGGCACTATCGTCCGCGCGACGGGCAGCATTTCGGTCTACGAAGCGCGCGGCACCTACCAGATTATCGTCGAATTCATGGAAACCGCCGGTTCTGGCGACATTCTCCGCCTCCTCGAGGAACGGAAGCAAAAACTTGCTTCTGAAGGGCTATTTGATGCCGAGCGAAAGCGGCCGATTCCGGATTTCCCCACCAGAGTGGCAGTCATCACGAGTCCTACCGGAGCTGCAGTCAGGGACATTCTGCAGATTATCAATAGAAGAAATCCTTCAATACATATCACCATCCTTCCTTCTCCCGTGCAAGGGTCCGAAGCTCCAGAAGCCCTTATCCGCCAGCTTGAAACTGCCAATCGCTATAAAATGGCTGACGTGATCATAATAGGCAGGGGCGGCGGTTCCCTGGAGGATCTCCTTCCCTTTTCGGATGAGGGACTCGTCCGTGCCGTTGCGGCCTCGAAAATACCGGTAATCAGCGCGGTAGGCCACGAGATAGACTGGTCACTCTGCGATTTGGCGGCGGATCTCCGGGCGCCTACCCCTTCCGCGGCCGCAGAACTCGTCAGCCCGCTGAAAAGCGACACCGCGTCCCGGGTACGGACGGCCTCTGAAAACCTGAAAAACAACCTGAGCGCGAGAATAGACCGGATTCATCTGATGATGACCTCCTTCTCTGCCGAATCCCTCGAGCTCCGCTTCCGCCGGATCGAACAGCCCATCCTGATGCGTTTTGACGACGCGAAGGAATCCCTGCTTTCGGGTCTTTCCGAACGGCTCTCCGATACACGAAGGGGCATTGCGCTGATGACCGAAAAACTGGAAGGCGCCAACCCTGCGACGATATTGAAGCGCGGCTATGCAGTGGTCCGCGACGGGGAAACGGGGAAAATCATTCGAACGGCCCGCGATACGGCGCCGGGAAAACGGCTTATTATTATCCCTGAACAAGGCACCATTACTGTCAGCGTAGAGGAGACCCGAAATGAAAAAATTTGAAGAGCGCCTTGAAAGACTCGAAGAGCTCAGCGACGCGATCAAGAATCCCGATCTTGCCCTCGAGGATGCCCTGGCCTTTTTCGAGGAAGGCATCAAGCTTGCCAAAAACCTCGAGAAGGATCTTGACAAGATAGAGGGGAAAATCCAGATACTGATGAACCAGCCCGCCGCCCCCGACGACAAGATAGAACTCGATCTCTTTTCGGACCAGACGATCGATGGTAAATGATGAACTGCGTCTGAGGCCTGTCCTCGTTCTGCCGAATGATGTCGCCCGGAAAATCGCCGCGGGGGAGGTCATTGACCGTCCATCGGCAGTGGTAAGGGAACTCCTCGACAACGCGATTGACGCAGGCGCGACAAAAATTACCGTCGAGATCTCGGGAGGCGGAGTCGACAATATCCGCGTCGCAGATAACGGATGCGGCATGACGGAAGAAGACCTGACCCTTTGCGCACACGCGCACACCACGAGCAAAATACGCGAAGAGGACGATCTTTTATCGCTTGCAACCCTCGGTTTCCGGGGAGAAGCCCTCTCGTCGATCGACGCGGTAAGCCGCCTTGAAATCACCACGACACGGAATGGTCACGACGCATGGAAGCTTTCTCTCGGGAAGGTTTTGCCCTCACGACTCGCAGGCGGAACTATCGTCAGCATAGACGGTCTTTTCGACAATTTCCCCGCACGCAAACAGTTCATCAAGCGTGCTTCGGCGGAAACCCTCCTTTGCCGGCAAATCTTCACGGAAAAAGCCCTCGCCTGGCCTGCGATAGAATTCCGTTTTTCCGTGGACGGAAATTCGAAAAAAATCCTTCTCCCCGCGGACACGCTGCTCGAACGCAGCATCGCTGCCCTCGAACCGAAAGAAAGCGATGGTTTTTTCCATGAAATCTCGGGAGCGGGAACCGGATTTACCTTCTCGGTAATCCTCGGCAGCCCCGACGTCATCCGGTCGGACAGGAAGAATCTCATGGTTTTCGTGAACGGCAGACGCATCATGGAATACGCACTCCTTCAGGCGATCGAATACGGCACCGAGGGTCATTTCCCGAACGGCGCGCATCCCTTCGGCATCCTCTTCATCACGATTGATCCATCCCTCGTCGACTTCAATATTCATCCGGCAAAGCGCGAGGCTCGCTTCCGCGAGGCGGGGGGTCTGCATCATGCCGTCAGTTCGGTGATTCGGGATTTCTACCGGCGTTATACCTTTGCCGAAATGCACCGCGGTGAATCGGGTCAGGGTGGTTTCGATTATCCCCACAAGGACCGTATCGGTCCCGCCTTTCAACGTCCCTCCTATCCCGAGATGACTGCCTACGGCGCAGCTTCCTACACGCAAGGGCTTTCGTCCCGTGACCCGGATGTCACGATAAACGGGGCCCCCCGCGCTGCAATACCGGATGCGCCGCTCCCCTTCCGCTTTCTCGGCCAGGTGCTTGGAACCTTTCTTGCGGTAGAAAAAAACGGCGCTCTCTTTTTGATAGACCAGCATGCGGCGCATGAACGGATCCTGTACGATGAATTGTGGAGTTCTTCGGGAGCCCAGGAACTGCTGATCCCCTATCGGATCGAAACTTCAGACGCGGAAGAAAACCGGCAGCTGGAAGAAAAGAGAGAGAATCTCATGAAGGCGGGATTTTCGCTTGAGGATGAGGGTGACGGAATATGGCTTGTTACTTCGGTTCCCGCCCGATGGAAAGGAACGCAAAAGGATCTCGCGGAAGAACTTCTTGACCCGTCGATAGGCGCTGAAAGGCTCGTGTCCCATATATACGCGTCCGCCGCATGCCGTGCGGCATGCAGGGACGGCGACATACTGGACCAGGAAACGGCGAAAGATCTTGCATTTCGGGCCTTTGCCCTCGGAGAGCCGGTTTGTCCCCATGGGCGGCCCATCTGGATTGTTCTGGACCGCGATGAGCTTTTCAGGCGGATCAAAAGAACTTGAGAGACCCCATAGCGCTCCCCTCTACAGGGTGTTGAGCAGGGCTTTCACCTCGTCGGCGCGCGCATAGTCGCTTTTCTTTTTGAGCAGGTCATTTAACACCGCTTTTGCGGCGGCCTTATCGTTCAGCGTCACGTTCAGCTTGCCGAGCTCAAAATAGGCGTCCCACCGCTGATTGTCAATTTTCAATAACTCAACATAGGTATCCCGCGCTTTCTCGCTCAAGCCCGCGCTGATATAGGCAGTCGCGAGATTTGCGCGGACGCTTGCGTCCTTGGGATTCTTCGATACTGCCTTAACATAGTGCTCCACCGACTTGTCGAACATACCCTTCAATCCATAGGCTTTTCCCAGATTGTTGTTCACCTCGAAGTTGTCCTTTTCGATCGTATACGCCGCGTTGAGCTGATTCAGCGCATCGTCGACCCGTTCGGCATCCAGATACATCGTGCCGATGTTAATGCGGGGCTTCACGTATTTCGGGTCGGCGGCTATCGAGCGTGCATACTGCTGAAGGGCAACGTCCTTCATGCCGTTGCGCTCTCCCGCGAGACCATAGGTATAAAGATATACCGCGTTTTTCGGGTCCGCGTCCACCGCTTTTTTTGCGTAGTCAAGGGCGACGTCCGGCTTTCCCAATTCAAGCTGAACCGCCGCCATATTATAATTGGTCATCGCGTCATCGGAACCGAGCATCAAGGCTTCCTTGAAATATCGCTCGGCCTCGGTGAATTGCCCTACTCTGCTGTAGACGGCGGCAAGCTCGCGCAGGGCCGAGGCATTCCCGCCCTCGTATTTGAGCGCGTTTTTATAGTTCGCGATCGCGTTCGCCGAATCATTCTTCTTGTCCAGGATACGGGCTACCTCGATGTAGGCCCGCGCGTAATCGGCCTTGACGGCGATGGCGGAGCGGAACGCGGCAAGGGACTCGTCCATGGAATTGAGCGCCTTGTTGGTAAGGCCAAGGTTAAAAAAGGCGGGTTCGTATTTGGGTTCGAGCTTGACAACCGTCGTGAAGCACTGTTTGGCTTCCGCGTATTTTTTCAACATATAGTACATCTTGCCGAGTTCATACGAATACAGATAGTTTTTCGGGTCCAGACGAACCGCTTCCTTCAAATCGACGAGGGCTGCATCGCCCTTTTTCTGATCGGTATAGATGCGGGAGCGGAGATATCTCGCTGAAGGAAGGGAGGGATCCGCTTCGACGGCAAGGTTGACGTATTCGAGGGCCGAAGCAAGTGCCTCGTTCTTGACCGTGCTGTCCGTGGAGGACTGGGCGATTCCGTACAGGGCTTCGGCCATCTCCGTATATTTTTGCGCGGCGAAGGCCTTTTCCCCCGGGGGAAGGTTTGAGGCAGCCTTGTCAAAACTTGACAGGGCCGAGGACAGGCTTCCCGAACCCGCGCTCGCCTTTCCCTGATCGACGTATTTGTTCACGTCCGCTATCTGCTTTTGTATCTTTTCGTTTTTCTGCGCAAGCTCCGCTTCGATTGCTTTCCGCTTGGCCTCGTCGGACGCGGCCTGGTCCTTCAGCTGCCGCTCGGTTTCGGCCTTTGCCGCATCCGCTTCCGATGCGGCCGTTTTCGCGGCTGCGAGTTTGTTTGCTTTTTCTGCTGCCCTGGAATCTAGTGCGTCCTGTGCGCTCGTGTCCGCCTCTTTTGCGGCCGAGGCGGTCGTGTCCTGCTTTGCCTGCCGCCGAGCATTTTCCGCTTCGGCATCCGTCAGTCGGGACGCGGCTTTCTGCGTCGCATCGGCCGCCGCGCTGACCCTCGCGATCGCGGCCCTGGCCGCATTAAGGGCTGCCAGCAGATCGGCATTCGATGCTCCCCCGGCACCGTTTTCAAATGCTTCTTTTGCCTTTTTGGCGGCAAGCACTACGTCCAGCAGCTCCGTGGCTTCCTTGTCGTCGGGGTTTTGAATCAGAAGTCCTTCAAGCAGACTGAGTGCCCGGTCAAATTCCTGTTTGTCCACGTAGTTGCGGACAAGGGTAAGGGTGTTCGCCCTGAGCTGGCTCTGCGTATCAGGTTTACCGCTTCCGTTCCTGAAGAGAAAAATGCCGCCCAGCGCAAGCAGCAGCAGCAATACGGTTCCGGCCGCTACGATAAGTATCTGTTCCCGTTTATTCAAGTTGTCCTTCCTCGTTATAGTTCATTACGTCTTCCGATCCGGCCGACAGCGTGCTCGCCGCGTCCACTGCCTGCAGCGAGGCATTCACGTCATCCAGCATTTTCTGGTACCGATCGGCGGCGGCCTTTTTCTCCGCTTCGGTCGCCGCTTTCTCGGCTTCGGCCTTAGCCTGCGCAACTTCCCGGTTCTTCATGTCACCCGAGAGCAGGGCAACGAGCTGCCGTATCGGCCCTTCCTGGGCCGTCGCGGGATCGAGGGTGAGATACATGGTATAATCGCCGATCGCATCGGCAAAGTGCTCCAGCATCACCCGGGTATTCGCCCGGTTCAGATAGGCCGGGGCATAGGCCGAGTCTATCTCGATGGACCGGGAAAACATGGTTTCAGATTCGCTGTACAGCTTCTGGATAAAATAGGTGGTGCCCGCGTTGTAGAACAGCAGCTTCCGGTCGGTTCCGGGAGCCGAAGTGCCCTTCATGTATATGCTGATCGCGTCCGCGTATTTGCCGGTCTTCTGATAGCAAAGCCCGAGGTACTCATAAACCTTCGGATTTGTTCCCTCCGCCTGCGAAGCCTGATACAGGAGGGGCGCAGCCTCGATGGGCTTGTTTTCGCGCAACAGCCGCTCTCCTTCCGCAAAGTAGTCAAAACTGTACGCAAAAGCCGATGCATACAGCAGCACAAGGCTTGCGACGAGGGTTTTTGACCATAATCTCCATCTTCTTTCTTTCATATTTGACAATACCCCATAAAAGCGATAATCTTACAATATGTCATCAATGTTTATCGGTTTCATATTGATTCTCGGCACCGGTGTGTCTGTTCTTCTGGTTTTTCTGGTTAAATCCCTTCTTGTACCAAAAAAAATAGAAGGCATAGCCAAATTGATCAGCTCCGGTAAGTATACCACGGCAATCAAGCAAGCACGATTGATGGTTTCCCGTAACTCGCGGGATGCCGAGGCCCGTTACCTTCTCGGCCGCGCCTATCTTGCCGACGGAAAAGCCGAGCTCGCGCTTATGGAATTCAAGGCCGTTGACGAGACTGCAATTTACTCCAAGACCATACCCGAATCCGAATTCAGAAACACCATAGCACAATTATACCTCAAATATAACCAGCCTGAAGAAGCCCTGAAGGAATATCTTCTCCTCATCAAAATCGAGCCTTTCCAGGCGGAAAACTACTATCATGCGGCCTACCTCTTCGAGCAGCGGGACAACACCGAACAGGCCCTCTCCTACTACCGGAAAACCGTCGAGACCGACCCGAAACATGCCGCAGCCCACGCGGCGCTCGGCCTCCTCCTCTTCAAGAACAAACAAATGACCGATGCGAAACAGGAAATCGCGCTTGCCCTGAAATTCGATCCGGGCAATACCAAGGCACTCTACTATCAGGGCCGCCTGCTCCGCGAAAGCCATGATTACGCGAATGCGCTGGTGGTATTCGAAAAAGCCATGAGGGATCCCGAGCTCAAGCAAAAATGCCTGATAGAGCGCGGCTGCTGCTACCTTGAGGCCAACAGCACCGAAAAGGCTATCATCGAATTTGACCGGGCTATCAAAGCCGCAAAGGATGAAGAGGCGGGCGACACCCTGCACGCGCGGTATTTCCTCGCATCCTGCTATGAAAAGCTCCGCGATATCGACCAGGCGATCGGGCAATGGGAAAAAATATTCAGCAAAAAACGGAACTTCCGCGATGTCGGCGAAAAACTTTCACAGTATCAGGAATTGCGCTCGAACGATCACATGAAAGAATACCTTACCGCGAATAAAGAAGACTTTTTTACCATCTGCAAGGCTCTGACCAGCGGCGGGCTCGAACTTGCCGTACGCGATATCCGGGAAACCAAATTCGGCTGTGCCCTAATCGCCGTCGAAAACGATGCCGAAAAATGGCGAAATGTGCGGAAAATGCCCCGAATGATTCTTTTTTACCGGGATCCGACCATGATTGAGGATTCCTTTTTACGAACCCTCCAGGAGGATATGAAAAAAGAATCCCTGATGCGCGGAATAGTGGTTACCAGCTCCGCATTTACCCGCTCCGCTCTTGAATTCGCGGAAAGCCGGCCCATCGAACTGATCAACAAGGACAAACTGGAACACATGCTTTCTTCTATAGATGTTTTCGGTAAGAAATAACCCCTTAAGCCATGAAGATACTATGCGTTTCCGACCAGATTGACCCACTTGTATACAGCAGCAATGTCAAGGAACGGTTCAAGGATATTGACCTGGTGATTTCCGCCGGTGATCTTCCTATGGAATATATGGATTTTATCGTCTCCTCATTGAATAAACCCGTCTATTTTGTTTTCGGCAATCACAATCTCAATGAATTCGGCTACTACCACCGGAATCTCCTGGATACCGTACCTGCGGGCAAATCGATCGAGAAGGATGTTTGCGCTTCCCCCGGCTGCGGTGCCACCTATATCGGGTTTCGCGGAATTCGGGACGGATCGCTGCTGATTGCAGGCGTGTCGGGCTCGCTCAAATACAACAACGGTTTGAACCAATACACAGACACGCAGATGAAGAGGAAGCTCCTCGCCCTCATTCCCTTTATGCTGTACAATAAAATCCGTTACGGCAGATTCCTTGACCTATTGGTCACCCATGCATCTCCCGCGGGCATTCACGATAAAAGCGATCCCTGTCATCAGGGATTCAAATGTTTTTTATGGTTCATTGAAACCTTCAAACCCCGTTATCTGGTACATGGACACATTCACCTGTATGACCTTCAAGATATACGCGTATCCAAATATCTCGAAACGACAGTCATAAATGCATACAGCCACTTTATAATTGACACTGGAGCAGCAGAATTATGAGCAACTTTATCCGCAATCAGGCCGAAGATGACTTTAATAAAGCCCGAAACAAGGCCCTCTTCAATGAAATACAGAATTTCCTCAACCCCGACAAAAGCAAATTACTGTCCTTCCACGACGTAAAAAAAATCCTGAAACCCAAAAACGAAGTGTATGCGGGCATGCAGACAGTAGCGATCGAAAATATTGTCGGCAGCGAAGGGCGATACCAGGATTTTGACAATCACTTTCTTCCGAAAAATCGTGTGCTCCAGGATCGATGGGAACGGGTTGATGAGGCCCATCTTTCCGATATCATCCTGCCGGCTATACAGCTCTATGAAATCGGGGGCTTGTATTTTGTGCGCGACGGGAATCATCGGGTTTCAGTCGGAAAGGCACAGGGAGTCAAATTCATCGATGCGGAAGTGATATCGCTGCAGAGCGAAATCAAGCTCAAGCCCGGAATCACGGCCGAAACGTTGCTTTCCGAAGTAATCAAATACGAAAAACGCGTGTTTTACGCCGAAACGGATTTTGGGGATCTCACTGATTGCTGGGATCTCGATTTCACCAGCCCGGGGCAATATGACGTAATCTATAATCACATTCTGGTCCATAAATACTATATTAATGCCCCGATCGAAACGGAAATACCCATGAACGAGGCTATCACTTCCTGGTATCAGAATGTGTATCTGCCGGTTATTCATGTAATCAGGAAAAAACACTTGATCCGAAAATTCAACAACCGCACCGCGAGCGACCTCTATGTCTGGATTATAAAGCAATGGGATGAACTCAAACAGAAATACGGTCTCGAATTCAGTCTGGATGACGCTACCCGTACCATCACCGAAAAGCATCACTGGTCAAAATGGGACGCTTTCAAAGACTGGTATAAAAAAACCTTTCAAACTTGACGTCATAATATATCGATGTTACAATTGAGTATAATGCAAATAGCACTACTTGATTCATTCGCAATACTTCCCCTTGTAACCAGTATTTTGGTACAAGGCATTGCAGGCTTTTTTCTTCTCCGATTAATTAAAAACCAACCCGAGAAAATCAAAAATCCCGCTTTATTCAAACTTTCGACGGCTTTTATCGGTCTTTTGGGCTTAAGCAGTATTTGTGCGATTCTGATTCCCAGTCTGCTCGTCTTCAGCAGCGGTATACTAATTGCCAGCATAATAATGCTTGTGCTGATCGTGCGGTTTTTGTCGTTTGTCCCCCCCAAGGCTGAAAATGCTCCTGCCCAGTCTCTGCGCCAAGGTGATGATCCCCTTATAGGCATAGGCCAGCAGTTTCTCGTTCATGTGGCTGAATCCCTCACCGAAGAGATCAACCTGGTTCGTCTGCTCGATTTCATCAATGAAACGATGATCGACAATACCGATGCAGACGGCGGAGTTGTCTTTCTGGCTGACGATTTCGAGGATATCATAACAGTCAAATCCTTCACCGGAAAATTCCCCCCTCCCTATAAAATCCCGCAGGACCTTCCTCACAAGCCGGTACGCATCGAAACCAATTTCCGCTATGTGCAGTTCAATCTGGGGGACACGATATTCGGTGAAGTTGCCGCATCAGGAAAGCCCGTACTTATTGAAAACGGCCAATTGGATGCACGTATATTCACAAACGGTCCGGAGGATTTTCTCAAACCCGGTGCCTATATCATAGTCCCGCTCATGGTGAAAGACCGGGTAGTAGGCGTGGCGGGAATAGCCCGCCTTCCTGAAAACAAGCCCTTCTCGGACGAAGATTTCAGAATCGCAAAAGCTCTTGCGCAGTATGCCGGTGCGGCGATCAATAATGTGTACAGCGTGCAGGAAATTCTTGAACACGCAGATCTTGAGCGCGAAGCGAGTATTGCATCCCAAATACAGAAAACACTCCATCCCAAGCGACTTCCCGAACTTCCGGAAGTCGGCTTCGGCTCTTTTTTCAACTCGACAAAGGGTGTTTGCGGAGATTATTTCGACGTGATTCTCGCCCGCAGGGACCGGATTGCCGTCGCGATTGCCGATGTTGCGGGTAAGGGAATTCAGTCCAGCATGGTAATGATCATGCTCCGATCGATTCTTCATCTCGTGACCAACACCACAAAAAGCGCCGGAGTCATACTGGACTGGGTAAACAAGGGTATTACGGGTAAAATCGACATAGACCACTATGCAACCCTTTCTTTTCTCAGTTACTGCGCCGCCGACCATACCATCGATTATGCGAGTGCAGGACATCAGCCCATGCTGTTATGGAGGACTTCCACCGGCAAAATAGAGATAATCAGGCAGAAAACGGACCCTATAGGTGTTGAACGCAGCTCGAAATATGAAGAGATTAAGTTGACAGTAGACAAAGGAGACATTATCATTCTCTATACGGATGGTCTCATAGAAGCGTTAAATCAGGAAGGACATCAGTACAGTATAGATAACCTTTCCCGGGTTGTTGCGGAAAACAATGGATTATCTGCAAAAGACCTTGCAAATGAAGTCAAATATAATGTACAAGCTTTTATTGGGTCTGCCAGCCTTCATGACGATCAGACACTCATCATAATGAAGATCAAAGCGTAAGCAAAATAGGAAAGGAGCTGCATCAGCATGGAACTAAAAATCAGGAAAAACGGAGAAGTATACATCATAGATGTAAACGGAGAGATGGATCTGTACAATTCTTATAAATTGAAAGAGCTGGTAATGAAAATGCTCGAAAAGAATGTGCAGTCTTTTATAATTAATCTGGAGCAGGTTGATTATATTGACTCTTCCGGTATTGGTGCGCTTATTTACATCTGCTCAACTGTCAAAAAAATGAATCTTAAACTGGCGATCACGAATATACATGGTTCTGTCAAGAAAGTTATAGAATTGACAAAGCTTATGGGATATTTTCCGATTACAAACAGCATAGAAGAAGCCCTTCAGCAGATGGAAGGGTAATTACATAATCCAGGAGAAGCTACCATGAATCCGATCAAAGAATTACGCGCAGACGGAAGTGATCCTCTTTTCGATAAAGCTAATATGTTATATAAAGAATTTCCATCCGATTTTCGTCAGATTCGATATTTTACCCTGCTTATCGTGCAGTCAGCCCCGCTCGAAATCAAAGAAATAAACCTGCTTGAACAGCAGATCAGCGAAATTATCAAAAATGCAGTCAAACACGGAAATGGATGTGATCTAAATAAAAAAGTACATGTATGGTACGCATTCAGCTCGAATCATGCGCATCTGATTGTAGAGGACGAGGGTTCAGGCTTTAAGGACCTGGTTCAATGGAATGATTTTAACCGCAAGCGGCTTGAATGCCTCTATCAGCAGGATTTCGAGCATCTCGGATCTTATGTTTCATTTCGGACCAATAAAAGCGATGAACAGGACGGCGGGAACGCCCTCTTTGCGGCTCTTGAATACTGGAACGGCGGATTCGTGTACAATGACAAAAAGAACGGCGTTGCGATGCTCAAGAAGTATCCGCAGCGGAGGCACGGCATCACCATCGACGGTGAATAGTTTTGCCTTACCGCAAGTAAGGATATCCGGATTTTTCGGGTATCCTTTTTTTATTTTAAAATCTGGTAATTTTCTTTGTATAATTTCTCATACATAAACCGTTTATCCTCTTCCTGCGCCTTTCTGATATCAAGGCAGAGAAGCGTCAAGTCCGCATTGACGCGGATGGAGCCCGATATGGCAGAATCGACGGAAATCTGTCGATGCTCATAGGAAATCAAAATCGGCAGTGCGATACCCTTCTCCGTTTTCGCCTTCTCCATTTTTTTTACGGACACAAGCACATACTGATGATCGGCAAAGATAAAGTCCCCCGTTTCGGGATATGTTCTTTCGCATTTGACATCAACTCTGAATCCGTCAAGGTATTCGAAGAGACGATAGCGCACAAGAGAGCCTTCAGCGTCTATGCCGGCGCGTGATGCGACTTTCTGCATGCTTTCCGCGCGCAGGAGACAGAGTTCAGGATCAACGAGGATATCAGCAAGAGGGTATATTGCCGAAACCGTGGATTCGAATATTCTGTCCTTCAGGAAAATTTTTATATTGTTCGTTTTTCCGCCTGCATGAATGCTGTCCTCCATGAAAATGCTGGAGGGAAGTTGAGCGCACCAGGTCTCGGCATTTGCGGAGGTAAACCGGGAATCAAAAAACATTGCACGTTGTTTGTGACGGAAAAAAACGCGTACAGAGTCATGCAGCGCAAGGCATGGAAACAAACCGGTTATCGAGACGGTCTCTCCCTTAAGCGAATACGCATCTCCGGGAATGGTATATATTGTTGCCCCTGCAAGAAGCGAGAGCGGAGGCATCTGGTCCTCCAAATTCAGGACGACATATTCCCTTTCAATTCTGCTGAGCGAGACCGGCATAGGATTCACCATCAAATAAGATTTCGTTGATTTTCCATGCATCTTCGATTTTTTCGGCCGTTACCGTCAAATAGACAAATGAAGGAACATTATTCTTGAGAAACTGCATACGGAATTTTGAACTGAAACTGACCGATTTTAACCCGGGCGGGAGCGATAGAGAGGGCGCTGTCGCTGGCGCTGGAACTGGTATGGGCGTGGGAACTGGCACCGGACGCGAAAAAAAGACCACCGCGGGTATGGGAAGCTTCTGCAGTTGAAAGGTGCACAAGGGAGCGATGAAGGGCCGTTCTGGTGTGCATAGTACGGAATCAATTTTCTGCGCTTTCAGGGCAAGGGAAAGGGTGGTCAGAAGCTCAATGAGCTTGACATTGCTCCCGCTATAATCGATTGCGCCCAATTGTTCAATTTCCGGATACAGGGCAGAAACGGCCGAAGAGGCGGTAATGCTCAAAACGGGAAAGGATTCATTCCCCCCGGGAATGATTACCGCGGGTATTTCGACAAATGGAATGGAATTTTCCTTGATGGTCCAGTCAATGCTGTTGAAATGAATTGTGGCACGGTCGCGAATAGTTTCAGAATACACCGGAGGAAGGAGAAAAAAAAATACAACTGCGAGTACCTGAAAAGACAAGCCTTTCCACGTTTTTTTCATATGTCAGATTATAGCACACCTTCGGTGATATGGACAATCTCGTGCTAACCAGATACATTTAGCTTGAAATTACCCAATATGCAGGAGTCGCGCAATGGCACTTACACTTACCGAAAAAATCATCAAAAACCATCTTATTGAAAGCGGATCAGATCTCCCTGCGAGAGGATCAGAAATTGCAATCCGCATAGACCAAACCCTCACCCAGGATGCCACAGGTACCATGGCCTACCTCCAGTTCGAGACAATCGGTCTGGAACAGGTAAAAACGGAGCTTTCTGTCTCTTATATCGATCACAATACCCTCCAGGAAGATTATAAAAACATGGATGACCACAGATACCTTCAGAGCATTGCCGCGAAGTACGGTCTCTGGTTTTCCCGTGCGGGAAACGGTATTTGCCATCAGGTGCATCTGGAACGATTCGGCATTCCAGGCAAAACACTGCTTGGATCCGATTCGCATACGCCGACCGGAGGCGGGATCGGCATGATTTCGATAGGAGCTGGCGGCCTTGATGTCGCGGTAGCGATGGGGGGCGGGGCCTTTCATCTGGCCATGCCGAGAATTTTCGGGGTTAAGCTTACAGGACATCTCCGCACGGGCGTCACCGCAAAAGATATTATTCTTGAGGTTCTCCGAAAAGAAACCGTCAAGGGCGGCGTCGGAAGTGTCTATGAATATTTCGGCAGCGGACTCGAGCACCTGAGCGTTCCCCAACGCGCAACGATTACCAACATGGGAGCCGAACTCGGCGCGACCTGCAGCATATTCCCTTCCGACGACGCTACCCGCTCTTTTATGGAAGCAATGGGCCGCAGCGAAGATTTCGTGGCGCTTGCAGCTGATGAAGGGGCCAAGTATGACAAACTCTTAGAGATCGATCTTTCCACCCTCGTTCCGCTTGCTTCCTTCCCGCACTCGCCTGACGCAGTTGCCTCTGTCTCTTCTGTCGCGGGAAAAAAAGTGACTCAAGTCGTAATCGGTTCCTGCACTAACAGTTCTCTGAGCGATCTCCGCTCCGTTGCCGCTCTGGTAAAGGGGAAGCACATAGCAAGCTGGGTAGAGGCCGGCATTGCGCCAGGAAGCCGCCAAACACTCATGCAGGCAGAAAAGACGGGCGTGCTGGGCGAGCTGATCCGCGCGGGTTTCCGCATTCTCGAAAGCGCATGCGGTCCCTGTATCGGCATGGGCTTCGCGCCGAATTCAGCCGGAGTTTCCCTGCGCACGTTCAACCGCAACTTCAAGGGACGCTCCGGAACGCCGGACGCGGAGGTCTACCTCGTCTCCCCCGAAACAGCTGCCTGCGCTGCCATTACCGGATACATCACCGACCCGACTACCTTCGAGCACATACTGACCGCAAATGAATCTTCA
>JAYVSC010000086.1:0-8618 GCA_043775705.1 Spirochaetales bacterium | reverse complement strand
AGCCAGGGAGCTGGTAGGGTAGATAATGTCAAATTTGCGGGTAATCCAGTTAATCATGTCGATGACTTCGTCATTATCATTGAAACCAAGCTGACCGAGGGATTTAACCGCGGCGGAGATTACACTCGGTTCATTTTCCGAATACATCACCGCGATCAGGGTGTCTTTTGCCTGTGTGGTGCCCATCTGTCCGAGAAGCTCAGCCGCCTTCATCCGGATATCAGGAAAATTATTCATGGTTCTGCCGTCTTCCCGTACAACTGAATTGATTCCTTCAGACGCAAGAGAATTAAGGGAAGCCTGAATGTCCTCGGTTTTTCTACCCGAAGCGATTGCGTTTTCAATATATTGGAGAGCGACTTGCTTGCTGTCACGGCCTTCGGAATCAGCGAGACCCTTAATGATAACACCTTCGACAGAATTGAGGTATGCTTCTTCTACTGTCATAATGGTATCGGTCTGTTGCGCCGGTAATGACCAAATCGTTAGCAGCAAAAGGGTTAACAGTATTGTTACGGGTTTTAAACGCATAAAATCGACCTCCCATGGTCAGAAAATTTAACTTCTATTATAACGATTATAATTCGCTATTTTGTTCACAAAGTCAAGAGTCTTTACTTACAGACGAAATATTACTGATTTTTCAGAACCAATTTCCATCCTTCACCGGTTTTTTCCAGTATATATATTGCCGCCGGTTGTTTCGGCGCAATTTCCATTATTACATACACGCGTGTGGGAGAAACAAAAGTAATGTCATCTACCCTCATATTCTGACGTGAGGGTACGAACACATAGGTAAAATAGTCCTTGAGGGTTAACACCTTCACCCCTTTTGTAGGGAGACTCGCGGTAACTTTTTCCAGAACAGCAGGATTAGAAAAATTGATCCGGTATTCTTCGGAAAGATACGTTAACCACCGGTTGTAGTCACGCGAATTGGTAATAGTATTCAAGTCCTCCACTACAAGCTGAATTTCTGTTTTGGTAACGTTGAAAATATGTTTTGTGACGCTGAATGAATCAAATTGGGCAATAATTGTATTATCATCGGCAGAAACAGCCGCCGGTTTCGTATCAGTTGCCGGTTTTACCGGGGTATCGGTGACCGGTTTTTTTGCGGTATCGGTGACTGGCGAGTCAGGAGTGACTTGTTTTGTATTTGGTGAAGTTTGTGATGAGTTTGTGGTCTTGCAGGCAGAGAAAAAAAAGGCTAAAAATATCAGAATCAAATATATTTTTTTCTTCATACCCTATTTTACTCTTTCTATTTCATTACGTCAAATAACATTTTTAAAAAACCTTTCATGGGTGTTGACTCGATAAAGCACTGCTATTACAGTGTTTTTATGGTAAAAGCAGTATTTCCGGGATCTTTTGATCCCCCTACCTTCGGGCATTTGAATATTATTGAACGCGCCCGGACAATTTTCAGTGAAGTCCATATCGTTGTTGCCGTCAATAGTGAGAAAAAATATCTTTTCACGGAAACCGAGCGTCTTGAATTGATTCGGGATCTGGTAAAAAAGTGGGATAATGTCTACGTTCAGCCCTGGAATAATCTGATTGTTGCCTATGCCAAGAAAATAGAAGCGCGCGTATTGCTCCGGGGTGTGCGAAATCTTTCCGATTTTTCGTATGAATTTGATCTGGCTATGATGAATCGCGGATTAAATCCCGAAATTGAAACGATTTTTTTATCTACTGACCCTGAATTTTTTGTCCTGCGTTCGAGCGCGATCAAGGAACTTGCCTCGTTCGGGGGAGATATTTCGTCGATGGTACCCGAATCTGTTGCACTTGCACTTAAGGCCAAGTTTCACCGATAATCAATTTCGACAAAAAGTGAAAAAATGTAAAATAGCACTTGACATAGCGGATGAATAAATATATTGTTTTTTTATCTTTATTTCTGACATTTGTACGGAAAAATTTTTTTAACGAGGTTATATATGGCAGTTCCAAGAGCGAAAACATCAAAAGCGCGAACCCGCAGACGACAGGGTATTAATATGCGCCTTACCGCACCGACCCTTTGTGAATGCGGAAATTGCGGAAATCTTATTTTGACACATCGTGTTTGCCCAAAATGCGGATTTTATCGTGGACGACAGGTAATTACACCTGAAAATAATGGTTAATTTTAGAGGAGTTTTGTAATGGATGAATTATTCCTGAAGATTCAGAAACTGATTGCTGACAAACTTGAGATCGATGAATCAAAGATAACCATTGATGCATCTTTCCGCCAGGATCTTGGTGCCGATAGTCTTGATACCTATGAATTGGTATATGCTATCGAAGAAGAGATGGGAATCAGCATTCCGGATGAAAAAGCAAATGAATTTGAAACTGTACGCGATGCGTATGATTTCATCAAATCACAGTCAAAATAATTATTGTTTCTGATAAGGAGTGCCTGTTTTGTTTCTATTTCGTCATACAATAAGCGGCGAACGGAAGCAGGCACTTCTTGCATTTCAAAAAAAAGCCAATTTGCATTTTAAGAACCTTGATTTACTTGATCTTGCCTTTCATCACCGTTCCTGTTCCAATGAAAAAGAATCCAACCGTACCAACAATGAACGACTCGAATTTTTAGGCGATGCCGTTCTGGGTATGGTCATTGCTGCGCGCCTCTATGAGTGCATGGCTGACCGTCAGGAAGGTGACCTTGCAAAAACCAAATCCGTCGTAGTCTCGGAAGACACCCTTTCCATAATTGCCCTGTCCCTTCGCCTCAATGAATACCTGGTTCTTGGAAAAGGAGAGGAAATGTCGGGTGGCCGGGGGAAAAAGGCAATTTTGGCAGACGCGGTCGAGGCGATAATTGGCGCGCTGCATCTTGATTCCGGATACCGGGTGACGGAACAATTCGTACTCAGCATCATGGAAGAGCAGATCCAGCTAGTACTCCAGAACAGACATCATAAAGACTATAAAACACTCCTGCAGGAATATTTTCAAAAACAGTTCAAATCGGTTCCCAAGTATACCCTGATCAAAAAAACAGGCCCCGATCATGACCGCACGTTCTGGGTAACAGTGGATCTCCGGGGAACGGTTTATGGACCCGAAAGCGGAAAGAACAAAAAAGAAGCAGAGCAGTCTGCCGCCAGCGCCGCATGGAAAGCGCTCGGTCTTGAACTGGAATAAATGCCTGCTTTCAGGTTATCTGCAGCTTATTGTAAATCTCGAGTGCAATAGCAATAAGACGTTCCCGTGAATTGAGTTCAGGATCTTCGAGAACAGCTTCAAGCAGTTCTTTCAGGATATAGCCCGTTTGCGGGCCGGATTTGATGCCCAGCAAAAACAGATCCTTTCCGTTAATCTGCAGATCCTTCAGACTGAACGCATGTGCGCCTTCGATGAGGGCCTGTATCCTGAGGCGGAATTCCGAAACAAGGGTTTGATCGGTCACCATGCCGGAAATGGCATACGAGTCCGCAAACCTCAGCTCGAAAAGCATATCGATTGAATCTTCTCCGACACGAACAATAAAACGCCTGACAGCCGCATCCGTCCAGGATGATTCATAGTGAAACATATGCTGGGCAACCAGATGGGTCACGCATTTGATTATCTTCAGCGGAAATCTGAGCTGCTCCATGATTGAAGTGGCTATATGTGCGGAGACAGTTTCATGATTGTAAAAGGTATAGCCCCCCGAGGCGTCAAGCGCACGGACTGCGGGTTTTCCAATATCATGAAAGAGGGCTGCAAGCCGAAGTTCAAGATTTGCGGTACGGCACGAATCGCAGCTGAGCAGCAGATGATCGAGCACATCATGCTTGTGCAGTCCTTTTTGATCGACGCCTCGGCAGGCCTGCAGTTCCGGCAGGATGAGCTGAAGAAGACCGGTTCTTTCCATGAACCTGAGCCCGGTCGATGGAACGGGAGCCGTGAGCGTCTTTATCAGCTCATCCCTGATCCGTTCTTTCGCGACACGCGCGGTAACGGGAAGGGCAGGAGCGATCGCGTCAAGGGTTGCGTCTTCGATGACAAAACCGAGCTGAGAGGCGAATCGGACTGCCCTCAAGGGCCGCAGTCCGTCCTCGGAAAAGCGCTCGGATGCCGTTCCTACCGTTCTGATTATTCCTTTTTTTATGTCCGTCCTGCCGTCGAAGGGATCGATTACGCATCCGTCCGGAAGGGAGACCGCGATGGCATTCATGGTAAAGTCGCGGCGTGAAAGGTCTTCTTCGATTGTGCCTGCATAGGCGACCGAATCGGGACGCCGCCCGTCGGTATAGCCTTGTTCAGTCCGGAACGTGGTGCATTCGATCATTTTATCCCTGAAGGGTATCGTCACGGTTCCGTGCTCTATCCCTGTCGGTATGATCCGTTTGAAAAGCGAGGCAACCTGTTCGGGCGTCGCATCTGTCGCCACATCCCAGTCATCCTCTTTTTTATTTAAAAAAATATCCCGGACGGCGCCTCCGACGAGATATACGCGAAATCCTTTTTGAGTAAAAAACTGGGATAATTCTTTTAATTGCGGTGGTACAGGTACTTTATCCATATCAAGTGCAGTATAATAAAAAAAATGACATGAACACAAGCGAGGTATTATGAGAGGGCTTCTTTTTACCGGCGGGAAACAACCTGACATGGCTATTGCACATACCCTGTTCAATCCGTATTCCTTTGTCGTTGCGGCGGATTCAGGTCTTTGCGGTGCAGAAAAAGCAGGAATAGTTCCCGATAGTATCGTAGGAGACATGGACAGCATCCCGGATGCATCAATTTTGGATAAATACCCTTCCGAAAAAATTCAGTTCTGGCCGAGAGACAAAGATCTCACTGATACTGAAATAGCACTAAATCTGATGAAGAAAAAAAACATCGACGAGATAATTCTTGTCGGGGGAAGCGGCGGCAGGCTGGATCATTTTTTTGCGCTGAAGGATCTGTTTGGGGATGAAAATCCCCCGCTAATGTGGATTACCGAGGAAAGTATTGCGCTCTCGGTTGAAAAAGGGCAGGGAAGGCCTGCAGGGTCCGGAATAACCATTTCGGGACTCGGAAGCGACGATCCTGTCTCGGTGTTCCCTGCGGGCAGCTCGCCCCATGTATGCCGGGGGCAGGGTTTCCATTGGGCAATTGATTCCCTGGATTGGGATAAGGGACGTTCCAGTCTGAGCAACCGATCAGATAACGGTATTATATCCTTTGAAGCCTTTTCCGGCAGATTTCTGCTTGTTGTGCCCCTCATGGCCGGTTTGCAAATAGAACGATTCTAGGAATTTAATGGCAGGCTCTCAGGGCCGTTCCTTGAGCGTCTTGAATACTGCGGCGGCGTCGTCCCGGGAAACTGCGAGGAAATCGATCAATATTGGATATTTGGTCAAAACTTCGCCCCATTTTGCGAGGCGTTCAATCTGCAGATATTCGCCAACCGACTCGGAAGCCTGTTTTGCGGCGGTTTGGGAAACGAGTGCGCTGCGCCGTTCCTGAAAATCAGTGTAGGTTTTTGCAGCCAGTGCATAGAGTGAATAGTCCGGTATCCGTACAATTTCCGCAGTTATAGAGACAAGCTCGATTTCCTGCTGCTCGGATGCCCCGATTTTCTGTGTGATCAATTGGGTGAGTTTCGCGGGGTTTGAGCTGATCGCCTCATATTCATCCTTGTTCTGCATTATTTCGCCGATGATAGTCCTGACGGCTTCCTTCGTGACTGTGTCGATTTGAGTCTTTGTCCAGCTGTCCAGGGCTGCCTGATCCTGGATATGAAAGCTGTCTACAAGGCGGGGCAGGGCGGACGGATTGAGACGAGCGGTTACAGTCAGCGTGGTTTTCCATGAAAAATCCGGATTTCCCTCCAGCATTTTGCTGTACAGGGCGCCAGAGGGAAGAACTCCCTCAAGGTCTGCCTTTGTTGTAAAGGGGACAGGATCAAAAATATAGAGTTTGCTGTTAGTCGGGATAAGCCGTTCCCATTGCCAGCGGAAACGGGATGAAATAATCGGGTTTGGATCTATGCCGCCTGTTTTTGAAACGAGCACTCCGTAAGTTCCTGCGGGCACCGAAAACTGAACCCAGCCGATAAAAAAAAGTGTTCCGGCAAAGCAAATCAGAAGTAAAAAGAACACTATCGATTTTTTCATTTTGCATCCCCTGTTATTTGATTCAATTTCCCAGTATAGTGAATATCAGGAGTATACAGTACTTTTATGCACAGGAAAAGACGGAAACAGCTGACAGTCCGATTTTTATACCGCACGGTACTCTTTTCTAACGCTTTCTCCATAGGACTGGCCCTGTTTTTTATTTTTGGAAACGCGCAGGAATTTATGGATTCCACGCAGTCTTCCCTGCTATCGGTACTCTCCGCAACATCTCTGATTACGGTTATACTTTCAATAATATTGATCAGTGTAGAAATTTTACTGTTCTTCCTGAAAAAGAAGCGAATAAATTTTCCGATAGTGATAATCACTTTTCTCTGTCTGTGCATCAATGTGTTCTTTTCTATTTTATCCCATTTTATTATTCTTCTGTCCCGGTCATAGCGACTCGTTGACAAAGATGAATATGAAAACATATTATAGTCAATAATGATGATAAATGAACGGTTATATTCCGTAAGAGGTGCAATCTGCTGCCGCAACACAAATGAATCAATTTCGCTGCATGTTCCGCAGCTTTACCAGGAAATATTGACTCAAAATTCAATAATTGAAGATAATATCGTCTCGATTGTTTTTTCCGTAACGAATGACCTTACCGTACTGAATCCCGCAACAGCGCTGCGGAAAGCGGGACTCGCACAGGATCTTTCCCTGTTTGCCTGTCTTGAACCTTTTATCGAAGGGTATCTTCCCTCAGTGATCAGAATTCTCATTACCTATTACGGACACACAAAACCCGTACCCGTGTACCTGAACGGAGCAGAAGTGCTGCGTCCCGACCTTGGAAGGACTGCTTCCGGTCTCGGGATACACGCATGAATCATCCAGTACAAACGATATGGATCGTCACCCGCGAGTATGCGGGAATTGCTGAAGCAGGCGGAGTTAAAAATGTCGCCTGTTCCCTTGCCGAGGGGCTTGTCAGGCAGAACAAGAATATCACCGTTTTTATCCCCTATTACGGCTGCGTACAAACTGTAAGCACCCTTTCTTTTGCCTCGGTTGTGACCGTCGGCATGCATTCTTATCCAGTCTCCTTCAGCAAAGCGATGCTTCACGGCGTGGAAATCATTTTTGTGCATTCATCCCTGTACACCAAGAAACGCGCAGTATATGTATATACGGAAAAGGATGCACTTCTCAGTCCCACCCATATACGCGGGAAAGGCCATACAGACGGCGATCTTATGAACATGATTCTGCAGAAAGCAGTCCTTCGGTATTCTTTTTTGTCAAATCGGGTACCTGACGTACTGCATTGCCAGGATGCCCATACTGCCCTGCTGCCTGCCCTTATTCGAACCTCTCCCAAATTGAACAAACTTTTTGCGAAGACAAAAATCGCGGTGACCATTCATAATGCGGGGCCGGGCTACCGTCAGGTCATTCACGGCGTCAAAAAAGCCGCCCTATTGACGGGACTTTCCGAATCTGTGCTCAACAAAGCTTTGTTTAATGGAAATATCGAGCCCTTCCTTCTTGCCTCCGAATACGGCACATTGACGACGGTCTCTCCCTGGTATGCGAAAGAACTGACCAGCGAAAAGTACAATGATTTTACCGAGGGGCTTTCAGGTGAATTTGAAAGGCGGGGTGTACATATTATAGGCATCACCAATGGAATTGATTTTGATAAATATCAAACACGGGATTCCACCTGCTCCCTGCTTCCCTTCAGCTTTGATCCGGCCTCGGGTGATTTAACGGGCAAATATCGGTGCCGGGATTATTTTATCGACCAGTTATCAAATTTTCACGGGCCTTCCGAAATAAAGTGTTACGGTTCAATTAAAAGGGATCCCCATGCGGTATACTTTTCGTACCACGGTAGAATTGCCTGGCAAAAAGGGCTCGATGTTCTGGAGAAAAGCGTGAAGGCGGTGCTGGATCAAATACCCCAGGCGCGGTTTATTGTGCTCGGACAGGGAGATAGCGTACTTGAATCAATGCTGATCGGACTCGCAGACAAATACCCGGGACATTTTGTATATCTGCAGGGATATGAGCGAGCCCTCGCACGATTGGCGGTTGCGGTTTCCGATTTCCTTGTAATGCCGAGCATCTTCGAGCCTTGCGGCCTGGAAGACTTCATCGGTCAAATATTCGGCACCATTCCGGTAGCCCATGCCGTAGGCGGCCTGCAGAAAATAATTGACGGCAGGAGCGGGTTTTTGTATTATACCGAAGGCGCATCGAATGACGCCGAAGTACTCGCTGACCTGCTCATCAAGGTGGCGTCCCCGATTGTCAAATCAAAAAAAGAAGGTTGCATATACGTACCCGGATACCTTGAAATGATTAAATACGCCTCTACACTTGTTCATGATACCTATAACTGGAATTCGATTATCACAAACCACTATCTCCCCCTATATGAAAAAATAGACAGCCCCTCTGCTTGACACTTTTTGACTTCTTCTATATATTGGGCTTCGTCCTAACGTAATGCCAACTTAGCTCAGCTGGCCAGAGCACGTGATTTGTAAT
>JAYVSC010000085.1:0-5569 GCA_043775705.1 Spirochaetales bacterium | reverse complement strand
CATTTGAAGTGTTTTAGTGCGTCGTGTTTCCTGCCATTATCGTTCACGAACTCTGGTAAATATAGAATTGTGATTTTATATTACCATTATTTTTATCTTTCATTTCTTTTAAAACTACTTGTTTTTTTGTCCGCGCGCGCAGCGTCAATCCAACATCAATTCGATTTATCGTGATAAGTTGAAAATAAGTTGGAAAGCGTTCCATATAATATGTTGTGGGTTTGGAGTTTGGGTTGATAAATCATTATAGCATAATAGTATCATAAGGGGAGTAAGAGGTTATAGGGTTTGTTAGGCTGATCAGAGGTGATTGGAATTAACTGCGAAAATATATGTGGATTTGGGTTTTTCTTGTAAAAGAAAAAGTCGGGAGAGGTAGATGATGAAGCAGTTCCTGGTCCGTGCCGAAACATCGTGGCCAATCTATCGAATTATGGTAGGCGCGTAATTCTTGTCTGCTTCTTTTTTATTATACAATTTCTGTTTTCTCGATGTCGGTACTGGCGTTTCGTACTGTACTTACGGGACCGGTTATAAGTGTTAAAACGGGACCGGTTTTCGGCTGCCTTGTGTGTGGATTTTTATCTCAAAGCATGTCCAGGGGGCTGCGGACGCCGGAGGGGCCGCGGTTGAGGACGTGGGTGTAGATCATCGTGGTCTTCACGTCAGTGTGGCCGAGGAGTTCTTGGACGGTACGGATATCGTAGCCGTTTTCGAGGAGGTGTGTGGCGAAGGAGTGCCGGAATGTGTGGCAGCTGGCGCGTTTTGTGATGCCTGCTTTGATGATGGCTTCGTGGACGGCGCGCTGAACGAGGGATTCATCCATGTGATGGCGGCCCTGCTTTTGCGTTTCCGCATTTGTCCAGCGTCTTTCCTGGGGAAATACCCATTGCCACAGCCAGTCGACGGCGCCGGCGGGATATTTTCGGGCGAGATTGTCAGGCATTATAACGGCGCCCCAACCCTCGGCCCTATCCTTGTTATGGATTGCTTTTACCCGCTCGAGATGGTCTTTTATGGGTTTCTTCAGCGATTCGGGGAGCATGGTGACACGGTCCTTGGCACCCTTGCCGCTCCGAATCATTATCTGGTTCTGGTTGAAATCGATGTCCTGCACGCGGAGACTGAGACATTCCATCAGTCTTATTCCCGTTCCGTACATAAGTTTTGCGGCGAGCCATTTATCATCATGGAGGTGTTCAAGGATCACTCTGATTTCGTCCCGACTGAGCACAATAGGCAGGCGTTTAGGTTTCTGAGCGCGGATTACCTCGCCAAGGCCATCGACGGGGCGGTTGAAAACGTAGCGGTATAAAAAAAGGAGGGCTGCAAGGGCTTGATTCTGGGTTGAGGAGCTCACTGTTTCCTTGACGGCAAGATGGGTTAAAAATTGATTGATTTCTTCTTCCCCCAAGCGGGCAGGGGAACGGGGCGCGAAAAACTTTATATAGCGGGTAACCCAGGTGGTATAGATTTCAAGCGTTCGTTTGCTGTAATGGCGGGCTTCGATGGCTTTACGGTACTCTTCTATGATAAAGGGGGCAGAAATGTTCTTTCCTTCGGCAGGAATCTGCCCGGTTGCGGGGGGGGCGGCATGAACAGGTATGGTTTGAGAAGGTTTGGGGAATAAAGCAACTGATTGTGAAGGCCTAGAGAGCACATTGAAATCCTGTTCGGAAATAGTATACAGAGAAGTGTTATATAAACGTTGAAGCAGAAGATCGGCATTTTCCTGTGAATCCGGAATTAAACAGCGTGTATCAGTATTTTCCCAGATACGATCTGGAACTATGGTGACCGCATTATAAACGCACCGGTTTATTTCGGGAAACTCGACAGAAAGGAATCCTTTCTGATTACCGGAAATGGAAATATTCATAAGGGACTCCTTTTTTTGCTTGATTAAAAAAACGTATGTACAGTATGTTAGCATCATTTTCGGAAATTGGCATCATATTTTATTAAAAATCTGGGATTTGCTGGAATCTCGTTTGCTCAAATGCGCAGCAGCTGCGGCAAAGTCTTCTATATAATTAGGGCAGCTGATGCATGTATGAAACGCGGTGGGATCTTGCACGGTAAAGAAAGCGGAAAGTGGCCTTTTCTGCTCTGATAATGAGTATATTAGTTCGGGGGCATGATATGACAAATGAACAATACCGGGTGACCAGGGAAAATGGGACTGAGCTGCCTTTTCAGAATGAATATTGGGACAACTTCAAGAGCGGAATTTATGTTGATATCGTTTCAGGGGATTTGCTGTTTTCATCGAATGACAAGTTTGACGCCCATTGCGGTTGGCCGAGTTTTACTCGTCCGGCAGTGAGCGATGCGGTTGTGGAAAAAATGGATACGAGCGGTAACAGGGACCGGGTTGAGGTGAGGAGCCGGAAAGCCGATTCCCATTTGGGCCACGTGTTCGACGATGGGCCTGGAGAGAATCATCTGCGCTACTGCATCAATTCTGCTTCCCTGCGCTTTATTCCGGAAGCTGCCTGCACCGCGGTTTTTGCAGCGGGTTGTTTTTGGGGTACCGAAGGGTACTTTCGCGCCCTGAAAGGGGTACTTTCGACGACCGTAGGGTATACGGGGGGAACTACGGAAAACCCTGATTACAAGGCGGTGTGTACCGGGACTACGGGCCATGCGGAGGCGATCAAGATACTGTTCGATCCTGAAAAAATCAGCTATCGCGATCTTTTGCGCCATTTTTTCCGTATGCACGATCCGACGACGCGCAACAGACAGGGCGGGGACATAGGCACCCAATACCGTTCGGAGGTCTTTTGCATGGATGAGGAACAGCATGTTGAGGCGACAACCCTGATCCAGGAGCTTGACAATTCGGATGAGTGGCCAAACCCTATAGTGACCGAATTGAGCCGTGCGGACGTGTTTTATTCCGCCGAGGAGTATCATCAGAAGTATCTCGAGAAAAATCCGGGCGGATATTGCCATGTAAATCTCTCTCTTGCCGAAAAACCGCTCTGATTGAACTGGATAAATCGGACAAGCGGGAGTAAGATTGAAAAGAGACTTTTTCAAGGAGGTGCAATATATGGCATTGGGCGATAATTTGATCTCAAAAGGACTGATAACGAAGGAACAGCTGGAAGCGGCGCTCGAGAAGCAAAAAAAAGAACCGGACAAGAGGCTCGGGGCTGTGCTGATTGCCATGGGACTGGTCACCGAAGCCCAGATTTCGGCTTCCCTATGAAATCCGTTCGTTTTTTATTGGGGGTCTGTCCCTTTGTATGCGCCGTGCTCTTTTTTTCCTGTTCCCGCTCGGAATCCCCGTTAAAATCGGAATCTCTGTCGAGATCGGAATCCCGGCCGGGATCAGCGGCAGCAGTGCCGGAAATGAAGAAGGACTTTGCTTTCAATGAAGTTTCCAGTGACAGTCCCCCATCCAGTCCCTCGGCCAAACCTGCGGGGGACGCAAAAACCGGCAGAAAGCTTGTGTATAACGCTTCCATGATTCTGGAAGTTCAGGATATGAAGACCTCCGAAGAACTCGTCACAAAAGCGGTAGAAAAGACCGGCGGGTATGTCGAGAGCCGGAGCGGAGACAATTATGCGGTGTACCTGGTATTCCGCGTGCCTTCAGATGCGCTGGAAAGCAGCATGGCTGAAACGGCACAGGCGGGGAAAACCCTGTCGGCCTCAATGACTGCCGATGATGTGACAGACAGGTTTTTTGACCTGGAGGGAAGACTCCGTAACATGCGCATTCTGGAAGAGCGTTATCGCTCGTATTTAAAGCAGGCAAAAACGATTGAAGACATTCTCATGGTAGAAAAGAGCCTTTCGGACACGACACTCGAGATAGAGAACCTCGAGGGCAGTTTCCGCGACCTTTCGAAGCAGATATCCCTGTCGTCCCTTACCGTTACTCTCCAGGCGGAACGTTCGGATGATCCTTCCCGGCCGGGCTTCCTCAAGATGGTGCGGAATCTTTTTTCCTCTTTCGGGGAAGTGATGACAAGCGCGCTTGTCGTTATTCTCGGCCTGTTCCTGTACGGCATTCCTCTTCTTCTTTTTCTCGCGCTGGTGTGGTTTGCAGCCTTCGGCAGGCTCGGTCTTGTACGGCGTCTTTTCGACCTGGTGAAAGAAGGGAGAAAAAGGGAATAACAATAATAAGTTGTGGCTGCATTGACTTTAATAATAAGAACGATTATTCTTATTATGAGAGGTGCAAAATGACAGTCAATTCAACGAACAATGCGGCCCAAAACACCGTTTATGCAGTTTCTTCCCGTTCTGGGGATGTAGAGTCGGCAGAACGCAGACCGGATAATGAAGGAGCGGAAGCCTCCCGAGCAAAGGCGCCTTTGGCCGCAGGACAGGGATCCCGGATCGACATTGAGGCGTAGATGCAGTTGACGCGAATATGAAAGCGCGAAAGTGTAAAGCAAAGACGGCAGCAATACCGTCTTTTTATTTGTCTGTAGAGATATCACATCAGATTGAAACAAGAAAAATCGATGAACCGGGGATGGTGCTTATCCATAAGAAGGACAGAACTGAACGAACGGATGATACGGGCAGAAAGGAGGCGAGGGGTGATGTTCGAGGCGGTTCTCCCGGGCGATGGGCAAGGTCCCGACCGGACATTCGAGGGAATGGAACTGATATGGAACTGATATAGAGAAAACTTGACATATGAGAATATTGCTTCTATAGTTGAAACAACAGGGTAAACAATGATAAATTCGTACGACAGATTATATGTATTTGTAATAAAAAATGGACTGGAATATTTGACCGATGATTTGCAGGTTCCCCTGCATGACCATCATTCATTTTTTTCTTGTCTGGACTCCCTTGAAGCTGACGTGTCCGGAATTTCCAACGACAATAAAAAAAACAACATCAACCTGATTCTGATCAACAAGGATTGTATTTCTCCCGAGGTTATCACCCGCATCAACTCGCTTTTCGTCGAGAAAAATTGTCTTTCAAAACCGCGTTTTCTCTATCTTTCTGCCCTTGAATTGTCGAATGAGGAAGTCGAGATAATAAGCAGTGCCCAGAATTATTTTTATCTTCTCCAGGAGAATTCTTCCATCTGCGAAAAAAACGTGTTGTGCTACAACCTGTTGCTGATGGTGAAATTCATCTTCCACAAAATCGAGAACATCGAGCGGCTCAACGATTATATCGTCAGCTCCTTTGAGACTATCGTTGACTCTGCGATTATAACCAAGCAGAAAACCGAGATCGAGTCCCTGAACGAAGAGCTGAACGCGATGAGCCGGACGGATTTCCTTACAAAGGTACTGAACCGGCGCGCATTTTTCGAGAAGCTCGAGGAAGAGAAAAAGCGGGCGCTCAGGGATAATTGGCGCATAATAAACGCGAAGAATGATTTTTATGAGGAAAACGCGAAGGAAATCGTGGAACGGAGGGCACAGCAGCCCCCCGAGGAATCGGGGAAGCCCGTCGGCATGCTCCTTGAGCACTTTGGAAGGTTCTCGTGCATCCTTATCGATATAGACCATTTCAAGCTGGTCAACGACAATTACGGACATTTGAAAGGGGACGAAGTCCTGAAGCGGATGGGCGAGGC
>JAYVSC010000084.1:0-14136 GCA_043775705.1 Spirochaetales bacterium | reverse complement strand
GGCTGAAGGCACCCGGATAGGAATCGATCTCGAGGGTGTCGGGGCAGTCAACGGTGACGCGGATAGAGCGGTGCTTCAGCCGGGGACTCAAGGTCGTCAGGATATCATTGATATATTCCTTGAGACAGAAAAAACGGCGGTCCTCGGAGGACGAGTCGACGGCCACTTTCTTGAAACTGGAAACCAGGGCCGAGGAACGGGAAATGTTCGAGGATAAAAGGCGGCCTGTTTCGATTCCATCCGAGACAAAGGCCTCCATGCCCGAGCGGGTAATCCCGCCGGAAGCAAGCGCTTCCCTGAGATCTCCCAAGATCCTGTCCAGGTGGGATACCGCCGTGACGCAGATACCGATAGGCGTGTTGATTTCGTGGGCAATACCGGCGACCAGGGTTCCGAGGGCATTCATTTTCTCGACCTCAACCCGCTCTCTCGTTTCCTTTTCAAGCAGAGCCTCCATCAGCTTGACGCGGCCGAGATTGCTCGAGATCTGGGACCTGAAAAGCTCGTATATCGACGCGTCGGGATGGCTCGAGTCGAAAAAAATAAAGCCGAGGAGTGTGCCTGCTTCCGCAAGCGGAAGGACATTGCACACAATCGGGCTCCCCGAGGGCAGCGCTTCGTCGGGCAGAATGGAAAGGGTCGGGAAGGACACGGGAACCGCCCTGTCCGGTCGTTGACCGGAGCGGAAGAGGTAGCGCAGAGAGGACCATTGCGAGAGTCCCTTGCTCTCCGAGGTACCCTCTCCCCTTGCCTCGGGAAGCGTGATGGCAGCATAGCGGATCCCGGTTCCGGGCAGTGCCCGGTCAAGTGCCTGGGAAAGGCTCTCGGTGGTACGGACGTCGCTGGTGCTGCGGGAAAAATCATTCATCACTGTCAGGGAGTTTTTGAGAGAGAGAATGTCCGAGGCATATTTCCGCTCGAGCATGTGGGCGATGAGGAGCTGTCCTTCCTGGATGAGGGCTTCCTTCCGGTAGGCGAAGGCGGAATCCTGAGCCTCGATCCCGCTGCGTTCCCTCATCTGTATCAGGGCCTGGGACCAGTGCGTCAAATTGGATTTGCCCGGATAGCCCGGATTACCCGAATTGCCGGGCCTTTCCGGATTGTCATCATTGTCCGTTTTTGTCGGGATTAACGGGCTTATCGAACTGATTATGTCATAAAGAGCAGCGCAAAAGGTTCCATCAAGACCTTTCCCTGAGGCCTCGGTCTCGAGGATGTGAAAGAGGGATTCGGCATGGGGAAGATTCGCGCTGTCTTTTTTCGCGACGGAAGTGACAAAACCGGGACTGAAGGTTTCGAACCTTTTAAGCCTTGAGTCCGGCAGGCAGCCGCAGGACTCCCTGATGATGAAGCGTGCGGGAAGGATTTTGTTTTCCACCGTTTTCGAGCCGTCCATCAGGGAAAGCAGCATCTCGCCTGCAGTCCGGCACATGAGGGTAAAGGGCTGATGTATGGTGGACAGGGGCCGGCTCATGAAAACGGCCGATTCCTCGTCGTCGAAGCCGGTCAGGGCGACATCGTCGGGAACGCGGATGCCCCGCTCCGCCGCGGCAAGCTGAAAGCCGATAGCCATCGCGTCATTTGCGGCGACCAGGGCATCGAAGCGTGGAACCGCGTTCCTGGAAAGGGCTTCTGCGAGGATACGCCCCGAATCTGCATTGAAATCTCCCGGAAAGGCCAGGGATGGATCGAAGGGTATATGCAGAGAGGCGAGGACCTTCCGGAATGCATCGAAGCGTTCCTCCGCCTCGAAATTGGTTTCCGGTCCCCTCAGGAAGGCTATTTTTTTCCGGCCATGGAATACACATAGATGCTCGACCGCGTCCCAAATGCCGGAACGGTTGTCCGACAGCACGCAGGGTATGGAGGGGATATGCGCCGTTAAATTTACATGACTTTTGTTTCCGAAGCTGTTCCGGTAGTCGCCAAGCCCCTTGGCTGCGTTTCGAGTCCGGACCGAGCCTATAATCGTGATAATCCCGTCTATCCGGGACGAATTCGCCAGGGAAAAGACCCGGTTCAGCGCCTGTTCGGTCGGATCTTCAGCCAGAAGGGATCTGCCGTCAAGAATAAATAGGTCAAGTTTTTTGGACGAGGCGAAGGCGGACATACCGCGCCAGATTGCCGACTGATATTGTCCGTTGACCTGCTGAATCAGTAATGCAATTGCCCGTCGTTCCTTTCTTCCGTGCGAAATCATGAATTGGCCTCCGGAATATATGACGGGATTCAAGTTGACCGCCCAGATTAACGCTCTTCATTGTAATTATAGCAATGTACCCCTAGATTTACAATCGATAATTTTATATACTGTTTTCCAACTTGAACAGCCCTCTTGCGGCGTTCAAAGTCCCTTTAACAGGAGAAAATTAGTATGATGTATTCGGCAGAAGTGGAACACATGTGTCCTCTTGCCAAGGCCGCCTATCACGGCCCTGCCCCGATTCCTCAAGAGGGAAAATGGGTACAGGCAAAAGAAATCAAGGACATTTCCGGTTTTACTCACGGTGTGGGTTGGTGTGCGCCTCAGCAGGGTGCGTGCAAGCTCTCTCTCAATATCAAGGAAGGCGTAATCGAAGAAGCGTTAGTGGAAACCATCGGCTGCTCCGGCATGACCCACTCAGCCGCCATGGCCGCGGAAATCCTTATCGGCAAGACAATTCTTGAAGCGCTCAATACCGACCTGGTTTGCGACGCAATCAATACCGCTATGCGGGAACTTTTTCTCCAGATCGTCTACGGCCGCAGCCAGTCTGCTTTTTCCGAAGGCGGACTCCCGGTCGGCGCCGGTCTTGAAGACCTCGGCAAGGGACTGCGGAGCCAGATCGGCACCATGTACGCGACCAAGCTCAAGGGTCCGCGCTATCTCGAAATGGCAGAGGGCTATATCACGCGTCTCGCCGTCGACAAGGAAGGCGCGATTATCGGCTATGAATTCGTCAGTCTCGGAAAGATGATGGATTCGGTGAAGAAGGGCGTGGACGCAAATGAAGCCCTTGCGAAAGCCAAGGGAACCTACGGACGTTTTGCGGAAGCCGCAAAATACGTTGATCCGAGACACGAATAAGGAAGGGAGGAAAAAATGGCATTATTTGAAAGCTATGAACGCAGAATTAACCAGATTCTTCCCGTACTGAAGAAATATGGTATCAATTCGATCGAAGAAGCAAAGAAAGTGTGTGATGACAAGGGCGTGGACGTCGGCGGAATCGTTTCCGGCATCCAGTCCATCTGTTTCGAGAACGCGAAATGGGCCTACATCGTGGGCGCCGCGATCGCGATCAAGAAGGGTGAAAAAGACGCCGTTTCCGTCGCGAAAAGCCTCGGCGAAGGCATCCAGGCCTTCTGTATCCCCGGCTCGGTAGCCGACGACCGCAAGGTCGGTATCGGACACGGAAACCTCGCAGCCATGCTTCTTTCCGACGAGACCAAATGCTTTGCATTCCTCGCCGGACATGAATCCTTCGCGGCCGCGGAAGGCGCCATCGGCATCGCGCGCAGCGCAAACCGCGCCCGCAAGACCCCGCTCCGCGTCATCCTGAACGGACTCGGAAAGGACGCCGCGCAGATCATCAGCCGCATCAACGGCTTTACCTACGTGCAGACCCAGTTCGACTACTACACCAGCGATCTCAAGATCGTGAAAGAATTTAAGTATTCCGAAGGCGAAAAAGCGGCAGTCCGCTGCTACGGAGCCGACGACGTACGCGAAGGCGTCGCGATCATGCACAAGGAAGGCGTTGACGTTTCCATTACCGGAAACTCCACCAACCCGACCCGCTTCCAGCACCCCGTTGCCGGTACCTACAAGAAAGAATGCCTCGAACAGGGCAAGAAATTCTTCTCGGTAGCCTCGGGCGGCGGTACCGGACGCACATTGCATCCCGACAACATGGGAGCCGGTCCCGCCTCTTACGGCATGACCGACACCATGGGACGCATGCACTCCGACGCCCAGTTCGCAGGTTCCTCCTCGGTTCCCGCCCACGTTGAAATGATGGGCCTCATCGGCATGGGCAACAACCCCATGGTCGGCGCCTCCGTTTCCGTCGCCGTCGCCATCAGCGAAGCCATGAAGAAATAATTCGGTAGAATTATTTCTTCTGGAGAATCCGCGAAACGAGGATTCTCCATATGAAGAAATAAGAGGGCTTTCTGCCTGCCGGGACGGCAGGCGAACAGTAACATCAGGCTGCCGGTTTTCCGAATTTTCGGTTTCCGGCGGCCTTTTTTCATTTCTATCCCTGATACAAGAGCGGAAAAACCTGCTATACTGACATTCCGTAGTTAACTGCAAGGGGGCTGTCATGTTCAGACATATAGTCATGTGGAAGTTCAAGGATGAAGCTGAAGGAAAGACAAAGGCGGAAAACTGCCTCTATATCAAGGCGGGACTTGAAGCCCTCCCGGCCCATATCCCGTTCATCAAAAAACTTGAAGTCGGAATCAATGAATACCATTCTTCGATGGCCTCCGATATGGTCCTTATCGTTGAATTCGATACAAAGGAAGATCTGGATCTGTACGCGGTGCATAGCGAACATGTCAAAATCAGCGACTATGTCACGAAAGTGCGGATCAGCCGCACCGTAACCGACTATACGTTGTCCAAATAGAAAATGAAAATCCATGAGTGAAAAACACGTCAATTATTTTGCCCTGGAAAAGGCATGCGAAAAACCGGGCTGTCCCCTGTGTACGATCGTTTCTGAACGAAGCGTCCGGTATATAGACAACATGCTGTTCGAGCATGTCTCGGACCGCGGATTCCGCTCGAAGTACCGCGAAGCCGGCGGATTTTGTCCAGTTCATGCGAAAAACCTCGATTCCTTCCGGGATGGTCTGGCCGTGGCCATCCTCGCCGGCGATATTTTGGCAGATATGCTGGTCGGCATCAAAAAACAGAAAGCGGTAAAACCGAAAGCGCTCTGTCCTGCCTGCGAGGAAACGAGCCGGATAGAAAGGGAGTTTCTCGGTTTTGTTTCCGAAACTTCCGATGAGCACTTTGTCGCTTTTTTTACCGCCTCCGACGGGCTATGCGTTCCCCATTATCAACTCATGCTTTTCCATTCCAAAAAGATTCCCGTCTGGATAAAAACCTTCCAGGAAGCGAAATTCGAGTCCCTTTTGGCGCGCACGAAAAACTTCATCGAATTCTCGGCCTGGGGCCGCCAGGATGATTTTGACAGGCTTTCCCCGAAGGACAGGATTGTATGGAAGGAAATCGCCCTGGTTCTCCGGGGAAATAAGGACTGACTTCCGTTTACAGAAAATAAAAAAAACGCTAGTATAAAGACTAGGAGTACTAAAATGAAAAAATTGATAACGCTCGCTTCATGCCTGTTATTCGCGGGTTTGATCGTTCTTTCCTGCGCGAAGAAAGAAACCTCTTCCGACGCTTCGCTCAAGACTATCATGGATAAAAAGATCTTTGTTCTCGGCCTTGACGACTCGTTCCCCCCCATGGGTTTTCGCGATGAAAACAATGAAATCGTAGGCTATGATATCGACCTCGCACGCGAAGTCACGAAGCGTATGGGGGTCGCTCTCGTTCTGCAGCCCATTGACTGGAACGCGAAGGAACAGGAACTCAACACCGGCAAGATCGACTGTATCTGGAACGGCTTCACCATCACGATCGAACGCGAGGCCGTCATGACCTTTACCAAGCCCTATCTCAAGAACGCGCAGGTTGTCGTGGTAAAGAGCGACTCCTCCTTCAAGACCCTCGCAGACCTCAAGGGGAAAATCGTGGGCCTTCAGGCAGGATCCTCCGCATCCGACGCGCTCACCGCAGCCGTTGATTTCAAGGCAAGCCTGAAAAAAACCGTCGAGTTCAAGGATAACCTTACCGCCCTCATGGATCTTGAAATCAAGGGCGTCGATGCCGTCGTGATGGATCTTATGGTCGCGAACGACAATATTATCCGCTCCGGAAAACCCTACACCATCCTTGCCGAATCCCTTTCCCCCGAGGATTACGGAGTAGGTTTCCGCAAGGCCGATATCGCACTGATGAACAAAGTTCAGGACACCCTTACCGCGATGGCCGCCGACGGCACCATTGCTTCGATTTCCACCAAGTGGTTCAAAGCCGACATCTCCACCGTCGGAAAATAAGCTGCCTGTCAAGCGGGCGCCGGAGTCACCCTTCGGCGCCTTTTTTTTACCGATGCGCTCACGGCAAGGGAGTCCTCTTTGATTAAAATGCTTGAAGCGATGCTTCAGGGCTCGCTGATTTCGATGGAAGTCTTTTTTTTAACCCTGATTTTGGCCCTGCCTCTGGCCCTGCCCATTGCGCTGGGACGGATTTCTCGGAATTCCCTGATCAGCGGCGCGGTCAACGTGTATCTTCTCATAATGCGCGGAACCCCGCTCATCCTGCAGCTTATCTTCGTGTATTTCGCTCCCTACTATCTTTTCGGCGCGTCCTGCGACCGTTTTGTCGCGGTCATCATCGCCTTCGTCATCAACTATGCCGCCTATTTCGCGGAAATCTACCGGGGCGGCATCGAATCGATTTCGCTCGGACAGTATGAGGCCGCGAAGGTGCTCGGCTTCACGAAGAGGCAGACCTTTTTCAGAATAATCCTCCCCCAGGTAATCAAGCGGATCATTCCTTCCACGGCGAACGAGGTAATCACCCTCGTGAAGGACACGGCCCTCGCGCAGACAATCGGAGTCGCTGAATTGTTCCGGGTCGCGCAGAATGCATCGGCAAGGCAGTTTTCGACAATGCCTATTTTTATGGCCGGCGTGTTTTATTTTACCATGAACTGGATCGTGTCAGCCGGTTTTATCAAGCTCGAAAAAAAGCTGTCCTATTACCGCTAGATCGCCACAGGAGACGTATATATGGAAATTATCAGGATTGAAAACCTGTCAAAATCGTTCGGCGCCCTTGAGGTTATCAGGGATATCTCTTTTTCCGTGCATCAGGGCGAAGTGCTCGCCATTATCGGGCCGTCCGGGTCGGGCAAGTCGACGCTGCTCCGCTCGATAACCCATCTGGAAACGGTGGACGGGGGAACGGTAACCGTCAGCGGGGAGGCTATGGTGAAGGACGGGATATACGCGAACCGCGATATCCTCCGCTCCATTTGTCTGAAAGTGGGCCTGGTCTTCCAGAATTTCAACCTCTTTCCCCATTTTTCGGTTTTGCGCAACATTACCGAGGCTCAGATTCTTGTGCTCGGCCGGTCCCGCACCGACTCGGAAGGACGCGCGCGGGCCCTGCTTGCCAAGATGGGACTGTCGGAAAAAGAGGCATGCTATCCCTTCGAGCTTTCGGGGGGCCAGATGCAGCGCGTTTCGATTGCCCGCGCTCTGTCCCTCGATCCCGAAGTTCTTTTCTTTGACGAACCGACGAGCGCCCTCGATCCCGAGCTGACCGGCGAAATATTGAAGGTAATCCGGGAACTGGCCGCGGAAAAGATGACCATGGTGATAGTCACCCACGAGATGGGTTTTGCCCGTGACGTCGCCGATCGGGTTATTTTCATGGACGGCGGGCTGATCATTGAAGAGGGAAGGGCGGACGAGCTGATAAACAATCCCCGAAACGAGCGCACTCAAGCTTTCCTGAAGCGCTTCAGCGAGTAAGGAGACAGTCGGGCGGGCTCTTCCTTATCCTCCCCGGTTCCTGCGGGTAAAGGCCTCCGCTTCAGGAGCGGGAAGGGCTTTGCAGAAAAACCAGCCCTGGATTTTATCGCAGTTCCGGGAGGCCAGGAAATCGAACTGGCTTTGGGACTCGACCCCCTCGGCGATGACGGTCATCCCGAGTTTTTTTCCTATTCCTATGATGTTTCCAATAATGGATAAGTCCTCGCCGACGGCTGGAATGCGGTCCACAAAGGTTTTGTCTATTTTCAGGATAGAGATGGGCAGCTGCTCAAGATAACTCAGGGAGGAATATCCCTTGCCGAAGTCGTCAAGCGCGATTCCGATCCCCTTTTTTCTGAATGCCTCAAGACGCGTTTTTATGTTCGACGAGGATTCCATCAGAATGGTTTCGGTTATTTCCAGCTCGAGCTTGGCCGGATCAACGCCCGTAACGGCCAGAATCTGCTCGACCACGGATTCGAAATTCTCGTGAACCATCTGTATGATCGACACATTCACCGACATGGTCAGGTCGCGGAAGCCTTCTTCATGCATTTTTCTGAGAAACCGGCATGACTCGAGCAGCACCCATTCCCCGATCGCGATGATCAGATGCATTTCCTCGGCGACCGGTATAAAAATTTCCGGTGAAACCTTTCCCAATACCGGATTGGTCCACCTGAGCAGGGCCTCGTAGCTGACTACTTTCCCCGTTTTGGTATCGATTTGCGGCTGGAAAAACACTTCCAGCTCTTTGTTCAGCAGGGCATCGTGCAATTTTTCCCCGATTATCATCCGTTCATTGATGCCTTCCATCATCGAGGGGTCATACAGCACGCTGCCGTTTTTTCCCTGCTTTTTGGAGCGGTACATCGCGATATCCGCGCATTTCATGAGTACCCCCGGATCAAGGCTGTGCAGGGGATAGAGCGCAATCCCGATGCTGACCGTGCAGTGGGTCGATATTTTATCGATGGTAAAGGGTGTTTTGAAGATTTTAAGGATGTTCTCCGTTTTTTCTTCAATTTCCGCGATTCGTATATACGGGATAAGAATGATAAATTCGTCGCCGCCGAGCCGGTATAATTCATCCGGCGGCGAAAGGATGGAAGAAAGCTGTTTTCCCGTTTCGGCGATTAAAAGGTCGCCGTAGATATGGCCAAGGGTGTCATTGACCAGTTTGATGTTGTCAATGTCTATATAAAGCAGCGCTTTGCCTTTACCGGGCCCTTCCTGAAGAAAAACGGGGAGCCGCTCAAGAAGCTTGCGCCGGTTTGATAACCCGGTCAGATAGTCGTAATAGAGCATCAGGGAAAGCTCGTTCCGGTTTTCGGTTATAACCTCTTCGTTGTCGCTCAGTTTGCGCAGGGATGGGGCAATAAGCATATAAATAAAAATTGAACTTAAAAGCACAAAAATAAAGCCTTTTGCCATATTGATTTCTGTTCTGAGTATCTCGTCCGCAATCAGAAAAACAACCACGGAGTCCGATATCAGGATCCAGACAAGGCCGAACAGCAGATACAACAGTGAAATCCGCAGTGCGATTCGCCAGGTGGGCGTTCTTTGGTTCAAAAGGATGAATTTTGGAGCATCAATCGTCTTTTTTCTCATCTTACTACTATAAGCCATGGGAGGCTTCGCTGCATGAAATTTACCGTATTGACGGTTTATTTCTTTTCCTGTATACATATAGTTCGTATATCACGCATAAATTATGGGCTAGTTCCCAGGAGGATATTCAGTGAGCGTTAAAATCAGACTTAAGAAATTCGGAAGCAAAGCGCGTCCCTATTACCGTATTGTTATTCAGGATGCGCGCGAGCCCCGCGACGGCCGCACCATAGACGAGGTTGGAATTTATCATCCGATCGAAACCGAAGAAAAACAGATTTCATTTGATTCCGTCAAGGTTCGAAAATGGCTCGATTGCGGCGCACAGCCCACCGATACCGTTCGCGGCCTACTGAACAAAAAAAACTTTACCCTGTAAGACACGGGAAAGGCACCGATAGTGGAAAAAGATTTGGTCGAATATATCGCTAAATCCCTGGTAGACGATCCAAGCGCGGTTACGGTAAACGAGGTTGAGGGCGATAAAGCCACCATTCTCGAGCTCCGCGTCGCACCGGCGGATATCGGAAAGGTTATCGGTAAATACGGCCGCATAGCGAAAGCAATGCGGACGGTGCTGAGCGCCTCTTCCGGCAAGTCAGGCAACAGGGTTTCTCTGGAAATTCTGGACTGATGGATCGACAGAAAAGCGGCGGGCAATCCGAATTGCTCGTTACGGGGTTTATACGCTCATCCCACGGGGTGGACGGTCTGGTGAAGGTTGAAAGTACATCCGGCGAGGTATCGCATTATGCGAATCTGAAGGCTGTAGATTTAAGATTCGGGGGCAGGGACGGAACCGTTCAGCGTTTTGAAATAGAAACGGTCGAAGGTACGGCTTTTTGCCTCCTTGTGAAATTTAAGGGCGTCGATACCCTCGAGCAGGCTAAAAAAATTGCCGGCGCCGAGATTCTCGTGCCCCGAGACATGGCCTGTCCCCTGGAAGAAGGGGAATACTATGTCAATGATCTTTGTCAGTGTGTCCTTGTGTATGAAGGTATTCCAATAGGAACTATCATCAATGTAACGGAAGGCGGGGCGGGTGACCTTCTCGAGGTTGTCCTAACCGAGGGCGAAAGCCTGGATTCGTCCAGGCCGAAGTCTGTTATGGTGCCGCTCCGCAAGGAGTTTGTCGGTAAAATCGACATTAAGGCCAAAACAGTCGAGCTGATGCACCGCTGGATTCTGGAGTAATGTTCCATTGAAATTCCATGTGCTGACCTTGTTTCCCGATATACCGCGAGCCTTTTTTGAAAGCTCAATAATGGCGAAAGCGGTAACACGGGGAATTATTGCCTACAATTTGGTGAATATCCGGGATTTTGCGTTTGATAAACACAGAACCTGCGACGACAGTACCTATGGCGGCGGAGCCGGTATGCTTATGCTTCCCGAGCCTCTGTGCAATGCGCTTGAATCAGTCGGCGTCTTTCCCCGCTCAGCGGGTACAGACCCGAGCGAAGCTTACGGAAAACGGGTTATTTACGTAACCCCTTCCGGCAAGCCCCTGACCCAGGACCTTGCCGCGGAGCTCGCGAAGGAAGAAGAACTGGTTTTCGTTTGCGGCCGATACGAAGGTATCGACCAGCGTGTCATTGATCAATACGTGGACGACGAGATTTCCATCGGTGACTAAGTAATGTCATCGGGGGAGCTTGCCGCCACCGTTATCATTGATACCGTCTACCGCCTGATAGATGGAGTTATTTCGAGCGAATCCCTCGAGGAAGAAAGTTTTTCCGACGGGCTGCTCGAATATCCCCAGTACACAAGACCTGAAATATTCCGGGACCTGATCGTTCCGGAGGTGCTTCTTTCGGGGCACCACGAAAAAATACGGCGCTGGCGTTTACGGAAACGTATCGAGAAAACACTGCGCGTCAGGCCTGACCTTCTGCTGAAGGTTCAGGCTTCTGCAACTCTTTCGAAAGAGGCAGAAAAGATTATCAAGGAGCTGCAAAATGAGCATGGAGCTGATCCAGAAAATTGAAGAAGGCCAGAAACGCGCGACGGCTTTGGAATTTAAGGTAGGGGACACCGTCAAGGTATCCTTCACTATCGTCGAGGGAAAAACCGAACGTGTCCAGCTGTATGAAGGTCTCGTTATCTGCTTCAAGAACAGCGGAATCGGCCGCACCTTCACCGTACGGAAGAACTCCTACGGAGTCGGCGTCGAACGCGTATTTCCCCTTCACTCACCGCGCGTCGTAAGCGTTGAAGTGCTGCGCCCCGGCAAGGTTCGCCGCGCCAAGCTGTACTACATCCGCGAAAAGATCGGTAAGGCTGCCAAGATCAAGACCCTTATCATCAAGAAGAAAACCAGCGAAAAATAATCGCAAAATGCCGGACGAAAATGAGTCCGGCTTTTTTATTGGTATAGGTAACGGCAGATGATACAGAACAACGTGCAAAATCAGCTGTTTTTTTCCTTCAAGGGAGTTTCCCCGCTCTCTTCTCTCGTCGTACCCGGTTCCATTGTCCGTGTCGAGATTTTGGGAAAGGCCGCCGGCGGAGGGACATTGGTCCGCATCGCCGGAGAAACCTTTACGGCCTCAGGCGTCGCCCGGTTTGCCCAGGGAGAAACGGTGAATGTCCGGGTGAGTTTTTCGGGAAACACTGTTTTTCTTCATCCGGTCGGTTCCCCGCAGAGTACAGTCCCTCCGGACGTTTTTGCCCGCCTCGGCGTCAATCAGGGCGGAACTGCTGCTTTTCTTGTATCCTTTTTCCAGAAAATCAATGCCCGTCTTGACGGCAATGCGATCAATGCCCTGTCGAAGCTTTCATCCCGCTTTCCCTTAAAAGAAGGGCGCGCCGCCGAAGCCGCTGCCATCCTTTCCGAACGGGGCATCGAGCCGTCCTACGAGGCGGTGTCCCGCCTTGTTTCCGCCATGGAGGGAAAAACCGGGGACGGGGAGGGCGGCAGCGAGGGCAACGCGGAGAGGTATTTTCTGTCGTTTATCAATCACAAAAAAGGTCAGGAGCTGCACTGGATTATCATTCCCTTCAATAGGGTTTTCGCGGATCAGCAGTGCTCGGGCTCTATCCGCTTCCTCCTGGATACGGCTGCAGGCGTCCATAGGGAAACGCGTATCACTTTTTTGGAGGGAGACCGCTGCTGGGAATTCGAGGTTGAAGGGAATATCTGCAGATTCACTGCCGAGCCCTCTTTTAAATCTGTCAATTTCGATAAATTTGTAGTATATTTAAAAAGCCTTTTATCCGCGGCGGGGATAGCGGATGTTTCCTGGCATGCCGGGGAGGACAGAGGCGCCTCCCTGATCCAATCCGTGGATTTGGAGATATGATGAAGCGCCGCAGCGCCGTCGCCCTTTCCTATCCGGAGGGCGTTGAAGCACCCCTGATTATCGCGCGCGGAAAGAATGAATTGGCCGACCGGATGCTTGAAATCGCGAAAGAATGCGGAATACAGATTATCAGTGACCGCAATCTTGCCGATATTCTGTCAGATGCCGAAATTGGTTTATGTATACCGGCACAGGCTTATACTGCAGTTGCATCGATATTTGCTTTCCTGGAAAAGGGAATTTCGGAAAAATGGTTTACAAAAAGTTGAAATTATCGAGGTCAGTATGATGAAAAAAGTATTTCGCAGCGAAATCGAGGAAGGCATGCGCTTTTCCGCCCCCGTATTTTTCGACGATGGCCAGAATATGCTCATTCATAAAGGGGTTCCAGTCAAACAACGGGAATTAAATGCCCTGGATCGATGGAATATTCCCTACGTCCTTACGGCCGGTGTGGTCCTGTCCAAGGATTTTGTTGCCGAAGATAAAGAAACGGAAGCCGAAGAACTGGATGATATGGAAGAAATCGACGAAGCGGAAGGACTTGACGACGTTGTAGAAGAAAGCACCCCTTCACGGCCCTCCAAGTCATCCAGGCCCCCCGTAAAGGAAAGTGCCGGCCTGGACGAACTGCAGTACACCTCGGAACAAATACTCAAGCTTCCCGAAGTGCTGGAAAATCAGGGCTTGTACAAGACGTACCGGGACCTTATCCAGAATCTCGATTCCGTTTTTTCCGATATACACAACCAGAAAGAAATCAGAACCCGCTCGATTGATCGTATAGTGAGCGAGCTTTTAACCCTGCTTCAGACTGAACGGTCGGGAATTGTCGGCTTTATCCTCGGCGGAGAGGTCCGCGAGATGGAACTTGCGAAAAGCTCGATCAACACGGCCATTTTATCGATCATTATCGGCGAGCATCTCGGGCTGCCTCGGCACCGACTGCTGCAGGTTGCCACTGGAGCTCTCCTGCACGATGTCGGCATGCTGAAGGTAAGCGATACTATTCTCGGCAAAGAGGGCAAGCTTGACGACACCGAGATGCAGACTATGCGCTCGCATACCTCCTACGGCTACAAACTGATCGTCAACGAGCTTTTGTATGCGGATGAAGTGGGAAAAGCCGCGGCACAGCATCATGAGCGCTGGGACGGAGACGGGTATCCGGGACGCCTCACGGCCACCAATATCGATATAGGCGCGCGAATTATTTCGGTTGCCGATGCCTTCGAGGCGATGGTTTCGCCCAAATCCTGGCGGGATTCCATGGTCGGCTACCAGGCAATGAAAAACCTGCTTTCAGACAATGCGCGCCGTTTCGACCCCGATATCATCAAGGCAATGATCCAGAGCATGGGTATATACCCTGTCGGTTCGATCGTACTGATGAACAATTCCTCTATTGCGCGCGTGATTGAAAGCCACCATGAAGCCCCGTTGAGGCCGATAATCCGGATTCTGATCGATGAATTCGCGAAACCCTATACCCAGAACGAGGGCGATTTGGTTGATTTGATCGAAAACCGTAATTTTTTCATTGTCAGGGCAATTGACCCGGCGGAGTATCAGAAGGTTCAATGAGTCAAAAGACTTCATCTGCACACGTTACCGG
>JAYVSC010000083.1:0-14733 GCA_043775705.1 Spirochaetales bacterium | reverse complement strand
ATTTCCCCCATCCGGTCATCAATAACACGGGAAGGTCGGGGTAGAGCGCCTTTGCTTTCTTCGCGAATGCGTTCCCGTCCATTTCCGGCATGCCAAGGTCGGTTATGATCAGGTCGGGCAGTTCATCCGGGTTTTTTTCCAGATAGTCGATCGCGGCGAGGGCTGACTGGAATGGCATGACGGAATTTCCGTCCAGAGAGAGCGTTTCCTGTATCACTTCAAGGATGCGCAAGTCGTCGTCGACGAGAAGTATGGACATCTTCCGGTGATCTGTAATGACTGTGTTGCTATCGATAGCCGCGCTTTGCATCGTATAAAGTGGAAGGTGAATGATGATGCTCGTGCCCTTTCCCTCTTCGCTTTCAATATCGATTTTCCCCTTGAACCTTCCGATAGACCCGTAGACTTCGGCAAGCCCGAGACCCGTTCCCATCGGACCCTTTGTCGTGAAGAAAGGCTCCATGCACCGTTCGAGCGTTTCCTTTGTCATACCCGTGCCAGTATCCGCGACCGTAATGCGGACGGCGTTGTCGCCGAGGCAGGATGCAAGCGTTATAAGTCCGCCCGCCGGCATCGCGTCGACTGCGTTGAATACCAGGTTCATCATGGCTTCGCGCAATTCGCTCGCATTCGCCGAAACCTTCGGCAAATGCTCGTCGCTCTCTATTTCGAACCTGATATTGATTCCCTTCCGGTTACTCGCGTCCTTCCATTTGGGCATCGTCATGTCGTACACGTCGGAGAAGATCGCGTTTACATCGACAGGTTCCAGCTCGGTATATTCTGATCCTTTGTAGAAACTTCTCAGACGTGAAGTTACATTTTCGATATCGTTGGCGGATTTCTGGATTAGGGTCAAATACTTGTGCGCCTTCTCGCTCAAGCCTTTTTCGTGTTCAAGGAGTGCCTCTGTATACAGTTTGATAGGAACGAGCGTATTGTTGATGTCGTGCGTAATCCCGCTCGCGACCTTACCCATCGCCTCAAGCCGCCGTTGCTTGTCCATGCTGCGTATCGCCTTTTCCAGTTTCTCGTACGATTCCCGGAGTTCCTTGTACAGTCGCAAATTCGAGAAGGCCATCCCCAAATTATCCGCAAGGTCGACAAGGAATAATTTCTCGTCCTTACTCAGCTTTACGTTAAAGTCGTAGTGGAGAAAAAGAATGCCTTGTTTGATCTTTTCGGCGACGAACGGTACTTTGATAAGATGTGTAAGACCCTCGTTGAGCGCGAGTGTTCTGTATTGGGACCAGTAATCGCTTAAGGCGGATGAATCCTCGATAAATGAGAAAGTTTCGACCTTACCCGCCTCATATTTACTGAAAAAATCGGGAAGAATCTTCGTATCATACAATTCGCCAACGACAACACCGATGCGCTTGTTCAGCGAGGCTCCTCGCTTGCTGATGCCCTGTACGACACTCATTGTCGCATCCTTGTCCGGAATGACCACGCAGCCGCAGCGAAACGCAAAATGCTTTTCGAGAAATGAAAATGTGATCGTAATTATGCTCGCTGCATCGGTGCATTGGTTTACTTCCTGGGAAATTGAGTACAACGCTTGTATCCAGCGAGAATGGCGTCGATTGCGCTCCTGAGAAACATTCAGAGCATGAATGGTTTTTTCAAGTTGGACTTGTCCTGATTTCATCTCGGTAATATCGTTCAGCACGACAATACAAAGCGGTTCCCCGAAGTCGTTAATGCGCGACGCATGCAGTAAGTAGGTGGCATTTTGAACTACTTTGTCCCTGAAGACGGGGATTTCAATTTCGCGATTATGGAGCTCAAGACCCGTATGCAGCGTTGCAAGTATGGCAGACTTTAGGTGGCAATATTCGCATTGCGTTTCGTCGAATGCCTTTCCAGATTTTGCATTCGCGTTTGCGCATTGGATCAACCCAACTTCGCACGGATGTAATTTTATGCCATTTCCTCTCGTTGCATCATCGAGCGCATTGAGGTCGCGTATGTAAAAATCTTTGTCCACGACCAGCATGGTAAGCGGTGCGCTCTTGAAAAGCGCGCTCATCTGTGCCTCGGTATTTGTCCGTATACGTGCGTTCTTTTTTCTTGCTGAAATATCTCTGAAAATTACCAGTTCGGCATTAGTCTGAGAGTATGAAATTCTCGCCTTAACTACCTCGACGTCTATCGGCGTTTCGTCGAGTTTTCGGTATATCGTCTCGACTGGATACTCGACGTGCTCTCCCGAAATCGTTTTCTGTAGGCGAAGCTGATCGGCTTCCCGTGTTTCCGGTGCGAGCAGTCGGTCGAAATCGGACCCGGTTATCAATGACGGATTTTCCGCGCCAAGGATCTGTGCCGCCTGTTCATTGCAGAACTTGACGGTCTTGTCCGAAAGTAGCAGAATTCCCACCGGTGCAACCTCAAGCAGTTGGTGATATCGTATTTCGCTGGTCAGCAACTCATCGTGTTCCTGTTTCTGCTTACTGATGTCCTCGAAAATAATAAAAAAATCCTCTGCTTTGTCTCTCTCCTCTGTAAATACCGGATGGATAGTTGCTTTAAAGAGTTTGTCGATACCGCTGTCGTTATGCTTGATACTACAGATTCGTTCCTTCGCACTATAGCTTCCCGAGACCGTTTGTATATTCGATATTACGGATAAAAGAGATACAAATCCAATATCTTCCAGATTCAGATAAGACACCATACTTCGTTCAATCCCTAAAATTAAACACCCGGTTGTATTAATGTCTTTAATTTTTCCATTTATATCAATAAAAATGATACCTATCGATATTGTTTCGAAAAATCCCTGAAAACGTCGTTCACTCTCAATGAGTTTTTTTTCAAGGCTTACTGATTGAGATATATCCTCAAACTGATGGATCTCTTCATTAGATGTCCCGGTATTTATAAGTAATCTCTGGGTAATTATTCGGTGCCAGTGATTACCAAGAAGGCAACGACTTTCCCGATAATGGACATCCTCTGTGGCCATTGATAAAGAGCTTTCTTTATGGTGTTCGTCGATAACTACTATTGAATTCATTTTCGAACCAATTATTTGATCCCACTCTTTGTTTGCTAATTTTTTAAATGCCTTATTTGCCCTCGTGATAACGCCTGAAAAATCTGTTGTCGCTAATGGTGTCACTATTGCATCAACGGTTTCTTGCCATTGCTTTTCAGTCCTCTTCTGGAATGAAGCTTCATTTTTCTTTTTATTGGTTTGAACACACAGCTCAATCGCTTCAGTTACAACAGTTCCAATATTTCCAATATCCTGAAACGAAAGGTAATCAGTTGCACCGGCTCGAAGAAAAAACTTAATACTTGCGTAATTGTCAAATTCAGTATTTCCGACTATGATTATTGGAATCCCCAGACCTGTCTCTATTGCACTATTTATTGCCTCGATTCCAGAAGCAACACTATTTGTTATATCCAAAAGAATAAGATACACATCTGGTGAAGATTTTTTTAAAACATCACCCGCAGTTGAGGGATTAGTAATATGAACAGTATCGCATTGCTTAAACTCGGCCATCAGAGAGGCCTCAATTACTGAAAAGGATGATTGTTCTTTGGCAAGTATAAGTACTTTACACATTTATTCTTATACAAAGTATTATCGAAATGTATTTTGTAGTCAAATTTATGCATTTTCAGGCGCTTATTGCAAATTTCATTGGACATTTTTTACGTTTTTTTTGTATATTTATCAATTTTTTTATAATGTAAAGAGTTAGTATGCTGAGACCTATACATTTCCTAGATTTATTTCCTGTCTCGACTATAATGAGCCCAGAAATTAAGACACAAAAGACAGTATAAATAAGGTGTCATAGCCGCTATAATAGAGGCGGTGAAACCATGAAAAAGAGACAAAGTTTTGACAAAGCATTTAAGGCGAAAGTCGTACTGGAAGCACTCAGGGAGGAACTGACACTTCAGGAAATCGCGAAGAAATACGATGTTCATCCTAACCAGATCAGCCTCTGGAAAAAGCAGGCAATTGATAATTTACCCGAGATCTTTGAAAGACCAAACAAGAAAACCGAAGGCGAGAGACAAGCTGAAGATCAATATGACGAGGCCCTTAAAACCCTTGGCGCCATGAAGATCGAGAACGAGTTCCTAAAAAAAGAAGTACGTAGCAGCTTAGCTGCTGACAACTGTACGGAACCGATCCGTTTTGATCGAAAAGGTCCATGGGAAAATGAGTATTTCATGGCAATGCAAAGTACTGAAAATCAGTAGGGGGGTTCTATATTATTCCAGGCAGCAGGTTGTACAGGACAGGGATATTATCGTATTGGAGCGAATACGGGATGTTCTTGAACGGCTGCCTTTTTACGGATATCGAAAGATTACTCTTGAGATACGCAAAAAATATATGCCAGTGAAGGAGAAACAGGTCAGGCGAATTATGGCCAGAGCCGGTTTGCAGGCCATTTATCCCGGTCGAAATCTTTCAAAAGCCCGGCAGGAGCATAAAAAGTACCCGTATTTACTGGGAGGAAAGTTAATCCGTTACCCGAATCAAGTCTGGGCAACTGATTTGACCTACATCAAATTAGCGTCCGGACATGTGTGCTTGATGGCAATAGTCGACCTGTATTCACGAAAAGTCCTTAACTGGATTATTACGAATACGCTTGATGCACCAATTTTTGCGAATTGCCTGCGGGAAACCATTGAACAGTATGGAAGCCCGGCACTATTTAATACGGACCAGGGTTGCCAGTTTACTTCCGATTGCTGGACAAGCGTCCTCCATGAATACGGAGTCGCTATCAGCATGGATGGTAAAAACAGGGCACTGGATAATATTTTCGTTGAGCGTCTTTGGCGTTCGTTAAAATATGAAGACATTTATATCAAACAATATGAATCGGTACGGGAGCTTAAAGACGGTGTCGCTCGCTACTTCCGGTTCTATAACACAGAACGGTTCCATCAGGGTATTGGCTATCTGACGCCCGATGAAATGTATCCATCATTCCAGATCGTTGGTCTGGTGAATAAGGCGGCTTGATTCACCTTAAACTGCTTGAAAAAGTGTGTTGACAAAAGGGCGCAGTTTATTAATGGGTCGACATATTTCTAGTCTATACCGGGAAATTGACCGAAATGTAATTAATGGACTCTACATCTCTGGAAAAGCACATAATCAGGCTGTTAAAAGAAGATCTGAATGTCGCTCATCTCCTGTACGCCATAATAGACCTTTGATGCGTTGTGTTGAACGTTTACTAAGAAATGAGCTTTCTCCAGATGAAATTGTAGGCAGAATACGACTAGAGCAGCAACATCCCGACTGGCATATTTCACATGAAGCTATTTATCAACATATATATGATGAAGTCAAAAAAGGAAATGATCTTCGTCCGCATCTACGCCAAGGCAGAAAAACAAGGCGTAAACGGCTCTTAAAGAAGGATCACCGGGGAATTATCCCTGATAGGGTATTCATTGATGACAGACCACCTATAGTCGAACGAAAGAAACGGCGAGGTGATTGGGAAGGTGATACCATCGAAGGCGCTCGAAAAGAAGGTTATGTTAGCACCTGGGTGGATCGTAGCAAAAAATACCTTGTTGCATATAAGCTCACTCACAAAACCGCACAAGCGCTTGTGGATGGAGCTGAGAAATCATTTCGTAAAATCCCAAAAAAGTATCGGAAAACTTTCACTGTTGACAATGGTAAAGAATTTACGATGCATAAAGAACTGGCGAAAAAACTTGGAGGCAAGGTATATTTCGCGCACCCCTATCATTCATGGGAAAGAGGCTTGAATGAAAATACGAATGGACTTCTTCGACAATATCTTCCAAAGAACAGATCACTGGCAAACCTTACAAATAAAGAACTTGCCATAATTGTGAATAAGCTTAATAATAGACCTAGAAAATCATTAGGCTACCTGACACCACGAGAGGCTTTTTTTGGACTACCTCTCGCACTTCAGACTTGATTCCAGGAAACGAAAAAATCTGAAAGCTCCGCCCGCGCAAGCGGGCGGACAAAGCGTGAAACCAGAAATATCCTGAAATCAAATAAAGAGGCGTACCTCACCGGGAAATCCCGTCCGGTTTCCGAGATGGAGTGCAGCGAAGGCTACTGCCTTCGTTGCACGGAACTCGAGGTGTCCGGCCGGAAACAGCGGGATAAGTGACGGTAAGACTCATCACCCATTAGGCGAATAAAAGATAAAGACAGACCGTGCGTGAAAACAAAAGAAAACAGGCTGAGTACCTGCTGACAGATCACTGAAATAAAATCACCAGCGAGACTTCTTGAAGAAACAACCATCATGTTTGTTACCAGGTGCGATTAAAAAACGCAAGCCGAGTGGAACGAGCTGGAGCCCCTAAGAGGCCCCCCTTTCCCCAACTTATAACCGGTACCTTATTGTGGGGTTTGCGGGGGGTGAGGGGTTTGGGGAGAGGGGGGCCGGCAGGGGCGGAAGGCAGCTTGCGTTTTTGGCGCCTCGGGAACGGAGGCGACACTTAAGCGAAGTTTGCGGGATGGGCAGGAGAAAGCGAGAAGGTGCGTTCTGACTGGATTGTGTTTTCTTGAAAAGATGACGGCGCACATTTGTTTTTCTGAAGCGGTGTGATGAAAACGCGATTTTACCCACGTTTTACGGAGAGCGAGGACAGGACGCAAGAAGGACCCGGGAGCGCAAGGGCAGGAGGCCCGCGGCGCGAAGGGACCGACTGGAGGTGAAGGCGCGCAGGGACGCGCGGCTGAACTTGTTCGCGCCTAGATGTTTCGGTATGTGTATGATTTAATGGAAACGGAGGCTGTGTATCGGTGACGATAGATTTCCTGACATCAAAAACAATCTGACGAACGAAGGACCGAGAGAGCGAGACGCACGGCCGTGAAGGAAGGCCGCTACTGCGGACTGACTGGAGGCTTTGCGGTGAAGCGACCGAGAGACCGAGAGAGACTGTTTGTTTTTGTGAACCCTCGAGACCGTGTCTCTGAAGTGGTACGGGTGAAACGCGGCAGGAGCAATCTTGCATGAGGGGAAGTCGGAATGAATCCTGGGAACAATATCGTTTCGTGAACGGAGGAGCGAGTAGGCGAGCGACGGAGAGAATGATACGATATTGTTGACTGCCTTTTCTGACAGAGGCTGACGGATTGCTGGTGCGTCGGTCCCGGTGTTGAAAGCGGGATTATACCGACTTTTTATTCTTCTTGATACTTTTCAAAATGCGTTAATAAACCGAAGAAATGAAACTTCATAGATTTTAGGCAGTGTTATGAATTTTTTTTTTTTGATTTTGTCCGTAGTGACAGCAAAAAGGGGTAAATCTATGTGAAGTGGTGTAGCGTCATATCAAATAGAAATAAATACTTGTTACAGGGCAAGAAATGGATTATACTCTTTAGTAGTGTCTGATATAGATTATTATTTGACTTCGCTCATAATCCGTCGGTCCCAGGTTCAAGTCCTGGTGGGCCCAAAAGAAAAGCCGTCCTCTACTGAGGACGGCTTTTCTTTTGGAGTTTTCGCCGAAGCGAAAACTCCACCACGGTAATAGGTCTGGACTTGAACCGGAGTGGGCGCCGAGCGAATGCGATTCGCAACACAGTTTCCAGCGGGAAGAGGTGCCATGGAAGGCACCGGAAGCCCACAGAGGCGGCCCGTATAGAGCAAACAGGATGTTTGCGACTGGAGGCCAAGTCCAGGTGGGCCCAATTAAATCCTTCCAATGTAAGGATTTTTTCTATTTAGTATAATTGTAGACCTCGCGGATAAGAAGCCGTTGGTCCCCGATCGTGCTAACTTCCAGAAGAATTAAGCCGTTATACTGTATAGAATTTTTAATAAATTTTAGTCCATCCTTTCATGTCTTTTCACATTGTGCCATGGACTGTGTACATAAAAATCCATAAAGAAACAAGATTTTCATAGTTCAACCCTAGTCCTTTTTTTGGAGTGTAGTAGTATGAAACCGTCATATTATGACAGTATTTTACATTTTCATTGTCAACAACGATTTGTTTTTTCGGCTGGAATAGTTAAGGGTGCGTCAATCCGGGCGGCACCTCCATATTCTGCATGGCTTCTTTTGAGCCTTCGCTTACGGCAGTTTCGTAATACCAGCATTTGTAATTGATGACATCCAAAACGTGCTGCATTTCTGCCATTTGCGCGATTACTGTTTCACGTCTTTCATGGAACATATCACGACGTTTCGCTAGCGTGGCATTACCTTCCTGGCACCAATCCAGAAATTGCTTGATATTCTTTAAAGGCATACCGCTTTTTTTCAGGCACTCTACGATTTTAAGACCGTCCAGAGCGGTTTCATCAAATTTCCTGATGCCGCTTTTGGTACGTTTTACAAAAGGCAATAATCCTTCCTTCTCATAATACCGCAGTGTATGAATTGACAGTTTATAGGTTTCAGCTACCTGGCTGATCGAATAATCCACTATGACACCCCCTCAAAAAAAACGTAAAAAAAGCTTTAAAGGGCTTGACCTAGAGTAAGCTCTACTTTCTACATTTGTTTTAACACAGAGAAACAACGAAATCAATAGCCCTAGAACAGTGGCATAAGCATGAGTGAGGAGGAAACCAAATGGGTTTTCAGATGTATGTACCGACGAGATTTATTTTTGGCAATGGTTCATTGAGCAAACTGAAGGATCAGGTTTTGCCCGGGAAAAAAGCACTGATTCTTATTTCGAACGGAAAATCCGTCCGCGAGAACGGCGCACTCGGGCGCACGGAAGATCAGCTGCGGCAATCAGGCGTGGCGTTTGCGATTTTCAGTCAGATTGGCTCGAACCCGACAAAAACTGCCATTATGGAAGGTGCGAGATTCGCCCGCGAGCACGGGTGCGATTTTATCGTCGCATTAGGCGGCGGTAGCGTGATGGATGCGGCGAAGGCAATCGCCATGATGACAACGAACGAAGGAGACCTGTGGGATTACACTTTCGGAGGAACCGGGAAAGGCTTGAAGATCAAAAATGATCCGATTCCGATTGTTTGTATTACGACAACGGCGGGGACCGGAAGTGAAGCGGATCAATGGGGGGTAATCACGAATGAGCAGACGAACGAAAAAATCGGCGTCGGCGGCTATGATTCGCTGTTTCCGAGGTTATCGATCATCGACCCGGAACTGATGGTGTCCGTTCCGCCTGCGTTCACTGCGTACCAGGGTTTCGACGCGCTCTTTCACGCGACGGAAAGCTATATCTCGACCTTTGCGAGCGCCATGAGCGACATGTACTCGCTTACGTCCATCGAGCACGTCGGGAGGTATCTTGCGAGAGCTGTCCATGACGGAAGCGACAGTGAAGCGCGTGAAGGCATGGCGTTCGCGAACACGCTTTCAGGCGTGGTGATGACTGTGAGCGTCACCACGGCGGAGCATTCCCTTGAGCATGCGATGAGCGCGTATCATGGTGATCTTCCGCACGGCGCGGGACTCATCATGATCTCCAAAGCATTCTATGAGTTCTTCATCGAAAAGCACGCCTGTGACGAGCGCTTTGTCCGGATGGCAAAAGCTCTCGGCATGAAGGACGCATCGAAGCCGGAAGACTTCATCACTGTCCTTTCCGATTTGCAAAAAGCGTGCGTAGTCGAAGACCTTAAGATGAGCAATTACGGATTCGCTCTCGATGAGATGGACAAGATCGCGAAAAACGCGCGGGAGACGATGGGTGGATTATTCGCCGCGAATCCGTGCGAGATGACTCATGCAGATTGCGTCGCAGTTTTGCGGAAATCGTACCGGTAATAGATTAGGAGTCTGTATGAGAAACGAAAGACTGTTTTTTTTTGCCTTGATGGTACTGGTAGCCGTTTCCGGTTTGACGGTTTGCGCCGAAACTGGAGCGGCCAAACCGGAAGCAAAGGAGATTTCTGTGAAACTGGCAATTCAGGTTGGCGACAAAATCTTTACGGCCGTCCTCTATGACACCGAGACAACAGCCGCTTTCCTGCGAAAGCTGCCTATGACGCTCGACATGAGCGAGTTACACGGAAACGAGAAATACTTCTATCTGAGTGATCGATTGCCGGCGGATAGTTTGCACGCAGGATCGATCAAAAGCGGCGACCTCATGCTCTATGGATCGGACTGCATCGTCCTGTTTTATGAAAGTTGTTTCTCTTCGTACCGCTACACGAAGCTTGGATACATTACTGATGTGACGGGACTTGCGAGTGCGCTCGGAAAAGGAAACGTCACGGTTTCATTCAGCGTCGTCAAGTAACGCTTGAAAACATTTATTGAGGAAGGTAATTACTATGAAGAAAACTCTCTTGCTTATTGGCGCGGTCCTGATTGCTGCCAGCCTTACGGCCCAGGCCGGCAATACGGAACAGAAGATACGCGTAGCGTCGGACAACGCGGTAATGCAGACGGCTAATCCAAAAATGCCCACACGTGTTATCAAGGACGGTACAAAGATTGCCATGCGCTTCGGCAATACGGTTGTTCCCGGTATTTTAAATGACAGCGAAACGGCGAAAGCGTTGATCGCGAAGCTGCCCTATACCGTGCACGTAAGCCGCTATTCCCACGATTTTTGCGGAGTGATGAATGATCCGCTGCCCTATAGCGAGAGTAACGTTCATTACGGTTGGCTGAACGGAGACATTGACTTCGCGCGGGATGCCAATTATTTCACGATCCTGTTCGAAGACGAAAAGAAATCCGCTCAGTACGGGCACCAGATCAACATCGGCGTCATCGATTGCGAGCTTTCACGGATCAGCAACTTGCAGGGTAGTTATGATGTCCTGATTGAACTGGCGAAGTAGGTTATACTAATGCGTTTTGAAAATTTGAATCTTGACGAAGAACGTGCGTTGTACGGGATGCGGGGCGCAGAGGTATTAAGCTGCTCCTTTGAGGGACCGGCCGATGGCGAATCCGCGCTAAAAGAATGTTCGAATATCCGGGTCAGGGATTGCCGATTCCTTTTGCGCTATCCACTGTGGCATGTTGATGGGGGTGAGCTGAGCGGATGCGTCATGACCGATACCTGTCGGGCTGCTCTCTGGTATGGAAAAAACTTGCGCATCGGAAACTCTACGCTCGGAGGCATCAAGGCTTTGCGGGAATGCGACAATTCAGTGCTGATGGACTGCGAAATTGATTCACCCGAATTCGGCTGGTTCTGCCGGGGTATTCAGACTGCCGGCTGCTCCATACGCTCTGAGTATCTTTTCCTACATAGCCGCGATCTGGAAATCTATGATCTTACCCTGAACGGAAAATATTCTTTTCAGTATATAGAGAACATGACGATCCGTAATTCCGAGCTGAACACCAAGGATGCCTTCTGGCACAGCAAAAACGTTACGGTTATCGACAGCGTAATTCGCGGCGAGTATTTGGCCTGGTATTCGGAAAACCTGAAGCTTGTTCGTTGTACGATTATTGGGACACAGCCACTTTGCTATGCGAAAAATCTTACGCTCGAAGACTGTGAAATGATTGACTGCGATTTTTCATTCGAGAAAAGCGACGTGATAGCGTCTGTGCGAGGTACCATTACGAGCGTGAAAAATCCCCAGAGCGGATCTATTGTCGCGGACACGATCGGAGAAGTCATCCTAGACGCGGATCAAGTGCCGGAAAACCTATGCCAGATACAGGAGCGTGAACCTGTTGCGCTGGGACTGTATCGCAATCAATAATTGTGACGAAAGACAGTTGTTTTATGAAAGGAGAATTTCATGCATAGATCCATTTTAATCCTTTGCGTTTGTTGCATCGTTCAAACCGGAGGGCTTTTCGCACAAAACGCTTCGAAGAAACCGGCTGTCTTGATTGTATACTTTACTCGAGCACAGAATATTCAACAATCGACTGGTACTGTTGACGCGACATCGCAGGCGAGCGTGAATCTCGTAAATGGCAAGTATACCGGGAACACCGAGTTGATTGCCGAGTGGATACAACAGGAAGTTGATGGTTATTTGTTTGCCATCAAGACTGTTACTCCATATTCCGCCGACTATGATATTTCAGTAAATCAGGGCCAAAAAGAGAATCGAGAGAAAGCGCGACCAGCTCTTGTGACACGAGTGCCGAATATGGAAAAGTACAACATCGTTTTCGTAGGCTTTCCGAATTGGTGGTATGACATGCCCATGGCGATGTATACGTTTTTTGAAACGTATGATCTTTCGGGTAAAACGGTCATACCGTTTTGCACCAGCGGGGGAAGCGGCTTTTCCGGTGCAATCAAAACAATCCGTGATCTTGAACCGAAGGCTATAGTGCGCGAGGGCCTTACGGTGCGAGATTCACAGTCGTTGCAAGGGAAGCAGACGGTCAAGAGCTGGCTTAAAAAGCTTGGCTTTTAGTCGAGAAATCAATATGACGGTAATTTCAGCTGAACTGAAACGGGCAAAACTCGATCGGTCTATCCGGCGGCTCCTTGATCTTGCCATGATTATCGCGCTCGTTTTGCTCATGGCATACGCCCTGATCGGCGAGACGGCTCACGAAGTCATTGGCTGCGCGATGTTCATCCTTATGAGTATCCATATGTTGCTCAACCGCGCATGGTATCGACGTCTCGGATCTGGAACGTGGCCTGCTTACCGAGTAGTGCAGACAGCTCTGGACTTTCTCATTCTCGTCTGCATGCTGGTCAGCATGGCAAGCGGTATTGTTATATCGAAGCATGTGTTCGCACCGTTTGAACTGCAAGGGCCGATCGCCGCCGCGAGGTTTGCCCACATGGCAGCCTCGTACTGGGGGTACTGTCTTATGTCGATGCATTTCGGCATGCACTGGAAATCAATAATCGGATCGATACGGAATACAATAGGCAGGCGAATGATTTCTACCATAGGAATCGTCGTCGCGCTGTACGGGGTTTTCGCGTTTTTTTCCAGGAGCGTCTGTTCGTATTTATTTTTACTGAATCAATTCGCTTTTTTCGATTTTGAAGAACCGCTGACGAGGTTTCTTGCCGACTATATCGCAATCTTTGCTTTTTGCGCGGCAACAGGCGTTGGGATTGCGCGGTTGCTTACTTTAACATGGAGACAGAGGAATTGAAAACAACCAAATTTCTATTGGCATTTTTGTGCACTTTCGCGTGTATGCTATCTGCGTCGAGCGAAACGATGAGCAATCGCAACAAGGAGAATCATGTGCGAATAACAATAACGGCTGGTGACATCATGCTGACGGCTACATTACTCGATACTCCTGCGGCGCGCGACTTCGCGTCGCTATTACCGTTGACCATTACGCTTGAAGATTACGCGTCAACGGAGAAAATCAGCTATCTGCCGCGTAAACTGACGAGCGAGGGTGCTCCGGGCGGATATGATCCGTCGGTCGGGGACCTAACTTACTATGCCCCCTGGGGGAACCTTGCGATCTTCTGCAAGGATTTCGGTTACGCGGCTGGTTTGATACATCTCGGCAAGCTTGATGGCGGGATAGAGAAGATTTCCAGAAAGGGAAAAATAACGGCGCGATTCGAGATCGCGAAATAAGGTTTCATGAGAATGGAAAAGCAAACAGCGGGAAGGAAACAACTGGGCGACTTCGCTCCGAAATTCGCCGAACTCAACGACGACGTTCTTTTCGGTGAAGTATGGTCTCGAACCGACAGACTGTCGCTACGTGACAGAACGATGATCACCGTTGTCGCCCTCGTTACAAAAGGTATATTCGACAATTCGTTGAAATACCATTTGCTCAACGCAAAGAATCATGGCGTCACGAAGGTCGAGATGATCGAGATTATCACGCATATCGCGTTCTATATCGGATGGCCTGGCGCATGGGCAACGTTCCCGATGGTGCGGGAAGTATACGCCGAGGATACAATTAATCCTGCCGATTCACTATTCGGTCTCGGCGATCCGAACGTAAATTTCGCGAAGTACTTCGTCGGCGAAAGCTACATCAAACCGCTTAACCTGAACGGCGTGAATGTTTTTAACGTGACATTCGAGCCGGGGTGCAGAAACAACTGGCACGTGCATCACGGCGGCGGACAGATTCTCCTTTGCACGGACGGAGAAGGTTGGTTCCAGGAAGGCAATGATCCCGCACGGAAACTCATGCCCGGAGACGTCGTGTACATAAAGCCTGAGACACGCCATTGGCACGGCGCGACACTGGATAGCTGGTTCACTCATATCTCGATTGAAGTACCGACCGCAGGCGGAAGCACGGAATGGCTTGAGCCGGTGGGCGAAAACCGATATCCACCCGATTGGGTATGCTGAAAAGGACAGACAGTAATTAGTGAACAGACCCGAGATTCCCGGAAACCGGAAGGTTTGAGAGAATTATAGTCATGAACAAAGAAAGCAGGTTTAAACCGAGGGGAAAGAGCGGGCAGTCAGGACGGTGTATGCACTGCCTAAACGCGAAGGGGTTACTATCAGTGAGCCCGAATATATGAAGCATCTTGAGAAAGAGAATCGAGAGACGAAAAAGCAACCGTAATACTTCGGTGGATTTCAGCATATTTCATTCAGCTGTACAGCAATAGATATGCATAGGATATTTTTTGTGCCACGAATTGTGCCATGACCTCTCTCGGAAACCTCTTGTCCCCTCCTGTCCTTTGTTGACCGTCACAGTTTTTTGCTTTATTCTGCATTTAGTATCTCAAAGCGAGCATTTTGTGTGCTCATAATCCGTCGGTCCCAGGTTCAAGTCCTGGTGGGCCCAAAAAATAAACGCCTTACCCGCAATGGGTGAGGCGTTTTTTCTTTGAAACACCTGTCT
>JAYVSC010000082.1:0-10343 GCA_043775705.1 Spirochaetales bacterium | reverse complement strand
CTGGCGCAGAGCTCTCTTCCAGAGCGGCCAACTTCTCGGCCCGCTTACGCAGCTCCCTATTGTCGTTGGACATTGTTAACACCTCGCTTTCAATCAGTCCCCATTCGGTCTTTCCGTCGTAGCGATCGCGTATACTTGACCGTCCCTGTTTATCAGAACACTGGATACTATCGACACCTTTATTGTCTTTCCGTCCTTTGTGAGCCGTCTCGTCGGGACAGGAAGAAAGACGCCTGAACGCGCATGCTTTCGAATGATGCTCATTTCCTTCTCCCGCATCTCGTCCGGAATCCTGTCGCCGGTATTCATTTCCAGGGCTTCGGTTTCGCTCCAGCCGTACAGGCGTTGCGCGCCGGGATTCCATGCGATGATTTTTCCGGAAAGGTCATGCACGGTGACCGCATCCGATGAGTCCCGGAGGACAACCAGGAGCCGCCCGAGCTGGGCGTTCGCTGACTTGAGTTCTTCCTGCGTTCTTTTTATCTCGGTAATGTCGACATAGGTAATGACGGCTCCCTCTATCATGTTTTCGAGCGTCCGGTAGGGCTGGATTCGCATCATATACCATCGGTTTTCCACGGTCTGTATTTCGATTTCTTTCAAGGAAAGCGTATCAAGCACATCCCGGACATCAGAGACCAGACGGTTATAGTTCAGCATGTTGGAGGCGAGATGACCGACAGGCCTGCCGATGTCACTGTTTATCAGGTTGATGATCTTGCTGGCGGCCGGAGTAAAGCGCATTATGCGCAGGTTATGGTCGACAAAAACCGTGCCGATACCGGTACCTGCCAAAAGGTTATTCATATCGTTGTTCGCCCGCGAAAGATCGAGCACCTTGATCTGCAGCTCGGCATTGACTGTCGCCAGCTCCTCATTTACCGACTGCAGCTCCTCCTTGGAAGTCTCCAGCTCCTCATTGGTTGACTGCAGCTCCTCATTCACCGACTGCATTTCCTCATTCGATGATTTCAGTTCTTCGGTGGAGCTTTGCATTTCCTCGTTGATGCTCTGGAGATAGTCGTCTTTACCCCGAAGTTCCTGCTTGAGCTGCTGAATTCTGTCATCTGTTTCAGGAACCATACCTTCTGCGGGGGTCATCGCTTCATCAGGTGAAAGCGCGGAACTTTCTTCGATTATGACGAGGTACAGATAGTCCTCGCAAGGGGCGCTTGTATCCAGAACAACCGGGCGAATACATAAGTCTACCGGGGAAATAATACTGTGTGCGTTTACACGCAAATTCAGGCAGCGTACGATTTTTTTTGTAGATACGGCCTTGTGCAGGGCCGTCGTCAGCTCGATCTTCAATCCTTCCCGTGCCATCAGCAGGATATTGTTCACCCTTGATTCTCCCGGCGAAGGCTCCAGATAAAGGCCGGTGCGGCCGTGAAAATACAGGATATCCCCCTGGCTGTCGACAAGGGCCCCTGCATGGTCAATCTGTTTAAGGAGAGCCTGTTCAGTCAGTTCCCTGAGGGACATTTTTTCCGAACTGGACGGTTTTTTCTCGGGAAAACTCCGCGGTACCCTATACGCCTTGGCCGGAGCCGCTGTCAAGCCGAGAGAAAACCGCGGCACTCCCGAGACCGTATTCTTGCGCTGATAAATTTTCGCCTTCCGGTCCACGATCGCAAAATGATCCTCAAAACTCCCGATCGTCTCGGATGTGCCGAGAAAAAGATATCCTCCGGGATTCAACGAATAGTGGAACAAGGGAATCATCCTTTTCTGCAGCTCGCCGCCCAGATAGATCATCAGGTTGCGGCAGCTTATAAGGTCAAGCCGGGAAAAAGGAGGATCTCTGATCAAATCCTGTTCGGAAAAAACCAGCATGTCGCGGATAGTCTTGTGGATCCGGTATTCTTTTCCGTCCCCGTCGGCGGTAAAAAACCGGGATATCCGCTGGGGAGAAATATCATTGACAATATTCACGGGATACAGTCCTAAGCGGGCAATGACAATAGCCTTAGTATCAATATCGGTCGCGAATATCTGCGCGCTAAAAGTCTTTCCTATCAGTTCCATCCTCTCCGCAAGAAGGATGGCTATGGAGTAGGCTTCCTCCCCCGTTGAGCAGCCTGGAGTCCAGATACGGATGGTGTCGCCGTTATATTTGGCTTCGGTTATCGCCGGAAGTATTTGCTCTTCAAGGACCCGGAACGCTTCGGAATCCCGGAAAAAGTTTGTGACCCCGATAAGAAGATCCCCGAACAAGGCGTCCACTTCACCGGCATTCTGCTGCAGGTATTTTACGTACAGATCGATGGAATCAATCTGCTGAAGGGCCATGCGCCGCTCTATCCGCCGATGTATCGTGCTCGGCTTATAATTTGAAAAATCGTGTCCGGTATGAGTGCGCAGCATAACGAAAATCTTCTTCAGGCTGTTCTCGGCGGTCGGCTCCGCAATAACGCATAGAAGAGGATGGATATTCTTCACATGGGATTCATACGAAAGAAGTTTTGCGGACATTTCAGATGCGGGAAGCACAAAATCTACAAGGCCTGTCCCTATCGCGCTGAGGGGCATTCCGTCATATTCGGTTGATTCCGGATTCTGTACCAGAATCATGCCGCCTTCTGCCTTGACGGCACGCACCCCCAGGGTTCCGTCACTTCCCGTTCCCGAAAGCACGATTGCGATAGCCTTTTCATGCTGGTCAAGAGCGAGAGTCCGGAAGAAAAAATCAATCGGCAGCCGCTGCCCGCGGGGCGAGGCAGGATCCAGCAGCTGAAGTGTTCCGTTCGCAAAAGCCATATCCCGGCCCGGCGGGATAATATACGTGCAGTTTATCTTCACCTCCATCCCGTCCTCAACCTCATAAACCTGCATCCGCGTGTAGCGGCGGATAAGCTCCGCCAAGATGCTTTTATGATCCGGAGCGAGGTGCTGAATGACGACAAACGCCATTCCTGGATCCCTGTCGGTCGGCATTCCGGAAAAAAACGCCTCGAAAGCACCAAGACCTCCGGCTGAAGCGCCGATTCCCACGACAGGAAAGTCGATGACCGGGCCATTTTCATTTACCAAATCAGAGAACTGCTCGATTTTTATTGGAACTGTCTTTTTTGTCATCCTTAAAAACTTCCTTAGGGGGTATTTTCCTACTTTTAACCAGCATACAAAACTACCATTTTAGTAAGTATAAGTCATTTTTTATCTTCATAGGAGAGAAATTTCGGGAATTTTGCCGTTCTTGGGACATTCCTTTTTTGCTCCGGGGAATGATATTTCAAAGGGTCTGACTATTGATAACTTTGTATGGGATATTAACTTGAAAAATTTGTGAGGGCAGTGGAGTGTCCGCATGTTCAGGACGATGTCGAGGAAAACCATTCGGAAAACGCCCTTGAGTTTTTCATTCTGCTCAAGGGCGGATCCTGGAGAAGGATCCCTCTCAAGAGCAAATACAAAACCGCGCATTTATCTCATGGAAGAACACTTACCTAACGGTAAAGACTTCTTGCGTAGAAATGTGCACATGCTTGCCGTACACCTTCACGGACAGCGGGCATTCGAGCGTATTGCTTCGATCAATGGAAAGCCCCCCGAATCCGTACACGGCTACCTGCCAGCTGCCGCCCGCGCTTGCGGCATGAAAACCCTGTTCCGTATTTCCCTGGTTATCGTTTAAATCCACCTCGATCGCCTTGATAAAATAATCGTACGCATGGTCCGTCTTGTTGATCGACAGGCCTATCATTGCGTAAATGGATGGACTGAGCGAGGATTTATGCATGGTTCTTCTTTCATTGTACGCATAGTTTTTCACCTTTACGTCATAATCGAATTCCTCGCCAAGCATCGCGAATAGCATCATCACGTCAGCCTGTTTGACCAGCGTTGTCTCTCCCAACCGGGTAACATCCGCGTCAATCGGCCAGAGCGGCATCCCTTTTTCATCGCGCGCGGTGATGGGGATATCCTTCCGCCTGAAGTAACCCTGAAACTGCTCGATGATTTCCGATTTTTTCTCTATCGGTATATACATTTTATGTTCTATCTCGCCCCACAGCTCAAGGTCCCCGGGGGAAATCCCCCCGTCAGCCAGAAGCGTTTCCATCAGAGAGGGATCGCTCATCGTATAGGATGAAATATGGTCAAGCGTATTGCGGAGGGTCCATTTCACCAGATAATTCGTAAAGGTATTATTGTCCACATGCTCGTGAAATTCATCAGGTCCTATTACGTCAAGGATCTCATAGCGGTCTTCACTTTCGTTATGCGTCACAAAGGAGGACCAAAACTGCGCGATGGCGAGCAGCATCGAAAAGCCCTTTGTCTCGAGGAAATCAATGTCCCCGGTCCATATCCGCACCTTGTTGCCGCCGTAATCTATGCCCCAGTGCGGGGTCTATAAACGGGGAGGTTCCCCGAAGGCTCCGGTACCCGTTCGCAAGGACGAAAACAGTTTCGTTTTTCCCGGTATTTTTTTTAAGGTACTCGCCCTCACTGATTAACCATGTCCTGTCCGGCATACTTGATCTTCCTCCGCTGCGGGGGTTCAGGCGAGCTGCAATAAAATCGTTTCGGGCAGAACGCCCGAAAACGAGCGGATAACCACATCGGCCTGACGGAGCAGCTCCGGTTTGCCGATGCCCACGCAGCGCATGCCTCCGGCTTTCGCCGCCTGTACACCCGCTTCGGCATCCTCAAACACGACGCATTCCCCCGGATCCAGTCCCAATTCACGCGCCGCAAGAAGAAAGACCTCGGGGTCGGGTTTGGCCAGGTTTGTCTTGGTTCCGTCGACGACAGCGTTGAATAAGTGAGTGACGCCCAGCAGCCCTAGTATCGTTCCTGTATTCTTGCTCGCGCTGCCGATAGCCGTCAAAAGGCCCGAGGCGCGCGCGCATTCAACAAAAAAATCCGCGTTCGGAAGAATCTCATCCCGTTTCATCTGCAAAATATATTCGACATACCAGGTGTTTTTCATCTCCGCGTATACCTGCCTGTGCGCGCCGTCCGCCTTGACCGCGCCGATATCCAGCACGATATCCAGGGAGGCCATGCGCGAAACGCCCTTGAGCAGCTCATTCTGCTCCGGGGTCAAATCGAAACCCAGACTGTTCGCGAGCCGTTTCCATGCGAGGTAATGGTACTTCGCGGTGTCGACGATCACCCCGTCCAGATCAAATATAAACCCCCGAATTTTACTCATCAACGATCTCCTGCATGCTGATCTCCCGCTGCGTTTCGGTAAGAACAATGACGGTTCTTACATGTGTGAAGCAGATTGTATGTCCCTCGATCAGGCGGTAGGTGGTAACCAGGCCCTTCCCCTCATCTCCGGTATTCCGGCGGCAATCCAGCTCCAGCAGACCTGTACCGAAATCCAGATGGAAGCAGAGGCGCGTCAGCGCGGAGGGGAGGACAGGATTGAATGAATAACTGATTTGCTGGGGCAGCCCTCCTCCCGTCACGTCTTGTGAGGAAGAGGCGCTATCAATGTGTTCACGGAAGCCGCCGAAACCGTAAATCATGGACATCCAGCTGCCCGCCATGGCTGCGGCATGAATGCCGTCCTGCACATTGTGGTGCAGATCATCAATGTCCATCCGGACGGTTTTGCAGAAATAGTTCCAGGCTTTATCCGTCTCGCCGATCTCCGCCGCCATGATGCTTTGTATGCAGTGCGAAAGGGATGAGTCTCCTGTGGTGATTTGCTCATAATAAGCGAAGTTGCGTTTTTTCTCTTCCAGGGTAAAAAGATCGCCCTGGAGGAACTGTGCGAGAACCAGGTCCGGCTGTTTCAGCACCTGATAGCGGTAGATATTCAAAGGATGATAATGAAGCAGCAGCGGCCGCATGGCCACGGGCTCCTCGTTTACGTTCCAGATTGCCTTGTTGAAAAAGCTGTCATCCTGGGGATAGAGGACCCGTCCCTCATCATAGGGGACAAACATGCGGTCGGCCGCCCGGGCCCATGCCAGCGGTTCCTGTTCGGTCAAATGCAGGCGCGTCTCGAGGTCCCTGTATTTTTCAGGAGAAGATGTCTTCATCCATGAGACAAGTTTTTCCGCCCAGTCAAGATTCATCCGGGCCATCAGATTGGTGTATACGTTATTGTTGACGAGAGCGGAGTATTCATCCGGGCCCGTGACGCAGTTGATGCAAAACACCTGTTCAGCCTTGCCGGAATTACCCTGCATCTTTTGAGCTGATAGACCTTTTTCCCGCCGCCGGACAAGGTCGCCGGCGGTCAGGCCGGGACGGTCTATGAAATCGCCCAGACCATACCAGAACCGCGCCGTCTCGACTGCCATTTCGGCCAGGGGGCCTTCCATGAAATTCCGGTCCCCGCTGACGAGGGCATAACGGCGGGCGGCATGAATAATATCGGCGTTGATATGATACTGGGCTGTCCCCGCCTCGAAATACGCCGAAGCTTCCGTGCCGTCGATTGTCCGCCAGGGATACAGGGCCCCCGAATAAGAGAGCTCCCGTGCATGCTCGCGCGCCTTATCCAAAATTGAATAGCGGTACAGCAGCAGATCGCGCGCGATCTGGGGTTTGGTGAACGTAAAAAGCGGAAGGGCATAGATTTCGGTGTCCCAAAAATAATGCCCCTCGTAACCCTCGCCGCTCAATCCCTTTGCGGCAAGATTGCTTTTCCCGTCACGGCCTGCTGCCTGAAGCATATGAAAAAGATTGAAATGGAGGGCCTGCTGGACAGAGGGATCGCCCTCCACGGTAATGTCGGCGACGGTCCAGAACCGCTCAAGAAAAAGCCGCTGCTCCTCAGCAAGAGCCTCGAAGCCGGACTTGGCCGCATCGGTCAAAACGGAGCGTACCTCGTCTTCAAGGGTCGCCCCACCCGACTTGTCCGGCCTCGAATAGGAAAGGTACTTTACCAGTTTGATTTCCTCTCCCCCGTCAACTTGTCCGGTGAAAACAACATCGAGCAGCTTGTCGCTCTGATGAGCCGAGCAAGCCAATTTTTTCCCGCCTCTTGAGCCACTGTCCAGTGCGGTCATTGCGGCGCAGGCGAGATGAAGACCGCTGTTGCCTGTTTTCAATTGCGCACTGACTATCCCCCGGTTCAGCGAAGGCTCTGAAGTTGCCTGAGCGCATTCAATACTGAGGGCATCCCCGGCGAGTTTCGAGCCGACGCGCGGGTCATGGCCTGAACGGATGTTGTGAGATCCAAGATCGAGGGAAGACGTAATTTCAATATGCGCCGAAGAACCGCGCACTTTAAGGGAATAGGAAATGGCCGCAAGCTCGCTCCGGGTAAAGGATACGATACGGCGAACTCTCAGCTCTATTTCACGGCCTCCCGGAAGGCGCCACACCGTATTGCGCTCGAGAATTCCGCTTTTCATGTCCAGGGTACGCTGATATTCGATGTCTTCGCCCTTTGTCATGTCAAACCGTTCACCGTCAACGCACAGCGTGATAAGTCTTCCGTCCGGCACATTCAGCATTGTTTGATGATTTTTGGCAAAGCCGTAGGCCTGCTCTCCATATACGATCGGTTCAGTCTCGAAAAACCCGTTGATATAGGTACCGCGCTGCCAGGAAGGGAGGCGTTCTTCAAAATCCCCGCGTATACCCAAATGGCCATTCGCCAGAGAGAAGAGAGTCTCTGCTTTTCCGTATCCTGTTAAGCCGGATGCCAAGACCGGCAATTCATTTTCAGTGATTATCCAATTTATGCTGCTCATTTGATCTCCTCACAGGGCCAGTAATTTGTATTAAAGGCTGTTTAGAGCGAATACCACGCTTGTGTTAGTAACGCTTATGACGTTAATAATATGCAACAACAGATGTTCTGTCAACTCATTTGTTCATTTACTTAACCTGAGCCGGTTTGCCTGTTGATTCCCTGAGGGTTAAAAACACGGGAACCTGGATCTTTCTGTTTTCTGGAACTTTATTGGTCTGAAGTTCTATAACCATGCGCGCAGCCCGTTCGCCAAGGGATGAAGCGGGAACTGTAATGCTGCTCAGCGGCGGATTCATAAAACGGGAAGGATAGTCATCGTCAAATCCGATTATTGAAATATCTTCGGGAATTTGAAGGTTTGCTTCGGTTATCGCACGCATTGCGCCCCAGGCCACTACATCGTTTCCCGCAAACACCGCTGTCGGCCGTGGAGTCAGGGCTAAAAGCACTTTCATGGCCTCATACCCAGATTCTTCGGTAAAATTTGCCACAGTGATCAGATTCTCCTCAAAAGGTATATGCGCCTCGTCCAGGGCCAGACGATAACCGTCAATGCGCGACGTTCCGCCCAGATATTTCAGCGGCAGATGCACGATCATTGCAATCCGCCGATGACCCAAAGAAGTCAAATGCCGGGTTGCCGTTGCGGCCGCTGTCACATTGTCGATATCTATCTGGCAGATCTCGGGATCCGGTACTTCTCCGATTACCACCAGGGGAATATTATTGTCATAGATTTCGCGGATTTGATGCAGATCAATATTGTGCTGAAGGAGATTCGTGATCAGGACCCCGTCGAGGTCATTCCCGCGAACGAGATCCATATACTGGTTCAATTCCTGACGTACCGGCAGCAGAATCAGACGCCTGCGCTGCTTGTTGAGAACCGAGCCGATACCCTCGAGCAAACGCAGGATATAGGCGTCCGTATATACCGATCCCGAGTGACTGACGATCAAGCCTATCGTCTGATGGGTAGTCTTGGCCATCCTGCGCGCATTGTCGTCGGGCACATAGTTCAGCTCTTCAATGGCTTTCATCACGCGGGCGCGGGTCTCTTCCGGAATTACCTTGCCCGGAGTATTGTTGAGGACGAACGAAACCGTTGTCCTCGATACCCCGGAATACCTGGCAACCTCGGCTGACGAAACCCCGCCTTTTTTCATATTGATACTTCCTATTCCTTGACTGATCCTGCCAACATACCCTGAACATAGTACTTTTGCAACGAGAAAAAAACGATCAAGGGAAGAATCATGGAAATAAAGGCTGCGGCCGTCAGTATCTGCCATCCCTGCCCGTAGGAATTCACGAGATTGGCCATGCGTACGGTCAGGGGCGCGACGTCGCCTGTTCCGCCGAGAAAAACCATGGCTACCAGAAGATCGTTCCACACCCACATGAACTGGAAAATGGCCAGCGACGCAAAGGCGGGCATGGACGTCGGCACGATGAGGCGCAGAAAAACCACCGGATGGCTTGCCCCGTCGATAAAGGCAGACTCAAGCATGCTTGCGGGTAATTGCATGAAAAAATTCCGGAGCAGAAAAATCGCGAGCGGGATTCCATATACGGTATGCGCGAGCCACACGCAGGCAAAGGTTCCGTTGATGCCCATGCCCGTGAATATCTGCAGAATGGGTATCAGGGTTACCTGGGTCGGAACGACCAGCAGGATAAGGATGATCGAGAACAGCACTTCCTTCGACTTGAAATTCATCCAGGAAAACGCGTAGGCCGCGAACGACGCGATGCTGATCGGAAGGATTGTCGCCGGTATAGAAATGATCAGGCTGTTCATAAAGCTTATGCCGACATTCTGCTGTCCAAGCACCTTGATATAGTTTTCAAGGGTGAACGCGAAGGGAGGGACCAAAGCTTCCCACCAACCGGACGAGCTGATCAGGAATTTGGGGCGAAAGGAACTGATGAGCAGCCCGAGAGTCGGCATCATCCATGTCGCGCAGATAGTAACGACGACGATGGTCAGGACGATCGGCGTTTTGGAGCTGGGTAATCCCGGAAGCGAACCCTTCTTAGACATGTGTTCCTCCTTTCTTGTATTCCTTGACCCGATAAATCATGAACGGCACCATGATGACCATCAGGATGACCGCCAGGGCGCTGGAGACGCCGAAATTGTGGTAGTTGAACATTTCCTTGTACATCCGATTGGCTATTACCTCCGTCCCGAGATTTCCGTTTGTCATCACGTATACGACGTCGAATATTTTCAGGACATTCATTATGAGGGTGATGGTTACCACCCCGATGGTCGGGAGAAGCAGAGGCCAGGTGATCCTGGTAAACAGCTGGATTTCCGACGCCCCGTCGATGCGGGCGGCTTCCTGCAATTCAATCGGTATTGATTTAAGTCCGGCCGAAAGAATGACCATCGAAAACCCGGTCCACATCCAGACTCCCACCGTAATGAGCGCAAAGTTATTGGTATCGAGATTGGAAAGCCATGCCTGGGGCTGGGCCGAAGGAAAGAGGGTCACGAGAACCATATTCAGGATACCGATCTGCTTTTCGCCCTGCGGCATATACGCGAAGACCAGGCTCCAGATAATGCCGGCCGCGACGAACGAGATGGCCATCGGGATGAATATCATGGCTTTGACCGCGGACTCGTATTTGATCCGGTCGGAAAGAACCGCGATGACAAGAC
>JAYVSC010000081.1:0-33284 GCA_043775705.1 Spirochaetales bacterium | reverse complement strand
GTTTTTTCGAGAAGTTCGGAAAAAGCAGTCAGCGCACCATAGAGCTGCTGGGCGGCCATGATCGATTCCATAGCCCGGGACGGCACGTCGTCTATCCTTCTTTCGTTCAGGTCATCGTTCCAGTCGCAGTCCTTCATGAATGGCAGCTCCCGTTCGCTTCGGTCTTCGAGGGCGCGCGAAAGACAGCGGATACAATGCTCGAGAATAGTGCCCGCCGTCGTTGCTTTTTTTTCCCTTGCCTCTGCATAATTTGTGATCTTTTGCAAAAAGGAAAAGTCGCCCGTTTCCCTGCACAGGGCAATCACTGCCTGGACAAACCATAGGGGATCGTCCGATGCCTCGATGCTTTTATTTCCCTCCTGGGTGATAAAAAAATTATGGTAGACCTGACCTCTGGTGAAAATCTGGGTCGAGACGTGAGACAGGATTTTTTCCATATCATTCGGCCGGTACGGTAAAAGGTAGAGGATGTCCTGAAGGATATCGCGGAAGCCCCAGCCGTATTCATACCCGGTGTGAAACCGGCTCTTCATGCGGTTAAGGACGAGCACAATCTCGCACTGGTACTGCAGCCAGGGGAAGGCCCTGTTTATTTCCGGAAGCGGAGTGTGGATCCGCAGGAGGGAAAGTCTTTCTTTCCACCACAGAGTTGTGCCAGAAATCATCGCAGCGCGTTTTCCGGGAGAGTTCACGAGGTCAGTGATCTTTTTTAGTTCTTTTTTCCCGTTCAGGTAGTAGTCGGCGGTGCTGCCCGCGATAAGGGCAATGGCAAAATCAAGGGTTTCCCCGGGCTCGAGATGCACGATGTGCCTGAACACGCCGCAAGAGCGCCTCAGGTGGGAGGTGTCAACGGATCTCAGGCGCGATCGTTCGATCGAAAGCGGATTTTTCTGGTCATGGAATCTGTCGCCGAAAAAGCCTTCCAAGTCGGTTTCATATTCGGTGTCGGCCGAATTCAGGGTTGAGTAGAAAAGAACGACATTTCCCAGCATACCGTTGATTTTTTCCTGATTATCGTTAACCGCTATTCCGTGGTTTCTCCTGTACACGATGCCCTTGAGATCCCTGTCAAAGGACGCGCCTCCGAAGAAAGCGTCGTTGTCCCCTGCAAGGAGGCGCGCGAGAGCGTCCCCCATGTGGACAGGGATAAAGGGATAGACCTCGATGTCCCGCGCAAAGAGTGAGTTATTCCGGATAGAAATGTTCTGCAGCCATCCGTCAAAGCATTCAGGCACTATCATCTCGACTTTTGTCTCGATTTCTTTGTACCGTCCCTCGAAGTCAATTTTTCCAAAACTGAATCGTGTCGTAAATGTGTGTCCCTCGGGCCGTAAGGGCTGCCAGGACGTTGTGAATATCTCGCCCGTTGCGCAGTCTTTAATATAAACGTAGCGGCCCATTTCATCCCCGTCGTGTAAATGCATCTTCGTGTCGGTGATGGTGTTCTCATGCGTGCCCCGAATGTCGAAGCCTCCGCCGGCGTGGCTTACGCCCGAGCAGAAGGTTTCGGTGCCGGCCTGGCCGGGACGAATAAGGTAATGAAGCCAGGCTTCGGGGGTATGGGGGTCCGTAATCAAATAACTGTTGTCAGTCTCGAAGTGTCCATAGGTCTTCATCGTTCTTTCCCTTTGCAGAATATATCTGCTCTTCTTTGGTCAGCGCGTAGAGTGCGGTCATCGCGTCCGCACCCTTCAATTCCTTTTCGATATCTGCAAGCGAGGCTTTGCCTGCTCTCCATAGAAGCTTGAGTATTTTTTCGGCGGTAAGCGTTTCTTGACAGGTTGTGTCCCGCAGCGCGCGCCGGTGAAAATCCCTGATTTCTCGGGCTAGGGGCAGGAGTCCTTCGGCTAAATCTCTTCGGCACTTGAGATAGACCGCGTTCTTGTTTTCTGTTCCCGAGTTCCGGATAAAAATTGAAGCACACGATACGTCTCCCTGCCGCATGCAGTAGTAGAGCAGGTTCTTGTCTTTTTTTATTTCACGGACAAAGGAGAACCGGTACGAACGTTTCTGTGCCCCGTTCTGTGACCTTACCCATTCGTCAAGGCCTTCCTCTATTATAATTGAGTCCTTTTTCCATGCGGGACTTTCAGGCGAAAATAAATTTTTGTCTACAAAATAGGTATAAAAAGTTTTCGAGAATCCCGGGGGGTAGGGCTCATAAAAAGGCCGATCAGTCTCAGCCTGTGTGTTCTCATATTCCACGATCGCGCACAGGGTCATGAGGGCTGAAAAGAGTCCGTTGCCTGCCCTGAGTTCTTTTATACCCTCAGGGCTTTCGACCTTGACCGGGAGGATGATATGACCGGAGGATTCAAGGCCTAAAAGAAGGGGCCCGGTACTGTAGCTGCCTATCCATTTATCGCCGACATCGACGGTTGTGCTCGGGATGCCGAGGATATTCTGGAGAGCTGCGCCCGCCATGATGTCAGACTCTATAGTAAGAACGGCCATCCCTTTATCGCTATCCCGGCTTTTTATGTAAGCGGCGATGAGGAAGCCGCAGACATCCCCATCGAGAACGCGTACCGAATCGGTGAGCGGATCGAAATACAGGATGAAACCGCGGTCACCGTCTCCGTCAAGGACTATGCCGAAATTTTGTTTTCCTGTTTTTTTCCCGAGATCGAACAGGGCAGAAATAATTCTGTTCGGTCCGTCTGCGTCCCCGCGTTCAAGCCTCTCGCGGCCTTCTATTTCCGCTACCCCGCAGTGGCGGTTGATGTTGAATCCCGTGGGAACATCGTTTACGCAGGTATTGGATATATGCATCCTGTCCAGAAAAGCCTTCGCGATATCTGTATATGCGCCGTTTGCGGTATCCAGAAAAAGCGCAATACCTCTCAGCTTCTCAAGAGAAGGGAGCGGAAGGTTTTGAACGAGGAAATCAACGCAGCCGTCCGCAAAGGAAGTATTCACGCACACGCCTGACTCCTCCAGCTCCGGTATTTTTCTGACTGCCTTACGCATTTCCTCGGATAACGCCAGGTCGCCTATGCTTCCTTCGGGAAGCAGTTTTTTTCCGTCGACGAAAAATTTGATCCCGTTCTGGTTTGACGGATTGTGGCTGGCGGTCAGCATGGCGCCTCCGCGCAATCCGTTTTTCAGCATAAAGAGGGGTACGGCGGGCGTCGGGATGAGACCGAGGTGAATGACGGAAACACCGCATTTCATAAATCCGCTTTTCATTGCGCCTTCGAGGATACCTCCGGTTGCGGCGTCCCGGCCGTCGCTTCCCGTGCATACCGAATCGCCGGGGGAGAGCATCCCCTCGTTCGTCAGCAGGCGCGCAAAGGCAAAGCACGAGAGCTCGATTATTTCCTTAGTGAGGAGCTTGTCGCGCGAGAGGGCAAGGAGGCAGTCTTCGTGGATAGTGAGGTCAACAGTCCCCCGCATCCCGTCCGTTCCCATATACGAAATCATTCTGTCTTGAATCATGCTTCGCCTGCGCCCATGAGTACTTCGACGCTATATTCCCTTCCGTCATAATACATCGCAGGAATGATGCTGCCTTTTATTTCTTTTCCGTTCACTGTTATTCTGTTAACGCCTTTTTCGACTCCACAAGGATTCAGGTAAGTGACGGAAAATCCGGATCCCCGGAATTTCCGGTAGGCGGAAAAGGTTTTCCATTCGCCGGGGACGCAGGGGTTTATGCTCAGCCCTGCATAGGCGCTCTCCAGGCCGAAGATGGATTCTATCAGTACCCGCTGCCGCGTCGGCGCCGTTCCGGTAAGCCAGGTGTGACCCGCCCTTCCATGCTCGATGCTGTCCCTCCCCGAAACGTATTCAGGATACACAAAGCGCTCCGCCGCGTAGGCGTACGGATCCTGTTCGCCGCAGACTGCCGGCAGAGTATCGTAGAATATCTTCCACGCCCGTTTCCCGAAACCGAAGCGGCACAGGGATGCGATGTACCAGGACTCGAGATGCCTGAATGCTCCGCCGTTTTCCTTCTTTCCCGGGGCGTTTCGTTTCCATGCACTCTCGTCTTCCGCAAGTCGTCCTTCGGCGAGGGTCTTGTCAGAGCGGCAAATGAGGTAGCCCGCTGAATCAGAAAGTTCCCTTTCCGCGATTTCGCTCGCTTTCAAAAACTGTTCCTTCGTCGCGATGCCGCTGAATCCCGCCCAGGCCACGGGCTCAAAAAAGGTGCGCCCGTCCGATTCACAGGAGCCCAGATCGCTTCCCTTTGCCTTGTCTGCGCTCAACAGGCGAATGTAACGTCCTTCCCTGTCTATGCAGAACTTGTTGACGCTGTCCCTAACCGTTTCCGCCCGTGCCCGGAAGTCCGCGCTTATCGCCGCCGCATCAGCCGCCCCGGCCGCATCAGCCGTACCGGCAGCACCGGCAGCACCGGCAGCACCGGCAGCACCGGCAGCACCCGGCTGATCGCATAAGTCGGCGAGATCGTTCAGGGCTTTGTAGAGCATCTGTGCGGTCATGACCGATAGATACCCGCTATAACCGCTGAGGTCATCGTTCCAGTCCGCATCGGCCATTATGGGTAGACCATCCCGGGAATTAACCCACACCCGGTTTACGGCGGTAATGCAGTGCTCGAACACAGTGCCTTGTGTGCCGGGGAGTCCTTCTTTCGAATCGGCATAGGGGGTTTCTTTTGACAGGAAGATAAAGTCGCCCGTTTCCTTTACGTACTCGCAGACGGCAAAAATATACCAGAGGGGATCGTCGCAGGCGGCAAAGTCCCTGTTTCCCGGAGCAGAGACGAAAAAATTATGGTAGACCGTTCCATCGGAAAACATCTGCTCCGACACATAGGAGAGACTGTCCTTCACCCCGCTCGCGCGGGAGGGGAGCAGGGCGAGAAGGTCTTGCAGTATGTCGCGGAATCCGTAGCCGTACTCGAAACCCGAGTGAAAACGGGACTTCATCCGGTTCAGAGACGCGACCATCGCGCATTGGTATTGAAGCCAGCGGAAGGAATCCGTCAGCAGGGGAAGTCCCGGCACCTTCACGCGCAGAAGGTCAAGTTCCGCCTTCCAGGATTCGGTAACCTCGTCCAGTAATTTCCGGGTCTTGAGCGGGTCATTGACGGTATTCAGAATCTGAATCAGCGCTTGTTTATTGTCGCAGTAATAATCCTCGCAGCTCTCCGCGATCGAGGCAATCACAATCTGCTTCTCCTCTCCCGCTCCGACCGTGATCGTATTCATGATGGCGGAAAGGGCGCTCGTGAGTTCTTCTGAGGCCCTGCACGGCAGTTCCGTCTCATGTACTGCCTGCGGATTCGCCATTGTGCGGGAATAGTGGCCGACGAAATCTTCATACTTGGTCGAATACTGAGGGCAGCCGGCAGAAGTGGTGTGCACGAGAAGCTTGCCGAACATGCCTTTGATCAGCTCCGGATTGTCCGTGAAGGGAACGCCGAAATGACACCTCCAAACCAGGGCATCGATTTCCGGATCATGCAGGGCGCCTCCCATCATCAGCGTGTTGAAGCCCGAAAACTGTATGTCCCGTGCGTCCCCTAGATTGATCGGGTTTACCGTAAATAAGCGAAGGATGCGCTCCCTGTCCGCTTCGTTCTTGATGGTCAGAATCTGGATAAGGCCGTCAAAACCGTTAGGCACAAAGGATTCCGTTTTGACTGCCAGGCCGAGATAGGCGGTTTCGCTCATTAGTGAGCCGAAACGGTACGTGGTGCGAAGTTTTTGGTCGCTGTGCAGAATCGGGTACCAGGTATTGGTAAAGCATGTCCCGTCTTCCCCGGTGATGTAGGTATAGGGGCCCAGCAGGCGGGTTTTATAGGGGTCTTCATGGACAAAGCCATTGATAAGATCTCCTTCCTGGGTACCGATGCGGGCAAACGACGAGCCGCTGTTTGTCAGTCCCCAGCAAAGGGTTTCCGCGGGTTTTTGATTCCGCCTCGCCATGAGCATCAGCCAGGGTTCCCTGGTCATGGATTCGTTGTTTTCTTCGAGCAGCACCTCTCCGTCTTCCAGAAAAGAGAATGATCCGTTTTTCCGTATATGCGATTTCATGGCATCTCCTTCAGTACCTAATTACTTTCACGTGAAAACATATAATGATATCAGCAGTGCCGTCAAGAGAAATATGCAAATTAATTGCCGTAATCACTTAATAAGGAGGTTTTATACGCTAACAAAAAACCGAAAAGAACCACTTGAGCCGAAAAGATGTTCTTGTTGTGTAAAATTCTACTTTCACGTGAAAGTATTTTCTTGACAGAATGGCTTGAACGGCTCCATCATACAAGAAACCTGTAAGGTTGCTTAAAAAAACGGAGGTTATTATGCGTGTATTTCTGAGAACGGCAGGCACAGTGCTGCTCGCTTTCCTTGCTCTTGTATGTGTTTCCTGCGGCTCTTCCGCACCGAAAGGACCTGTAAAAATACAGATTATGATCGGTTTCGGCGGAGGAACAGATCCGTCCCAGCAGCCCCTTCATGAAGCGCTGCAAAAGGAATTCAACGAAACAATAGGAAAGGAAAAGGGCATAGAGCTTGAATTCGTAACCGTTCAATATGCCGAGGCCTCGCAGAAATTCACCACCCTCGTAGCCGGCGGCATGGCTCCCGATATCGTCGGTCCTATCGGCGTAATGGGAGTGGCAAAATTCATCGACGAGTGGATGGACATCAGCCCCTATATCGCGAAAGATAAAATTGATCTCAGTGTCTATGACAACGCCCTGGTGCAAACCCATCATTATGTAGTGGACGGCAAGGCTAAACAGGTCGGTCTGCCTATCGGTTTTTACCCCTCGGTTCTTTTCTATAACGAGGATATTTTCGACCGTGCCGGTGTCGATTACCCGCCGACTTCCTGGGAAAGCCCGGAGTGGACCTACGACAAATTAACCGAAATCGCCAGAAAAATGACTATCGATACAAAAGGCCGCACCCCCAACGACGCTGGTTTTGATCCAACCCATATTTCGCAGTACGGCTATGACGGTACCGACTGGTCTCCCTGGCGCGCCCTCATCGCGAAATTCATGGATAGCTCGGGCAAACCCGTCACCCTCGGCATGAGCGCAGACTACAAAAAGGCGATCATGAATAGCCCCGAATGGAAAGCCGCTTTCAAGTACCTGGAAAAACAGGTCCACAAGGACTATATACGGCCCATAGTGGACCCTTCCAACAGCGCTGCAACCTTCGGCGACAATGATCCCATCGGCTCGAACAAATGCGCGATGTGGGAAGTTTTTTCCTGGATAAGCTATGCCTATGAGGGCTGGGACGCGAATTGCAAGTGGAACGTCGGCGCTATCCCGAGCCTGAACGGCAAGGTTGTGTCGGGAACCAATTCCGATACCTTTGTCATCACCAAGAGCGGAAAGAACCATGACAAGGCATGGGAAGTATACAAGTGGATCTATACGCCCGCCGTGTATGCGCAGCTCGCGAAAAACTACGGCTGCATCCCTGCCATCAAGAGCCTGCAGGGCGCCTGGCTGGACGAGCAGAAAGCCGCACGACCGAATATTCATTGGCAGGTATTTCTCGATGCCGGCAAGTATGCCGATAATCCGAACAATGAAGCCTGGGTCCCGAACATGGGTAAAGTTTGGGACGCGATGGAAAAGGCAATGGCCCTCGTCATCTCGGGGGGATATGAATCCACCGACAAGGTAGCCGAGGACCTGAATGTCGAGGTTCAGGGATACCTTGACGAATATTGGGCTGCTAAAAAATAGCAGGGTGATTAATAATCCGGGCGGACTGACCGTCCGGATTTGATACGGGAGGATCTATGTCAAAAGCGCCGCAGTCCCTCGGGACCAGGAAAGTCGCCCTTTGGGGCTGGCTCTTCATCTCTCCCTGGCTTGCAGGATTTATTGTTTTCACCCTGGGACCCATGATCGCATCCTTGTGCTTTTCGCTCACCCGGTATGACGGCAGAAACGCACCCGAGTTTATCGGACTCAAGAACTACCTGACCCTCGTCATGGACCCTAAGGTATGGAATAGTCTTCGCGTGACTTTTTTGTTCGCCCTCATTTCACTGCCCCTGTGCCTGGTGACCGGTTTTTTTCTCGCGTATCTCTTGAATTTAAAAGTGCCGCTCATGAACATGTGGCGCACTGTCTTTTATCTGCCTTCGATGCTCTCGGGAGTCGTCGTCGCGATGCTGTGGCGCGGCCTCTTTGATGACCGGTACGGCCTGATAAATTACATTCTTTCCCGGATGGGACTTGACGGCCCCCAGTGGCTTCTTGATCCCAAGTACACCCTGTACTGTTTTGTCTTTCTCGGCCTCTGGGGCGTAGGCGGGGGCATGATCATCTATCTTGCGGGACTGCAGGGCATCCAGACGACTTTTTACGAGGCCGCCGAGCTTGACGGCTGCAGTCGCCGGCAAAAACTGATATATATCACGCTGCCCAACATGACTCCGGTTATTTTCTTCAACCTGGTAATGGGAATCATCGGTACCTTCCAGTACTTCGCCGAGCCCATGATACTGACCAAAGGAGGGCCGGCGGACTCTACGATGTTTTTCAATCTGCTGCTCTACAACCATGCCTTCAAGTATCAGTCCATGGGCTATGCCTCCTCATTAGCCTGGGTGCTGTTCTTTATCGTGATGGTTCTGACTCTGCTTGTTTTCCGCAGCTCGAGTCTGTGGGTATTCTACGAAGGAGAGGTAAAAAAGGGATGAGCAAATCAATATTCGTTTCGCGGGAGGCTGCCGACCGGCGGGAAAGAACCTTTGCCCTCGCCATCCTTCTTGCGGGAAGCATCGGGATCATTCTGCCGCTCCTGTATATGGCGGGACAGTCCCTTTCCTCCAAGCAGGTTATCAAGACAATACCCTCCTCAATAATTCCCATCGAGGGTAAACGAGTCACCATAGATTCTCTCGGTGTTCCGGGAAGGCAATACTTTGTGTACAAGGTGGAAGTTGACGGCGTTGAGCGGGAACTTGCGTATGTCGATAAGCAGGACCGGATGTGGGTGTATGTCGATCCGGAGAACCCGACGGAAAAAATCCTGCAGCCCCCGGCGAGCCCTGATTCCCGGGTCGCCGCAGTCGTTCTGAACTGGCAGAATTACGCCGAGGCCCTTACCCGCTCTCCCTTTTCGCGGTACGTCGTCAATACCCTGTTCATCCTCGTCATCTCGACCTTCGGGACGGTCCTTTCCACTACCTTTGTCGCCTACGGATTTTCCCGGTTTTATTTTCGCGGGCGGGGCTTTCTCTTCCTTATTCTGCTTTCCACGATGATGCTCCCGCCCCAGGTTTCCCTGATACCGAGCTTTGTCATCTTCCAGAAAATTGGCTGGTATGATACTTACCTGCCCTTGATCGTACCATCGTTTTTCGCGGTAAGCGCATGGAACGTTTTTTTAATGCGGCAGTTCCTGATGGGCCTTCCCGTCGAGCTTGACGACGCGGCTAAAATTGACGGCTGCGGGCCGGTCCGAACCCTGGCTCACGTGATTCTTCCCCAGTCAGTTCCCGTTCTGATAACCATCACCCTTTTTTCCGGCGTGTTCTGGTGGAATGATTATTTCTATTCTCTTATCTATCTGCAGGACAAGCTGAAATTCACGGTTGCCCTGGGTCTTCAGTCTTTTGATTCTCTCTATTTCAACAATAATGCCCTGAAGGCGGCCGCGACGACGATGATAATGACCCCGCCTATCGTCATTTTCTTTTTCTTCCAGCGTTACTTTATCCAGGGCACGGTCGTCTCCGGCGTCAAGGGCTGACTCCTCTGTACGAAGGTGGCTTCATTCGGATAAAATGTGCTTATCCCGAACAGGAAGGAAACCAGAAGTGGGTGTTACAATAAACGATGTCGCCAAGCTTGCAGGGGTCTCGCACACCACCGTATCCTGGACGATTCACGACCATCCCGGCATCACGGCCGCGACCAAGGCCCGGGTGAACAAGGCTATCGAGGAGCTTGACTATCACCCGAATTATTTCGCCCGGAGCCTCGTGCGAGGGAAGACAAACACTATAGCGGTAGTCTCGAGTTTTTTTTCTTCACCCTTTGAAATGGAAGTGCTGAAGGGAATAGAAAAAAGCATCCATGCCGAAAGGATTCCCCACTCATTGAACCTGTTCTCCACTCTGGACAGCAGCGAAAAAGTTCTGAAGGAAATCGTGTACGGCAAGCGCGCCGACGCCGCCATCCTGCTCAGCATCAGCCCATCGGCCGAGGTGACGGCCCTGTTCGCGAAAAACGGCATGCCCCTGGTCGTGATTGACGAGGCGGCAGAAAACGCGATCACGATACAGGCCGATAATTTTCTGGGAGCCTTTCTCGCGACTGACTTTCTGATAAAGAGCGGAAGAAAAAAAATAGGCATTATCCTGGGCAGCAATAACGGCGATCCCGGCCTGAGTCAGAGCGAGAGGAAGCGGGGTTTTATGCAGGCCCTGAGTGACGGCGGCATTGCCTTCGACGAAGAGCTCGTTTTCTGGATAGAGGATTATTACTTCGAGGAAGGGCAGATTATATTCAAGCGCCTTCAAAAGAAGAGTCTTGATATCGATGCCCTGTTTTGCGCGGCCGGTGACATCGTCGCGATGGGGTTTATGCTCGAGGCGAAAAACAACGGCTGCGAAATACCCGGCCAGATTGCCGTGATCGGCTACGACGACATTCCCTCATCCGCCCTCGTGTCCCCTTCTCTGACGACAATCAAGCAGCCCCTTACCCTGATCGGAAAAAAAGCGTATGAAGAAATAATCAAAGCGCTCGAGGCCGGCATTTCCGACATTCGGGCGATCTCCTTCGAGCCCCAGCTCGTAATCCGCAATTCTGTGTAGTTGCAGGACGGAAAAATACATCGGCAAATCAAGAAAAAAAAACCGGACTGCTTGGGGGCAGCCCGGTTTTTTTTGCGCGTATTCGATGGGTTAACTATAAAATATGCTCCAAAAACCGCTTTGCGCGCTCTTCCTTCGGATTGGTAAAAAATTCCTCGGGCGGGGCTGACTCGATTATCTGGCCCTCGTCCATGAAGATGACGCGGTTGGCGGCGGCGCGGGCAAAGCCCATCTCGTGGGAGACAACGAGCATGGTCATTCCTTCCTTTGCGAGGTCCGTCATTACGTCAAGCACTTCCTTGATCATCTCCGGGTCCAATGCGCTTGTCGGCTCGTCGAAGAGCATGACGGACGGGTTCATCGCGAGGGCCCGCGCGATCGCAATGCGCTGCTGCTGGCCGCCCGAGAGCTGGTCGGGCCAGGCGTGGACCTTGTCGAGGAGCCCGACTTTTTCAAGCAGACGCATCCCGTTTTTGGTCGCTTCCTGCCTGGATATCCCCTTGACGGCCATGGGCGAGAGGATGATGTTGCCGATGCAGTCCAGATGGGGAAAGAGGTTGAAATTCTGGAAAACCATGCCCGCTTCCTCGCGGACAAGCCGTATATCCGTTTTCGGGTCCGTGACGCTTTTTCCGTCGACGACGATGGTGCCGCCGTCGATCTGCTCGAGGCGGTTGATGCTGCGGAGCAGGGTGCTTTTTCCGGAGCCCGAGGGACCGATAATGAGCACCACTTCGCCCTTTTCCACATCAAGGTCTATACCGCGCAGGGCCTCGAGGGTTCCGAAGCTTTTCCGCGCTCCGCGTATGCTGATGAACGGTGTCATTGGTGCCTCAACTTTTCTTCCATCATCGCGACCAGGCGCGAGAAGAAGAGGGTCATCACGAGGTAGATCAGCGCTATGACCGTATAGCTTTCAAAATACAAAAACGAGGTCGAGGCAAACTCGCGTCCGCGGCGCAGGAGGTCGGAGACTGCGAGAATCGAAACGAGGGACGAATCCTTCAGAAGGGCGATGAATTCATTGCCGATCGGGGGAAGTATGATCTTGATTGTCTGGGGCAGTATTACCCTCCGCATTGCCTGCGAATGGCTCATGCCGAGAGCGAGGGCCGCTTCCATTTGTCCCTTGGGCACCGCCTGGATGCCCGCGCGGAAAATCTCGGCCATGTAGGCGCCGTAGCAGATCGACATTGCGAGCACCGCGGACGTCGGTCCGTCGAGACGGATAATCTTTCCGAGGCCCATGGCGTTCATGACCGGGGGAAGTGCGTAATAAATGTAAAAAAGCTGGACAAGAAGCGGTATTCCGCGGACTACCTCGACGTAGATCGTCGCGATCAGGTTTACGGGCTTGATTCTCGAGATGCGGCCGAGACCGGCGAAGAGACCGATGATGAGGGCGAAAAAAATCGCCGAAATGGTGACGGCGAAGGTTGCGATGATTCCGTCCGGAACGAATTCCAGAATGCGCTGGTAGGGCTCTTTTTTCAGGACGGGAAGCGCGATCAGTATTCCGATCGCGCCGAAGAACGAAATGTTCCAGGCGGACAGCAGGCTGCGTTCCCCCTTGTGGGGGATGAGCGTGCTGTCCGTAATATTAAACACCGGCCGTTCTTCAGTCTCAGCCTTTGGTGGTTTTATCATTTAACTGCGAGCCACTTTTCGGCGATTTTATCGAGTTCGCCTGAAGCCTTGATTTTTGCCAGCCCGTCATTCAGGAGGGCGAGCGTCTTGGTGTCGCCTTTTCTGACCGCGAGGCCGAGCCATTCGTCGGTGAAGGGTTTTCCCACGATCATCAGTTTGTCCTTGAATTTGGGATTCTGGAGGGCAAAATTGGCCGCGATCGGGCTGTCTGCGACAACGCCCGCGATACGGCCGATTGCAAGGTCCTCGAACGCGAGTCCGACTTCGTCGTAGGTCGCGAGGGTGACTGATGCTACTTTTCCGATTTCAATTGCTCCGGTCGTTCCGATCTGCGCGCCGACTTTTTTACCTTTCAGGTCAGCGACGACGGTGACGCCGGCGGTAGTCTTGGCTACGACGAGTACCTGTCCTGCATTCAGGTACGGTTCCGTGAAGTCCATGGCAGCCTTGCGCTCTTCGGTGATGGTAACCGAGGAACTGATGCCGTCATAGGATCCGGCGGAGAGGCCGGCGAAAATGCCGTCCCATGCGGTGTTGCGGACTTCTATTTCGGTACCTGTTGCCGCCGCGATGGCTTTAAGCATGTCTGGTCCGAAGCCGATTATGTTCTTGTTTTCATCGAGGAATTCCATCGGCGGCCATGTTGCGTCGGCGGCTATTACCAGTTTGGTCTTCACCGCTGCGGCGGCTACGGGTTTTTTCGCGCAGCTCGTCATTAAGCCGGCTGCTAAAATGCACAGTGCGGCCGCGGCCGCAATTCGACGAATATTCATAAAAGTCCTCCTGGGATTTGTGGAAACATGTGTTTGATGATACATATATATGCAATAGCTGTCAATAAAAGTAATATTTATGCATCGGGATTTACTGCCGTTATAGTATGCAGATGCAGTTACGCCCTGCATGCTTGGCCTTGTAGAGGGCTGCGTCCGCGCGCAGGAGGCTTGCCTCGAATGAATCCTCCAGCCGGTTCTCCGTTATTCCGATGCTGACCGTTTGATTGATCTGGTCGCCAGCGTCGGAGGTGCAGTAATTGGTAAAGATCGATTTTCTGATTTCCTCGGCAATGTTGTGCGCGACGATTGTGTTCGCCCCGGGCAGAAAGATCAGAAACTCGTCTCCGCCGTACCGCGACGCAATATCGGTTTTCCGGATGTGTTTTTTTATCTGCATGCCTGCATTGATGAGCACGAGGTCACCCGAGGGATGCCCGTAGGTGTCGTTTATCAGCTTGAAATAATCCAGATCCATCATGATTATCGCATGCTGTGCGGAAATCTCGTCCTCGAATTCCATTCGCCTCACCATGTCGTCCATATATCGCCTGTTGTAGAGCCCGGTGAGGGAATCGGTCCGGGAAAGATCCTTGTAGTGCTTTTCCATCTCTACAAGGGTGTCTTTTTCCTTCAGTTCGGTTCGAATCTGGTCAAAAATGGCAAGGGTAAAAAGCAGTGAGTCTATCGAAGTGCCGATGACGAAAAAGTAATTGGCGGATATCTGGTTTTCAGCGTAAGCCGCAGTGGACCAGATAAGGGTACCGGTAAAAAGGGCACACCAGGCGAGCAGGTAATACCGGGCCTCCCGATAGCCCGATACGTATATTTTCACGGTGGAAATGATAATGGTGAGGGGGACGAGAAATCCGGTCACATAGGCAATCTGGTTTGCCCAGTAGGATGAAATGAAAACGCCGAGGATGGTCTGGATGATAAACAGGGCAATGAACACATCCAGAAGCCTGTTGACCCAGGGAAGCCTCTTTTTGAGGTCAAGAAAGCTTTTTGCGAACAGCATCATAAAGAGGCCGACGCCGCCGAGGCTGATCCATAAAATTGCCTTTTCCAGGAAAAAGGAAAGGGGAACAAGATACAGAAAGCCGTGCACCCGAAAGTGATAGACAAGAAGGGAGGCAAGGTACAGAAGATAGATGGTGAAGTTATGGTTTCTCAGCAGGAAGCGGGAAAATAAATTCACAAAGAAAATTGCGATAACGATTCCGAAGAAGCATCCGAAAAGAAGAGTTTCACCCAGAATTTTATTCACCATATTTGTCGCCGTAAGGACATGAATGGGCACGAGCATGTTGGTGCTTGTCTCGACCCTGAGATACACCGGTGAATCTGAAGCCAAGCCGAATGGAATAGCCGTGTTCTGGTTGCGGGTTTTTATCGGAATTGTGCGGATATCCACCATCCGGCCCGTTTTTATAACCTGATGTCCCGGAAAGTAGATGTCGATTTTTTCCATGTTGGAATTGTCGATTTCAAGATAGCGCACTTCGTTCGGGTCTAGGGGCGCATCGATGTAAAATCTGATCCAGAAAGCCGAATATGATCTTGTATGGAAAAAAACGGATGTTTTTCCGGGTATAAAATCAGCACTTTTACCCCGCACTGCGTCGATATCCCAAAGTCCGCCCTTATCCTCAAGAACCGCAAAGCTCGAGATATGCGAGGGAGGGAGACTTTTTGGATCGCGGGGTATGTATGCAAGTATGACGCTGACGACAATACAAAGCCCTGCAATGAAAAAACTGAGAATTTCGAGTGTTCGATTTTTCTTTATCATATTATTCAGTAGATAATATATCCCAAGTATTCAACTTGTCAAATGAACGGGAGTTAATAATGTTAAAAAAGTCTAATATGCAAAATTTTCCCCTATATGGGTAATTTTTACCCATGCATTCTCCTGTTTTACCGCTTTCATTGTGTGTTACCGGCTCCTGAAGTTGGCATGAATTATGCAATGAATGGGTATACACAATTAAATTGTGAAGGAGTTTTTATGAAAAAGATACTTATGGGTCTGGTTCTTGTTGCCGCCGTTGCTGTCGGGGCATTCGCTTCCGGAACCAAAGACACGGTAACCGTCGAGGGAAAACTGGTGTTTACAAATTCCCTGCCGACAATTGTCAGCAGCGGAAAAACCTGGGTTCTCCCGGTCGGTCCTTTTTACCAGATTGCCTACGAGAACAACATCAAGGCCGGCGATACCCTGAAGGTTGAAGGTATTGAACGGGATACCCCTGCGGACTTTACTATTAAAGACGCCAAAATGCTGATGCCCGCAAAAGTTTCGGTAAACGGCAAGGCGCTTGACCTTTCCGCGTATGAAGGACGTGGGCCAAACGGCGGCCGCCCTTCCTTTGGCGGACGGGGCGGCATGATGGACGGACGCGGCGGTATGATGCAGGGCCGGGGCGAACGCGGGGTACAGGGTTCTCCCAGGATTTGATTTGTTTCTCTCTTTCTTGCACCCCGCAGCAATGCGGGGTACACTCATTTTAAGGATATTCAATGAAAAAGGACAGCTCCGCGCGCATAATGATGTTTCTCGTGACCCTTGCGGTCGTGCTTTCCGTCACTTTTGCGGTTCTGCTTGTCCGGCAGGAAATGGAAAGGCGGCGGTCTGATATTGAATATCAAGTCTATCAGATAATGACCGGTCTCGTTGATGTGTACACTTCGGGAGGAGAGATCGATCCCTCTTTTTGGCCCGAGCTTTCGGGATTCGGGATCTATTCAACTTCCGGCAAGTCAATTTACCGGTACGGCACTGCCCCTAAACAGCTTGCCGATTCTTCCTCGGTTTCGCCCCGGGGGGACACAATCCTTACCGGCTCCTCCATGACCATCATCCGCCGGTCCGGACCGGTACCGCTCCGGCGCAATGAGAACCCGAAAGAAGCCCGCCGCGGGATGGGCGGAATGATGGGGCAGGGTTTGGGTCCGGGTCTTGGGCCCGGCATGGACCGGATTCCCCTCATGGATCCCATGATGAGGGATGTCCAGAAAAACCGGATCATTTTCATCGATATCAATGTAGAGAATTTTCTCCGCGAGGGACGCTATGTGTACTTTGCGGTTTTTGCGCTTCTTGTGGTTTTTATCAGCATCGTATCCCTGGTTCTCATGTATTCGCGCAAAATTGCCGTGTACCGGGACCGGGAGCAGAAAACTACCCATCTGGTTCAGCTGGGAGAAGCGGCTCGCACCCTTGCCCACGAAATCAAGAATCCTCTCGGAATTATCCGCGTGCAATGCGCGACGCTGAAGCGCACCTTGGGAGAGGACCGGCAGAAGAATATCGCGGTAATCGAAGAAGAAACGGAGAGGCTTGCGCAGCTTACCGATCGGGTCAGGGATTTTCTGCATAATTCCGACGGAAACCCGCAGATAACGGAAGCCTCCTGGTTTTTGGAACAATGCCGGCTCCGCTATGACGGTCAAATTGCAGTGAACTTGCCTCCCGGACCTGAGGTATATGTGAAGGTCGACGTAAACCGGATGATGCAGGTACTCGATAATCTGATAGTGAACGCAATCGAAGCGGTTCCGGTTTCTGCTTCGCCCGTGAATGCACCGCCCTGCGTTCTTTCAATGAATGTATCGCGGAAGCTTGTATCCTTCATTGTCGCTGACCGGGGAATGGGCGTGGCCGCTTCTGACAGGGATCGGCTTTTCGAGCTCTTTTTTACCACAAAAACCGGAGGCTCGGGGATAGGACTCGCGCTTGCCAGACGCTTTATGGAACAGGCCGGAGGAACGCTCCAATACGAAGATCGGGCCGGGGGCGGAAGCATTTTTACCGCGACTGTGGGCTGCGTGACGGGCGAAGGGCGAATAAAAGAAGGACGAAGCGATGAGTGACGAGGCGAAACGTGACGAACTGAAGCGTATACTGATAATCGATGACGAGAAAAACCTGCGGTCTTCCCTTTCCGAATTTCTCTCGCTGGACGGGTTTGAGTGCACCGGAGCGGCGAACGGTGAAGCGGGTCTGGCCCTTCTGGAGAATGAAGTTTTCGACGCGGCGCTCCTCGATCTGAAGATGCCGGGTCTGGATGGTCTTGCGGTGCTCCAGAAACTACGCGAGGGCGGGCCTTCGCTGCCCGTCATCATGATGAGCGCCCATGGTGATATTAGGGACGCGGTGTCCGCCATGAAGCTGGGAGCTGTCGATTTTTTGGTAAAACCCTTCGATCCTGCGGAACTGGTTATCCGTCTCGATAAGGCGATAGCGGACAGTCTTCTTATCCGCATGGCCCGCCTCGGCCAGCGCCTCGACGCTTCTTCATCGGCGTCCACCGCCTGGCTGGGCGACGATCCCGCAATGAAGGATATCCTGCGTCTTCTCCGCCGGGTCGCCCCGACGCCTTCGACGGTTTTGATTACGGGGGAAAGCGGAACCGGAAAGGAAGTGATAGCCCGCGAGATTCACCGCCTGAGTCCGCGTGCGGCCGGCCCCTTTGTCCCGATCAACGTCAGCGCGATTCCCGACACTCTTTTGGAAAGCGAGCTTTTCGGCTATGAAAAGGGAGCCTTTACCGGGGCCGAGAACCGGAAGCCCGGCTTGTTCGAGCTGGCCTCGGGCGGCACTCTTTTCCTTGACGAGCTTGGCGAAATGCCTCTGATCATGCAGGTAAAAATATTACGTGTGTTACAGGACCGGACCATCATGCGCGTAGGCGGAAGCCGTGCGATACCGATAGACGTGCGCATAATCGCCGCGACAAACAGGAATCTCGAGGAAGCGGTGCGCTCGCTCAAATTCAGGGAAGATCTCTATTTCCGCATAAACGTGATCCGCCTCCACCTGCCTGCCCTAAGGGAACGGCCCCGGGACATAGCGCCATTGGTGGGCTTGTTTCTCGCGCGCTTTGCCCGGGAAATGGGCCGCCCTGTCACGGGCATTTCGAGCGAAGCTCTGCGCCTGATATCGGACTATTCCTTTCCGGGCAATATCCGGGAACTGGAGAACAGCATAGAGCGGGCTGTGATTCTCTGCGAAACCGATACCCTGCAGCCGTCGGACTTTGCGCTGAAGGAGCGCGCGCAAGCATCAATACAAGAGAGCTCGCCCGCCATGCGAAGCGTACGGGACGCGGAAAGGCAGGCGGTAATCGCCTCCCTCTCGCGTAACGGAGGACACAGGGAAAAGACAGCCGCCGAGCTCGGTATTTCCCGGCGGACTCTCCTTACCAAGATCAAGGAATACGGTTTATCGTAACCTTGGGTTACGCTCGCATGCCCAAGTTTTTCGCCGCATCAGGACAGGCGGCATGAAAGTCGCTGACGGTCTTGCAGGGAAAGGACGCGCATACTCCGCAGTTGGCGGCCTTTTTTTCTATAGCGCACTTGCGCATTTCGCACTCGGCGCAATGCCCTATCTGCACCCCGTCCGTCGCGAAGCAGCCGTGGCAGTTGATCATTTCCGGTGTAAAGGCGAAGTTGAATGCCTTTGTCCATTCCAGGGCCGTTTTTTTTCTCAGCTCCATATCGTTGTTTTTTGATGCGAGAAATGCGCTGCACACCGCGCAGTCGAGCCCGCAGGCTGCAATAATCTTGTTCATAAAAGCCTCCACATTCATAATGATAGGGGTATTCTATCAGCTGAAACCTGTCATCTTGTGTCAGTGTTTATGGAAATTATTCATTATTTGCATGGATTTTCAATGCCCTTTCCCGGATTGCGTCCCTCATTGCTGCCGGCTCCAGTATCTTCACGGCCCCGGGGAGACCCATTATGAAGGATATTACCCACTCATCCACCGGAAAAAAGGCGGTTACCTGAATGTGTCCTTCTCCGGTTTCTTCTATAGATTCACTGTCGAAAAACTCGACCAAGCGGCTTCGCGCGATTTTATCGGCGGTAAAGACAATCTTTTCGAAGGGTTTCGACTCCCATGCCTTTGTCCAGGGATGGTCTTCGAGGCTGATCCGGGGCGATAGCCGTTTTTCGCTCGAGGGTGAGGCTTCAAAAATGCGGGAAATCTTGAACATCCGGTAACCGCTTCGAAGCCGGCACCAGGCATACATATACCAGGACTGCCAGATAAATACGAGGGAAAGGGGTTCGCACTCGCGTCTTGTTTCAGCTCCGTTTCCGTCTGTATAGGAGACCGACAGCACCCCTGCGACGTTTATCGACTGTTCGATTATAGTGATAGTTTTTTTTTCCCGCAGGGAGGGCGTCAGTTCAATGAAAATATGATTTTGGGGGCAGCTGATTCCTTTTTGTTCCGAATCCTTCAGGATAAGGCTGAACTTTTCGATGATCCTTGCGACCGCGGAACCGGTGTAAACCGCCGAAAGGCTGTGGAGTCCTGCAAGAATCTGCTGAACCTCGCTTGTCTCGAGAACCTGGGAGTCGATCGTGAATCCTTCGACGAGCTCAAAGCCACCGGCGCGTCCGGTGGTCGCAAAAACCGGAATACCCGCTTCAGCGAGTGCGTCGATGTCCCGGTATATCGTTCTTTCCGAAACCTCGAAGTGTTTGGCCAAAGCGGGGGCGGTGATTTTCTTCCGGTTCAGGAGTATTGTCAAAATAGCGAGCAGACGCTGGGCTTTCATGGAGAGAATAATAAATCATCGTGCAAAATTCGCCAATCCGGCTTACAATCTCTTTATGAATATTAACACAATTTACGGAAATATAGTGCCGAAAAAGGTTTCGGACAAGGCTGAAAAAAGGTTTCAGAAGTATGCGAAGAAGTTCAGTTTTGATCCGCTTATGAGTCCCGAACTGGGTTCCTATGCGGAAGGGTTCGGTCATGAGGATTTCGGGATACTGAATGTAAAGCCCCGGCAGGCAAACGATAAAAGCGTATCGTTCGACGCAGACAAGGGCATCGTGCTCGGCACGATACGGATGGGCTTCGGGCACTGCCGCATGGCTATCGCCCTTGCATCGGCCGCCCATTCCATGGGTTATACGCCCTATTGGTTCGATCTGATGTCCTTTCCGGATTATGCGGCAAGTAAAACCATCAAGTCCCTTGAAGATTTATATAATCTCGGTTCCCGCATTTCTCAGCGTTCGAAGCTCTTCGACAAGTATATTTGGGAGTACGTGACGAGCGTTGCCGCGCAAAAACTTTCCTTTTCAGTGGAGGAACGGGCTCTTTCCCGAATCCATGTTCCGCTGTATAAGGATATCCCCAAGGATATGCCCTTTTTCTCGACTCATCCGTGGACGGGACATGCAGCCATTGGAGCCGGAATGAAAAATGTGGTGACTATCATTCCAGACAACTACCCCATTGCCTTCCATGTGGTGGAAGGCACCACCCATGTCGTCCAGTCCCCCTCGACATACATGGGCTACCGTACCTTCCACTCGATGGGAACGGGTCTCAATCTTGAACACATGATGCCCCCAGAGGATATCCGGATGGTAGGGCACTACATCGACCATGAAATCGTGACAGGAATCGAGGAGGACTGCGAGGCCCGCATCAGGCGTATCCGCACGGGCGAAACTCGCCGCTTCCTTTTGACCATGGGCGGGGCAGGGGCCCAGGTTCTCCGTTTTGCGGACATCGCGAGAACCTGCAAAGAGGCCATTGACGCAAAAAAAGTCTCGCTTTTGATAAATATGGGCGACCACAAGGGCCGCTGGGCGGATCTCGAATCCATGCTAAAGGAAGCGGGAATAACATGGACGCTGCATTCCGAGTGGAAGGAAACCCGCTCGTTTATTTCAGAGGCGGCGGAAAAGCCGGTCTCCGGCGTGCATATCTTCCTGCATGAGGATTTTTACAGCGCGGTGTATTCAACGAATCTATTGATGCGTATATCCGATATCATGATTACCAAGCCGAGCGAGCTTTCCTTTTACCCGGTTCCCAAGCTCTTTATCCAGCGCGTAGGCAGGCATGAGGCTTGGGGTGCGATCCGGGGCGCGGAAATCGGCGACGGGACAATAGAGACTTCATCGATAACCGGTCTGCACCGGACGCTCAAATTACTGATTGTCGACAAGGATCTTCCGGAACTGTACTGCAACCATATTCTGCGGAACTGGAAAGACGGTATTTATGACGGCGCCTATAACGCGGTCAAGCTGGCCATCAGCCGGAAATAACGTATAGTCGAACAAATTTTTTTCATTCGACGGTAACAACGGAGGCAACCCGGCCGTCCTTCGTGTATACCTGCTCCCGGTTGGTATTGTCGGTAAGCTGGGTACTTCCCTCGAAATAAGCGTAGTACCATTTTCCCGCGGGGAGCGGGAGGATCAATTCATATTTTCCGGGGCTTGTTTCGGCCATTTCGTACATAAAGGGATCCCAGTTATTGAAAGTTCCGGCAAGGCGGATTGTCTTTCCGCTTTCGCCTGTATACGTAAAGCGTACTTGTCCCCGATTCACGTTCTGTGTCTGAAATACTTCATAGTACTCGACGGGAACGATGGAAATATTCATGCCGTTGCCGTAATCGTAGACACTGTCCTGGTTCATCGGATCTGTTGTCCACAGTCCGTCAATTACCATACGGTAGCGAATTTCGTTCAATCCCGGGGGAATTTCGGATATATAAAACAGGACCGTGTCGGCTGTTTTCTGTTTTTCGTTTTTTTCGTTTTTCCGGACGAGGCGCTGGAATGAATGAATGTTCCGGTAGTTTTCGTATTCGAAGGCTATTCCGGCATGCCGGGAAGTACCTGATGCGGTAAATACGATGTATCTTCCCGAAACAACCGGTTCGCGGCTTCGGGATATCCCCGCCATGAGATTGTTGAATGTGGTTGACTCAATTTCTGCGCTGAATCCCGGGGTAATAAGGATCAGGGCGGTTAATAATGCGGTGTATAGTCGTTTCATAATGCTTCTTTACAATTGTCGGAAAATCCTTCAGTATCTTGAGTATTACAGTAAATTAAAGTCCGCGTGTAAAAAAACCGATTAAATACTATACGAGGAACGCACAGGAATGACATGCCGGGATTAAAAGAACTCGCAAACTTCAGAAGAGAACTCAGCGATTTGGCTCACGAGCGCGAAGTGGTAGCCGAACGGGGGGAGGTATATGAAGAACTGCCCATGCCTCCCTCTGCCTCAGTCCCCCAAATGGATGTCGACAATTTCCTTGCCGGTTTGGGCGACACCGCCGTTTCTGCAGAATCCGCTCCCATTAAAATACCCATGGTTGATATTCCTGCAACCGAGTTTTCCGGTTTCGATACGTCATTCCCCGAAGCCCCCCCTTCTGATCTTCCCTCCCCGGATGATCTTTCCGGCTTTGACGATCTTCTTTCCTCATTGTCTCTCGATGAACCGGTGAAACCTGCCGAAGACCCTGAATTATCCGCATTTGGCGATCTTGGTGAAATAGCTCAACCTGCCGAACTTGGCGACTTTAGCGAACCTGCCGAACTTGATGAACCTGCTGAACTTGGTGAAATCCCCGGAGTCGGTGAGCCTACCCAATTTGATTTTCCCGGAAACACGCTTGATAATCTGAATCCCCCTGAAGAAGACAGTTATAACGTACCGGAAGACCTTCTTTCCGGTTTTGCGTCCGATATCGAGGAAATCCGGGCGGAAACGGGAACGGAACCCGAAACAACCACTCTGGATGAAAGCTTTTCCATGCCGGATTTTGATTTTGACGTTACCGAAAAGACTGAATCTACCGGACCGGAAGAGATCCAGGAAATGGAGGCTCTCGAAGAATTCGCGGATTTCGAAGAAAGCTCCCCTGTTCCGCTGTCAGGGATTGAGGCCGATCTTCCGGAATTAGGAGAGATGGATTTTACGCCGTCCTTCGAGATGGAAGAACCCCTCAGTGCCATACCCGGGAGCGGAAGCGCACTTCCTGATGTGTTTGGCGATGGTATGGATTTTTCTGCACCGTCTTCATTGCCGGAAGAGGTACCCCCGAATGAAGTTCCACGCGGGCCTTCCGCTCCTGATTCAAATCCATTCGGTGAAGATTTTTCCGATTTTTCGGTTCCCGACGACCTGAATATTGTCGACACTGCCCCCAAGGAAGAGGGATCAGGAGATCTTGACGGGTTTGACGGATTCAGCCTTGATGCCGATTTTCTCAAGGGTAACCAGAATCAGGCTGCCTCGGAAGCCGATGAGTTTCATATTCCCGGATTTTCTGATTTTACTTCCGGTGAAGCGCTTCCTTCCTATTCCGAAATTCCCGCAAGTACAGGCGGGGCAAAAAGAAGCCCGAAAAAAGAGATACCTCTAAATATTTCCGATGACGAATTCCGCAGATTCCTTGAACAGCTCGCAAGCTATCCGCTTAATCTCCGCATTGCGATTGAAGAATACCTTTCCGGCGAGGCCGGGACCGAATTCCACAAAATGGAGCTCGTTCACCACATTCTTAACAATGTACCTATTCGTAAAATTGCACACAGCCTCGAGACATCACTTGATCGCCTGATTCCGATTCCGAGGGATTACGAGAAAAAAACAGTAGCCGAGTACGAAAAGGAAAAGTCGTCCCTCAAGTATGTCTTTTTCAATCGAATTCTGCCGGCTGCGGTTCTTTTTATAATTGCATCTGTTCTGGCCTTTTGTACCGCCTATCTTTCCTATCAGTTTATCTACAAGCCGATTGCCGCCGAAAACTTGTATCAGCGCGGTTATAACGCTATCCAGGACGCGAACTATTCCCAATCCTTCATCCTTTTTGACAAGGCTGTCCAAATATGGAACAAGAAAAATTGGTATTTCAAGTATGCACGCGCCTTTAGGGACAAAAAACAGTTTATTTCCGCCGAAATCATGTATGTGCGCATACTGGACCGGTTCAAGAATGACAAGGCGGCGGGACTTGAATATGCCGAAATGCTCAGGACGGATTTACGGAACTTCGAGAAAGCCGAAACAATACTCAAACGCCGCCTGCTGGAATTCTACATAAATGACAAAGACGGTCTTATGCTTTTAGGAGACAATTATCTTGATTGGGCAGAGGAAAATCCGGCTAAATTTGAAGAGGCGCGGAAAACATATGCCAGCTTGATTCAGCTCTATGGACCGCAGGATCAATTTCTTGCCGGAATGATGCGGTTTTTCATCCGTACCGATAAACTTGCACAGGTGCTTCCGCTCAAGGATCATTTTATGGGCAAGAAGGCAAAAATAGGAGCCCGGGATCTGGTCGAACTGAGCGGCTATTTGCTCGAAAAACGCTATAATCCCCAACCCGGCGAAAGCGAGTCTCTGCGGAATCAGATCGAGGATCTTCGAGCGCTGCTCGAACGGGCTTTAAAGGCTGATCAGTCGAGCCCTGAAGCTCATTACAACCTGGGTCGCTTCATGATTTATAACTATAAATACGATCAGGCGGCAGTGTCTATAAATGCTGCGCTACAGCGTTTTGAAGAGGTTACCACCATGTCCCCGAAGCGGGTTCTTTCCAGAATCGATGCCTTCCGTCTGTCGGGAGAGCTTTTGGCAGAGAACATGGAATACCTCAAGGCACAGAGCAGATATACCGAGGGTATTACCCTGTATGAAAAACAAAAAGCAAACCGCACCGTGCGTCCGGATACCCGGGTTGGAAAACTCTATGCAGATTATGCCGATATTGACTACTTTATTTCCGGTGATCTCTCCAGCGCCCTGGTGAACTATACACGGGCAACGGAGGAACTCAATGACACACCCTCGATAAGGTACCGGATCGGCTATATCAACTTTCAGCAGAAGAATTACGAAGAAGCAATGAACGAGTTTAACCGCATTCAGGCAAAGGCGACCGGAGACAAAAACCTTTTGTACGGCTTCGGAAACGCGCTGTACCGCCGTGAGGATTATTATGCGGCTCAGGGCTGTTACGAGCATCTTCTCGAGATTCTGGAAGCCGAACGCCTGCGAAAGGGCATCGTTTTCCCCCAGATTCGCCCGGATCATCAGATATTTGTTGAGGAATACATGCATGCGGCGAACAATCTCGGAGTTACGCTGGGTCGTCTTGCGTACCGCACCGGTGATTCCCGTAAAAACGCTGAGGCACTTGCCCTTCTTTCCGAATCGATTCGTGCATGGGACGCGCTTACCCGAAATCCCGAGACCCTGGTTCGGGTACAGGGTTCAAACCTGGCCTTTTTGAATATCCAGAACATGACACATCCCCAGTCGACGTTTGTACCGGAAATTTATGCCGATATTCCGAAAACCCTGGAAAATGAAAAAGTACTCCAACAGCAAGTTGATCAATAGGTATGAATCGATTTCCCTTGCAAAAGGCGAATCAGCCTGCTATGATAAAAAACCGGACAGTCAATTCTGTGGTAGAGTGCGGTGTAAGCAGCTTTACCCTCAATATATGTTCTTTTTTTGGATGTTTAACTCAGTGGTAGAGTGCTACCTTCACACGGTAGAAGTCACTGGTTCAAATCCAGTAACATCCAAAAAAAGAACTGCATTGAATGAGATTGCTTGCACACTTCACACGGTAGAAGTCACTGGTTCAAATCCAGTAACATCCAAAAAAAGAACTGCATTGAATGAGATTGCCTGCGAAGCGGAACGAAGTTCCGCACTTCACCCGAGCAGCTCTTGTCTATGGGTGATTTTTTGTTGTCCAGAATTTACCCCAAAAATCTCCAAAATCGGCAGGTATTTACCTTTAAACAGGAGTATTTTTTTATCAAATGTGTTAACATTCTACTTAATGAAAAACGATATAGTTGCTTTTGTAATGGATGTCAGGTATCGACGCATTTCTCAAAACGCTACGGTTAACGATCTTCTTAAGGAATCGTTCCGAAAATCAATTCACTTTTGCGCTTCCGTTGTTCCACTGCTTGCGGTGATTAATTATACTTGGACTCTGATTGCACTGATTTCCATGGTTCTTTTTTATATATTCTGCGAATATAAGCGTTTGTCCGGGAGTACAATCCCTGTTATCTCGAAAATTACCTCTTACGCATCCCGAAGCCGCGATGAAGGCGGTTTTGTTCTCGGTCCCGTTACAATGGCCCTTGGTATTCTGCTGACGCTCATTGTTTTTCCTATCGGCGCGGCGCGGATAGGTATTTTGGCGTTGGCTTTCGGCGATGGAATTGCAAGTCTGGCGGGGAAAATATTCGGAACGCTCAAGATACCGTTTACTCGGGGAAAGACCCTTGCCGGCAGTTCAGCCTGCTTTACTGCGGTATTTATCGCAACCCTGGTAGTTACGCATGATCCTTTGAAGGCTCTCGGTGTCGCCATTTTTACCACAATCATTGAACTTGCACCAATACAGGATTTTGATAATTTTATTATACCGTTGCTGGTCAGCGGATTTGTCTGGCTACTGCCATAGATAATACTGGTGCATCGGCTTGAGATAAAATGACGCACCGGTAAAGAGAAGTACGCTTCCTGCGATGAAAAAAAGCCATGAATCGCAGGCTGAAAGCAGTGTGTATCCTGCAAACAGGAGCAGTACTCCTCCTGCCGCACGTGAATATTCCGATATACCCCTTGTTTTTCCCAAAATCAGGTAAGAAACAATACTCAAAAATCCCACAAGCAGAAAGAAAAAATTCAGCATTTCCTGATAACCCGAAGAGATCAGATATGCAGTACTGATTTTTCCTGAATCCAGGGGCAAGGAATTTGCAAGGCTGAACGAGAAAAAAGCGAGCAGAAAAATACTGGGACCCATTTGCTGGACGGTATTTCCGGTTGCGAAGATGGCGCTTGCAAGCAGGGTAAGCAGAGTAAAAATCCTGCTGAAGAAAACAAAGCGGGAAATTGTCACAGAAAAAAAAGATCCATAGACCCCGAGTTCATACAGCGGGATAAGCAGCCGGGCTGCTTCGAATGAAATGGCGAAAACGCATGCCGCGAAAAAAGTTATCTCAACTGTCTGCGTTTTTTCAAAGGCGAAAAGAATATAAATAAGACCGGTAAGGGCAAAAAATGGAAAAATTCCGATGGCGCACAAGGATGCAAGCGGGCTGTAGGGCGTAAGAAAAAATCCTTCCAGGAAGGGAAGCGGCCTTAATTCCGGATTGCGCACGTGTATTTTGCCATGGGTTACAATCATGACTATGCTGATAATAGAGCCGATTGCGAGAATTAAGGAAATGATTGTGGATATCCTGACGAAGCGGTTTCTTGTTGCGATGGTCATGAGTAAAATGATATCACCAAAAACCGTTTAGGGGAATCTCAAGTCATCTCCCTTTCCTGTCGATATAGTAACAAAGATTTACAGGGAGAATATATGAGAAAATTGGTTTTTATGCTTTTCTGTGCGGTCTCGATGCTATCGATGTATGCTGGAGACGTAGCCAGTTTTGTCAATCTAGGTTTTTCTGCTGACGGCACCCGATTCGTTTTCGGCCAGTTCGGCACAACGGATTCGGATTTTCGGGCATACGCTGATATTTACTGTATCGATGTAATCAAGAACTCTTATATCCCGAACGGCACCTTTTCCATACTGCCTTCCGAGGCAACTGCAGAAAAAGAAGGCCGTGGCGTGTTTGCCTCTTTACAGAACGGTGCCGCTTCCTTTATGAAAACGGTGGGAGTGGACAGTTCAATTCAGGGCCGTGCTCTGTATATCCAGATGGAAAACGAGCCTGCACTGAAAAGCATTTCGTTCCGCGATTTCGAAACCGGTAAAAAATACACGGTGACGGTGCATTCGCTTTCCGAGGGAAGCGGGAAATCCGTCCGCTCTTCGTTTTATCTTACGGTCGTGATTACCGATGCAAATGGAAAAACAGTGACTAAAACAGCCGGTCTTCCCGGTTTTATGCGCAACGGGGTGAAAAACTATCTTATACGGAGAATTCTCACTGACAACACCGGACGCGCTCTGGTGTTTGTTATCGAAAAAGAACTGTATGAGGCGAAGGGCAGCTCTGTCCATTATATGGTTGAAACTCTCAGTTTCTGATTTCCCTGAATATCTGAAATACGCTTTTTGAATCCTCCGACAGGGTCCGTATCAGGATCCTGTCGTTTATAAATTCCGCCCCCAGCCATAAAGACTCAAGCCAAACTGCCTCGGCGGCTTCCCTGTACGGCGGGTCCTCGTCCGTTAACGGCGACTGGGTAAAGAGATAGGTTCCCTCCGGTATCACTTGTACGGGCTTTCCCGGACCCAGGTGATCCCCTTCCGCGGGTTCAAGATCGTTTTTTTTAACCAGCGAACGGAACTCGTATATCGACTTTGTCCCGTCGGCAGCCGCAGTTCCTTCGGGGACGGTGATCGCCCGGTTTAGCCGGAGCGTCTGAACGGTAAATTTCATATATGAATGTATAGCAGAAATCCAGCCGAAAATCGATATCCCAAGCATATATAGCAGCGGAGGATTATTTTCATGAGAACAATGTTCCTGGTTTTCCCGGTTATGTGTATATGCGCGTTGAGCGTCTGCACTTCCTGCACCTCCTGCGCAGTGGATTCCGCGGGGGTATCGGTATGGGGCGGAGACATCGTCTCGCCAAAGATGCTCACCCTCGTCACGGTTTCCGGAAACGAGCTTTCCGCGTCATTCAGCGCTCCGATATCGGTGTCGCATGCAGTCGTCAATCTGGGCGGCAGTCCTGACCTTCCCGTGTCGCTTTCCTGGCATGCCGGTACTGGTGAAAATACCATAAGCTTCGTGATGGAAAAACCGGTGGGGATCGGAGAGAGCGCTTCCCTGTCGGCGACGGTCGCCGACGCGCATGGCAATACCCTCTCTTTTTCGGTGCCCTTTACGGGTTTCAACAATCGCCTTCCGGTATTGCGGATCAACGAAATCAGGACCGAGTATTCAAAACCCAAAGTGGAATATATCGAACTCTATGCGGTGAGGGGCGGCAACCTGGGGGGCGTGGAAATTCAGAACGCAATGAATGCGATCAGGCCTTCCTACGAATTTCCGCCGGCCGAGGTTGCAGCTGGAGATTATATCGTGTATCACTTGCGCTCGGTGGAGGAGGGTCTCATTGACGAGACCGGGGCCGTCGACGAGTCAGCGGGTATTGATTCACGGCCCTTCGCCCGCGATTTCTGGGATAATCTGACCAGCGCCCCCTTGAAAAAAACGAACGTGATTCTTCTGCGCGAGCGCCGGGGCGGGCCGATTATGGATGCGCTGTTGATCGCGGAGGCGGATAAAACAGCATGGCCGAACGATGAGATCCGCGTTTTAGCCGAAGAAGCGGTTTCCTCCGGTGCCTGGATGCCGGGCTCTCTCCCCGGGGATGCGGTATGCTCTACCGGCGTAAGTCCAACCCGAACGCTCGGTAGAAACGAAATTTCGACGGATACAGACACTAAGGAGGACTGGAAAATCTGCGGAACAAGTAAATGTAGCCCTGGTGCAACAAATGCCCTCCCGTAAGGTTTGCACAATACGTGAATTCAGGGTATATTAGCACTGAACACGGGAGGGAGCTCACATGGCAGAATTATTGGCACCGGCAGGAAATCCGGAAGCGCTGGATGCAGCGATTAACGAAGGGGCGGATGCGGTATATCTCGGGCTCAAGAGCTTTAACGCGCGCCTGCGCTCATCGAATTTTGCATGGTCACAATTTGAAGCAACCGTAGATACCCTGCATAAAAAGGGAAAGAAGATATTTGTCACCGTAAATACTGTCATTCAGGAAAGCGAAACCGAGCGGATGTACCGCTTTCTCGCCTATCTGGACAAAATCGGTCCTGACGGGCTGATAGTCCAGGATTTCGGCGTTCTCAACCTCGCACGCACCTATTTCCCGAAGCTGAGGATTCACGCCTCTACCCAGATGAATATCGCAAGCGCGCGCGCGGCCAATACCATGAGCCGATCGGGCGTATCCCGCGTCGTTCTTGCCCGCGAGCTCGGCATCGCGGAAATCCAGGACATCAAGGCGCGCTCTTCATGCGAGCTCGAGGTTTTTGTCCATGGCGCGCTATGCGTGAGCGAATCGGGACTCTGCCTCTTTTCAAGTTATCTCGGGGGAAAGTCCGCGAACCGCGGGATGTGTTCCCAGGCCTGCAGACGCCTGTACAGCGCCGAAGTATCGGGCGGCAACCAGCAGGGCTACTTTTTTTCGCCCCATGACCTTCAGCTGATTGACCATATTCCCGACCTGGTGCAGGCGGGCGTGCATTCGTTCAAAATCGAAGGGCGCATGAAGAGCGCGGACTATGTCGGAACTGTTGTGTCCGCCTACCGCTATATGCTTGATCATTGGGAGGAAGACCGCAAGGGATCCGCCGAGAACGCAAAGCGCATTCTCGCGAACGACTTCGCGCGCGCGAAGACCGCCTATTGGTACACTTCGCCCAAGGCCGAAAATATTCTGAATCCCGACCAGGACGGCGGGACCGGCATCTATCTCGGCAAGATCGACAAGATCAGGACGGAGGAAGACGGACGTTATGCGACGATCAAGGGCGGCTCCTATGATCCCGATCTGGGGGATTCCGTCCGCCTGCATAAAAAAGATGACTCCGTGCGCGAAAGCCACAAGATCAGGGAAATTCACGAAGAGGGAAATCTCCGCTGGGTCGACGTTCCCGCGGGATTCGGTTCCGGCGACTCGGTGTACCTCATCCAGACGAAGAATATGTCAAGGCACTATCCGCACGTACTCCCGAAAATACTTTCAGCTTATCGGAGCCAGCCGGGCGACGAGAAGATTCCGCCCCTGAAACTGGACGCACCGCCCGCGAAACCCCATAAGGGCGACGTGGTCGATTTTCCCGAGGGCCTGTATACGCAGGTTTCGACAATCGAAGACCTGTACGCGATTCTAGCGGACCGTCCTGAGCGCGCCATCCTCGAGCTGAACCGGAATACCATTCCGTCGCTTCTCGGCCTTCCGGGACCGGACGGACAGGCGAACACCCGCGTGCTTCCCTTTTCGAAACGCGAGCTGATTCTCTCGATCGATCCCTATCTTCCCCAGGCGATGGAGGACGGGCTTTCAACTTCGCTCGACGACCTGATCGAAAACGGATACTCGCAGTTTATCGTGAACAATCCCGGTCACCTCGGGATGCTACGTAACCGCGGACTGAAGCTGATCGCGGGACCCTATCTGTATGCCTTCAACCGCTGGGCAGCCGACTGGCTTAACAAACAAGGCCTCTCCACGATTATCACACCGCTTGAGAATTCGCGGGAGAATCTCGACGCGACCTTCGATGAAGCGGCGCGGAGCCAGGTTCTTGTCACCGTGTTTGCCTATCCGGCTCTATTCCGCATGCGCTTCAAGCTGCCGGAAAATTATAATTTCACCTTTTTCTCGGACAGGCAAAGCGGCGTGTTCAAGGCGCTCTCGACTGAAGACGGTTCCTTTGTGCTTCCGGAAAATCCCTTTTCGATCGCGGACAAATCCGCCTTCCTGAAGAAGACCGGCTACAACCGCCATCTTATCGATCTCTCGAAAACCCGGGTGAACAAACAGGAATTCCGCATGATCATGGACTCGTACCGGAAGGGCGCCGCGCTTCCCGACATATCGCGCTTTAACTGGAAGGAGGGTTTCTACAATCCCGACCAAATGGAAGAATTCAAGCAGATGACCGAGCGTGCGAAATTCCGAAGGGTGGAAAAAAAGGACTCCGACAAACCCGGCAAAAACGTGACATGGAAACCCAAGAAGAACGGCATTACGGGACGTTCGGGTACAACAGGCAGGACTGCGGGAGAGGGACGAATTTCAAAGGATGAAAAACCGGGAGCCACCAGAAAATCTGTCTCCGGAAAGACGACCGTCAGAAAGACCTCTGCGGGCAGGAAACCAAAAGAAGGACGTACTTCAGATGCCAAAAAAAGGCGGGAGCCCTCAAAAACGGAAATAAAGTAATCCGGGGCAAATAATCACATGCAATAAGAAAAAGCCGCTCAAGAAGAGCGGCTTTTTCTTTGTCTAGTTGATATTCTTTATCAAATCCAGAATATACAGCTTTACATACGCAAGCAGTGCATCCCTGTTTTTTATCTTCATTAGGTTCGGAGTATCCACCAGGGTATTCGACAGATTTTCCACTCTCGCTATGTCAAAAGTCGATGCTTTAATTGTTTTCAGAATACGCCTTATGTAGTCGCGGATCAGCGAGTTGACGTCTTCCGTAAGGTTCATTTTTACCTGGGGATCAAGAGTGCGGTTCCAGAGTTCTAGCTGGGCGGCGATTTCGGTTTCAAGCGTGGATCCGGCCGGTATAAGACGCTTTTCGATCTGCATCGCGGCGATTTTAAGTTCCGCCTTACGCTGCTTGGGAACGAGCGCCGGATTGGGAACGAGAATTGTTTTCTCGGCTGATGCCTGCGGGGCTTTCGGCGCCTGTGCTTTTTTTCTTCTCGGACGGCGGAAAAAGGCGATTATCGATGAAATGATCGGAATGGTAAACCAGAAGGGCAGAAGGATGCGGGTATCGGTGAGAAGCTGCTGTCGGTTCAGCATCAGCAGCTCGCTGTAGGACAGCAGCCGTCCGTGATCAAACATCTTGAACCCGTTCGGCGCCTCGCTGTCGCTTCCGTTGGTCTCGAGGGCCAGAAGCGAGATAAAAGACGCATTGAGAATGGAGTAGAGTATTGGTGTTGACGTGCGGCAAAGACTTTCGATTTTTTTTTCGAACTCTGCCTGATTTTTCATTGTCTCGTTTTGGCGGTAGGAACTGAGCATCTGGTACCATTCATGGGTCAGCACATCCTTAATGATTTTCCGGCTCTCGTTGCACAGCCTGACTATCAGGGGAATTATTTTTTCCTTGAGCACAAAGTAGCGGTTACCCTTCTCGGTCCGAAAAACGACGAGGTAGGGGAGGGAATCGAATCCCGCTTCGTTTGTTTTTTCCTTGATGAAGGAATCGAGGTCCGTATTTTGATATTGCCCGAGCAGGGGCACTCCGCGCGAGTCGCTGAAACGGGAAATGGTTTCCATGTCAAAATAGTACGGCGGTTTCTGGAAGCAAAGGTCAAGATTTTTCAGGGCTGTTTCCCTCTGAAGATCCTGCTGCGCTTTTGACTTGTAATAGTTGTTAAGGTATTCGGCGATGTAGACAGCCTGTACGAGGGAAATTTCTTCGGGGGATTTTTCGCTCTTCTTCGTAAAATCCTGCCGGATGTATGAGCAGAGAAAGCTCCAGAATAAAAAGGCATCGCCGGAGTGCTTCAGC
>JAYVSC010000080.1:0-27725 GCA_043775705.1 Spirochaetales bacterium | reverse complement strand
CGAAGTTTGCGGACCTCAGGTCAGTAGACCCGCGTCCGGCGGCAGTAAATGATCTGTAACATTTTGGGGGTTTGGTTTGTTTGAAGGCGTAGTATGGCTCAACGCGAAATGCGACGCGGATTTTCGAAAGATATATACCGCAACCATGCCGGTTCTTTTCAAGATCGCAGTACGCATTGCGGGAAACGAAGAAGCCGCCGAGGATCTCTGTCATGACGCCCTGATCAAAATGACCGAAAAGGACATGCAGTTTCCGTCCCCAAACGACGCGAAATACTGGCTTATCCGGGTTGTCAAGAACGCGTCGCTGAACTATGCGAAACGGAAAGGCCGCGAGAGGAAAGCCTACGAGCGGGCTCTCAAGGAAGACCGCCGGGTCATCGATTCGGGAGAAACCATTCTGCTCAAGGAAGACTCGATCCTCCGTGTCCAGACGGCGCTCGAAAAACTGCCCGAAAACCTCCGGATTGTCCTGCAGCTGAAAGAATACGGCGAGATGAACTATAAGGAAATTGGACGGGTTCTCGGGATTACCGAAGGCAACGTAAAAGTCCGGGTTTTCCGCGCGCGCGAGCAATTATCAAAGTTGATAGGAGAAGACGATGTCTACATGCCCTGATTCTGACCTTTTTTCAGCCTACATTGACGGCGAGGTTCCCTCCCCATGGAAGGAAAAACTCGAATTTCACCTGTCGTCATGCCTAGAATGCAAAAAGAGGACGGAACGCTACACAAAACAGCATACTCTTCTCATGATACATAATCCTGTATTGACTGAAACTGCGCTTGAGGCTTCCTATTCCCTATTAACCGCAAAGCGGGACGCCCGTATCCTCGCCCGGGAACACTCCCCGCATCCGTCTTATCTGGCATGGACGCGCACTTCGATCCGGATGCCGGTCTCGGCAATTGCCGCAGTGCTTCTCGTGGCGATATTTTTCCCGGCGTATTTCGTCCTGAAGGCCAAAAGCCCCACACTGGCAGCTTCCCCGCAGAATTTTACAATCCTCCCCGGTGAATCGACCATGAACACGAACATCAGCCAGAAAATGAAAGCCCTCTCCACTTCGAACCCGGTCTACAGCCCGGACCTTGTAACCTATACCTCCACAAAAAACCTGCTGACCACAAACCGAAACCAGCTTTTTACGATAATCAGCTTCGCGAGCAAGTTCTCGAGCGCGAAGGATCTTTTCTCGGACGCTGAAATCATCATCATCAAGCTTCCCGACCTTACACAGTTCAGCAATACAGGAGAACAGCTGTTCTCCACCGATAATTCCCTTCCGCAGGCCGTAGGCTTTTATAGATGATCTGGACCTTCATCAGCAGATTCCTCCAGCGTTCGGCCGTAGTCCGGTTTTTAATGATTCCCCTGTTATTCGGCGTTTTCGCGCTGTCCGTTACCGGCATCACCATTCTCACACACCGGAAACCCGTGCTGGACTCCATATCGCCTGCAATCGCGGAACCCGGCGAAATACTCGTGCTGCAGGGAAGGCACTTCGGGGATGAACGGGGAGACAAGTGGCTGGAGATAGCCGGCAGCCGCCTCTCTGAAAGCGCCTACATCAAATGGACCGATACTACAATCATGGCAAGCATTCCCCCTGCGGTGGATGACGGTCTTGTCTATGTGGTTAACCAATACGGAAAAAGCAATCCCCGCATATTCGCGAACAAAAACAACATACCGGTTACCGCCAGGATAAACTATGAAATCGGCCTTCCGGAAATTTCCTCGATCAGTTCCCTTGTGACCGAAACAGGGGCGGCCCTTACGATAATCGGCAAGAATTTCGGCATCACGAAAGGCAAATCGGTCGTCCTCTTCTCGTGGCAGATAGACCAGGCAATTCCGGTCTCGCCGATCTCGAGGACAAGCCAGTCAAGCATCGCCTGTTCGGAACACGATTTCGACTACGAACTCTGGAGCGATATGGAACTCCACGTACGCGTTCCCGACGGAGCGATCTCCGGCAATATGTATGTGCAGACAGAGCGGGGAATAAGCAACCCGGTATCCGTGGAAATTCTGAATGTGTGCGGCACTAAAAAATATATCAACCGCCATGCCTTTGTGCTCACCCTTGAAGTCGACATAACCGGGGTTTCTGCCTCGGACGGGAATATGCTTTTCCTCAGAGTCCCGCTACCCGAAATAAGCGCTACCCAGCGCAGCGTCGAGGTTACCGCCTCCTCGCCCGAGCCGTACATGGAGAACTATCACGGAGCGATCCTGCATCAGCTTGAAAACCTCAAGTCGGGCAGGAACGAAAAAATCACCCACAGCTATCTCCTTACCAATTACGGGGTCACCACATCCGTCAATCCAGCCCTCGTGAAGCCCTTTTCCGATACCAAATCGCCGCTGTACCTGATGTACACCAACGCGGACAGGATCGTTCCATCGGACAACGGAGACATCATCCTCAAGGCGGCCTCGATAACGGGCCAGGAAAAGAATCCCTACAAAAAGGCGCTCTTGATATATTCATGGATCACCGGCAATATCGCTTCCGGGACGGCGGTAAATCCCGACAGGCCGGTGATTGAAGCCCTGACATCGAAGTCGGGGGATGCATACGACAAGGCCATTCTGTTCTCCGCCCTTACCCGCGCAGCGGGAATACCATCGCTGCCTGTCGCCGGTATTCTTGTCGACGCACAGCAGAATTCCCGCACGCACTGGTGGGCGGAATTCTATCTTGAGGGCTTCGGCTGGGTTCCCGTCGATCCCGGTCTCGGGGGAGACGAATATTTCGGCAGTCTCGACGTATATCACATTGCCTTCTCCCGAGGGTGGACCGAGGAAAAGCCGATGGCCCCGAAAAGCAGAATCGTATATAAACCGCGCTCTTTCGCATTTCAGCCGATATGGGAAGAGGCCGGCGGCAATATAAAAGGGTATACCTCATTTTGGGCGGAGCCCAAAGTTACCGGAGCCTACTAAGGCCAACGCATAAACAAGGAGTTGCCATGGTTACTGTTCTATCGCTCGGGGGATCAATCGTCGCTCCCGAAAATCCCGATACGGAATTTCTGTCATCGTTCGTGTCATTGGTGCGCACCTGGCTCGCCGAGGACAATGCGCGCAAACTGATCCTGGTCGTCGGCGGCGGCGGCCCTGCACGGTCCTACCAGAAGGCCTTCCGTACGGTCTGCCCCAACGCTCCCGACGATCAGGCCGACTGGATAGGCATAATGGCGACGAGGCTCAACGCACAGCTCTTGAAGGCGATATTCATGGATATCTGCCTCGTCGACGTCATCTATGACCCGACCAAGGTAGACCTCTTTACCGGCAAGATACTCGTGGCCGCCGGATGGAAGCCCGGCTTTTCCACGGACAATGACGCAGTCCTTCTGGCCGAACGCTTTTCCGCGACGACCGTCATCAATCTGTCGAATATCGAAAAGGTGTATACCGATGACCCCCGCACCAATCCCGACGCAAAGCCGATAGACAGCATTTCGTGGGCCGACTTCCGCAAGATCGTCGGCGATGAATGGGTGCCCGGCAAAAACGTGCCCTTCGACCCCGTCGCGAGCATGCACGCGCAAAAAGCCGGCATCAGCGTGGTCTGCGCCGCTGGCCGCGACATCGAAAACCTGCGCGCTATCCTCGACGGAAAAAAATATAACGGAACGCTGATCAGCTAAACCTATGCACGGCCGAAAAGCCGGACCAGCAGTCCGTCGAGCTTTTGCCCGTATGCGGGGTCCGAGGCCCAGGTGCCCGCCAAACCGTAAATGGTGGGCGCCTTCCCTTTCGGGTTTACGTATTTGTACCGCGTATCGACGAGAGGACCGACAAGGGGTTCCGCCGATGCGTAAGCCTTTAAATGCTGTATATGCGCCCGCACCCCTGTCCGCTCATCCGGGAATGTATTGCCGCTCTGCCCTGAGCCCAGGGAACCCAGTCCGCAGAAATTATTCATGTCAACCGTCACCAAACCCCCGAAAGTAAGGAATCCTGTCTCGAGACACATCTGGGCAAACGCGACCTCCGGGTTGACCCCCTCAAGTCGTCCTTCCTCGATATAATACCGGGCCATTCGGCGCACTTTTGCCTTGTCGGCTGACGGATTTTCCTGCATGAAAAAAAAAGCAAGGCGGTCTTCGCTCAGAACCCCTTCTCCCATGATGAATATCGGAGTCAGGGGTTTGCCCTCGGCATCTTCCACTGGAAGGGATCGACAGGAAATAAAGGCAAAGACCGACAAAAAAGACCAAACGGGAAAAAAAACAACGCGGAGTAATTTCATATTATATTCATCGGAATTTCATGGCAGGAACTGAATTTTCTTCGTATAAGAAATCCGAGGGAGGCTCAAAATGGTATTACAAAGAAAACCCGATGTACGGGAGCGGGTAAAGCACTGCGGGGCGCAGCACCTGAGCGACTATGAACTGCTTGCGCTCACTCTCCGCACGGGCAGCCGCAAGTCACCCGTGCTCAGCCTGGCAGCCTGCGTCATCAAGACGCTCGATCGCGCCAAGCCCGAAGCCGTCTATGAGGCGCTCCGCAGCATTGACGGCATGGGGGACACGAAGGCCAGCACCGTGATGGCGGTCATGGAACTGGGCCGGCGGTATTTCGGAACACTGAACCAAAAGGTGCACACCGCGGCCGACGTATTCCCCCTGCTCCGCCATTATGCCGACAGAAAGCAGGAACAGTTTATATGCGTGTCCCTCAACGGCGCGCACGAGGTCATCGCGATCCGCGTCGTAAGCATCGGCATTCTCAACAAGACCATCGTCCACCCGAGAGAGGTGTACGCCGATCCCCTCTCCGACCGTGCGGCCGCAATCATAATCTGCCATAATCACCCAAGCGGCCAGCTCGAGCCGTCGGAGGAAGACAGGAGCATCACGAGGCGCCTCTACGAAGCCGGCGAGCTTTTAGGCATTACGCTGCTCGACCATCTGATCATCAGCCCGCGGGGCGGGTATTTCAGCTTTGTGGAGGCGGGAGTGGGGATAAAATGAGGATAGCGGGAGGGGGGGGCTGCTCAGAAAAATGACTTGTAACGACAAGCATTCAAGTGTATACTTTAGAGTGTACACAGGAGATTACATATGGAAGTTACCACAAAAGAACTGAGAATGCAACCGGGTAAAATTATTGACCAGGTTTCAAATGGTCAAGAAATTACAGTTACTTTCAGGGGAAAGGCATTAGCCAAAATAGTTCCTATAAAAAAAACGAGACAAACATCAGACGACAATGATACTTCAATATTTGGTTTATGGAGTGACCATCCTAATGAAAACACTGTGGAAAACCATGTCCGGAACCTGCGCAAAGGACGACAGTTTTGATTATTGATACTGATGTGCTGGTTTGGTATTTACGCGGCGATACCAAGGCCCGAACGATAGTTGAAGAACATATTCCCTTTTCCATTTCGGTCGTTACCTATATGGAACTGATCCAAGGCATGAAAAACAGGGAAGAATTCAGAAAATTTCAAAAACAGATACAAAAATGGAATACGAACATCATCCAGATTGATAAAGAAGTATCATCAAGGGCGATGTTTTATGTTCAAGAATACGCATTGAGTCATTCAATGATGAACGCAGACGCATTAGTCGCGGCAACAGTTGTACAAACAAATGAAAAACTAATTACTGCAAACGACAAGCACTATAAATATATTCCTACCATAGATTTAAAGAAATTTGTACCATAATATAAAGATGAATAATGAATTCTTAACTTCACGGGTATGCCTTGCACGGCGTATTACCGCTTTGTATCGGACGGGTTTGGAAATATCGATAATAATTAAGGACATTTGAACTATTCAACAGAATATACGCGTGTTACAATATGCTTACCAACAAAAAGATTAAACCGTCAATTCTGAACAACATGAATACAGATAGCAAGCTCCAAGGACGAGTCTTTTTAAATGATCTGCCTGAATTTCAGAATCGCATCTGTAAAAGGGGATTTAGCTATGAAGAATAAAACGACAGTACTGATGCTTACATTTTTATTTACTGTAATTCTGGCAGCTTTTCTGACCGGCTGCGACCCTTCATCAGATGATAATCCGGAATTATCAATAACAAAGACGACACCCCTCAACCGGGTAACAGGCGTCCCGATACAAAGTGCAGTCTCAGCCATATTTTCTACCGATGCGGATTTATCAACATTAACCACCGCTACTTTTACTCTAACAGCCGCTGCTGGTCCGGTTACCGGTACTATTACCTATAATGCCGCTGATAAAAAAGTCACCTTTAGCCCTGTTTCGCCTCTTGGTAAAATCACGCTGTACACAGCCACATTAACCACCGGGATCAAGGACACCAACGGTACCGCTTTATCAGCTGCGTATACATGGACGTTCACTACCGGGCCGCTCATTTCCGCCAAAGAAGATCATACCCTCATTCTGAAAAGCGACGGGACGCTTTGGTCCTGCGGTCTAAACGATTACGGGCAGCTGGGTGACGGCTCCCTGATTGACAGATCTACGCCAGTGCAGGTAACCGGCCTAACCGGTGCCCCGGTGTCATCCGCCGCAGCGGGAAGCTATCACAGTATTGCCCTCAGAAGCGACGGCACTGTCCTTGCGTGGGGTGAAAACGGAGACGGCCAGCTTGGCGACGGAAACCCGTCATGGGCTCATGGACTCGGCCCCGTACAGGCTAAGGGCCTTACCGGGATTACAGCCCTCGCTGCGGGATATTGGCACAGTCTCGCCCTGAAAAACGACGGTTCGGTTTGGGCTTGGGGCGCAAATGGAAAAGGGCAGCTTGGAAACGGCACATACGATGAGCAATCAGTCCCGATGCAGGTATCCGGGCTTGCCGGGATAACCGCAATCGCCGCAGGCACCGAGTTCACCCTCGCCCTCAAGAGCGACGGAACGGTATGGGCATGGGGAGATGATACCTATGGTCAGCTCGGCGACAATAATGACGGGTCGGTAGAAACATATCGCAATGCGCCCGTCCCTGTCAGCGGCCTTACCGGCATAAGTGCGATAAGCGCCGGCTATGATCATAGTCTTTTTCTGAAGAATGATGGAACGGTCTGGACCTGCGGCCGAAATGACACGCTACAGTGCGGTGTTCCATACGACAATGCGGTTAACAATGGTCATATACTTGTTCCGGTCCAGGTCGCTTCCCTTTCAGGCATAACGGCGATAGCTGCCGGCGGCTGGCACAACCTTGTCCTGAAAAGCGACGGAGCGGTATGGGCATGGGGTTCCAACTATTACCGTTCCCTGGGTTCCTCGGGAAATAGTGATGTAAACTATGAAACACCCGTCCAGACAAGCAGCCTCACCACAGGAACAGTGACTGCAGTGGCTGCGGGACTAAATCACAGTCTTGCATTAATGAGTGACGGCTCGGTATGGACATGGGGAGATAATGGAAAAGGTCAGCTCGGTGACACTACAATTCTCCAGAATGATACCCCCGAAGATATCGGCGTGTATTAATTCCTCTCAATAGGAGTAAAGATGAAAGCGGAAAAAATGTTGCGGATAGCGATGCTTGGAACCATTGTTTTTACCATTCCGGTGATTCTGCTGGAATATTTTACGTTCGATCCGCAGGTAAAAAACAATAAAATTATTGATACGGCGTCAATGATATATTTTTTATGGATACTGGTTGGTATGAATATGCTTATATCAAAAACCGTAAAGGAAAAGAAACGGGTTGACGGGCGATCGATTGTGATCATTTCCGTCGTCTTTGTCACGGCAGTCGGCATTATACTGCCCCTTTTGCTGATGGGCCGGGTCTGGAATGTTTCTCAGCCATACACCGATATTTTCAGTTTTGTATGCACTTCCTTGATTTCGCTGATTGTTCCCGCTCTGGTTTTGCGTCTGCCCTTTCAGCGTCAATACGCCGGACGCATCTGGAAATGCCCGCATTGCGGTACGCTTTTGGAAAAACCGCAAAATGAGAACTGGAAATATCTTGGCGGCTCGAATGTCGTCGGCTCTGCTACCTGCGCCAATTGCGGCGTCGGCACCCCTATCGCTCAGGTGTATTCCGGTCGGTTTGATGTCTAAAAAAAAAGCAGCTAAGGAAAAAAACGAATATGACAGAAGTTGAAATATTTAAGCAGTCTCTTGATGTTTCAAGAATTATGATGGTAATCACAATAATTGTTTCCATAACTACCGTGATTTTCAGTGCATTAAGCATGGCATTTCAAAGAAGTCACAATAAAAGATCGGTAAAGCCATTTTGTACGATTATTCGGGTGGTTGAATCTTCAGAAATAGTTATCCGTATTAAAAATGCAGGGCTTGGACCATTGATACTTGGTAATATCAAAATACTGATCGATAAAGACGAAGTCGTTGAAATTGAAGAATACCTGAAAGAATATCTACATCAAAAGTCGATACAAATATCGAAAGTTAAATCAAACAATCATGTGGTAATTTCAACAAATGCGGATGAAAAAGTAATTGTAATAAAAAATTTGAAAGCCAAAATTGGAATATTTGAAGAGGTGAGCAATAAAATTGCAAGTTGTATATTCATCGTTGAATATTGTGATATTTATGAAAAGCAATATCAGACGATAGATTAAAAAAAATGAAAAAACAGATTTTGACCGGACTTATCTTTCTTGCCTTGTATGGTTGCGTACACTCAGAAAGCATTTCCGCTGAAACCTCCCACATAACAGCTGATGCCACGACAGTCAAACCGGTAAACGAGCCGCTTGTGGTTTGGTCTTTTACGGAAGAGGTGAAAACGATGAACGATATTTGGTATGCTCCCGGCCACCCGAATGTCACGGTTGAATTAACGCTGATTCCCACTGACGAGTTCGAGAGTAAACTGGACTCCGCTCTCGCATCCGGAGAGGGAGCACCGGACATCATCGCCCTCGAAGATATTTTCGTACGCAAGTATATTGAATCAGGACTGCTTCTCGACCTCAGCGATATCGCCGCCGAAGTAAAAAACAAAGAACTCGCATATCCAATTGAAGTCGGTTCCTTCGGGGGAAAGACATATGGTCTCACATGGCAGGCGACACCCGGCGCCCTGTTCTACCGGCGCAGTCTCGCGAAAAAATATCTTGGAACCGATGATCCTGCCGAAGTGCAGAAATACGTATCCAGCTTCGACAGATTTGCGGAGACCGCGGCACTTCTAAAAAATAAATCCGAAGGCATGTGCGTAATTCTTCCCTCGACCGCCGATATATTCATAGCCTGCAAGGCGGCACGCAGCAATCCCTGGATAGTTGACGGAAAACTGACAATCGACCCTGAAATGATTTCCTATATGGAAATGGCTAAAACCTTCAAGAATGAAGGCTATGATGGGCGTGCCGCACAGTGGACGCAAAGATGGTTCAACGGTATGAAAGAGAAGCTGAAAAATGATAAAGGCAATAACATAGAAGTATTTTCATATTTTCTTCCCACCTGGGGCCTGCACTATGTGCTCAAGACCAATACTCCCGAGACAACCGGTGACTGGGCAATGGTTGAAGGCCCTGCGCCATATCGGTGGGGAGGCACCTGGCTGGCAGCACTCAAGGGAACAAAGAATCCCGAAGATGCAAAGGACTTTATCCGCTATATTTCTTCCGATTACGTCCTTCTTGGAGACTGGGCAACAAGCACCGGTGACGTTGTTTCCAATACCAGGGTTCTCAAAAAGGTCAAGGATGCTTTCTCTGAACCCTTTCTTAATGGACAGAACCACTATGCGCAGTTTGCGGAAATCGCCGCAAAAGTGAACGGAAAGCTGAGTCAGGCATCAGATAAAGTGATCGAAGACTTGTTCAATGAAGCCGTAAGGGCGTTTGCCAATGGTGAAAAAAACCGCGATACCGCGATTGAGGACTTTACGAGACAAGTGAACGCCCAACTCGGTTTATAAAAGCCTGATTCATGACAGGCAAAAAATTCATGGTTTTTGTTTTCAAGCGTCCGCGCTGACGTCTGTGTCCAGGACTCCGTACAAGCAAATCGCCATTGTCGAGACTGAGGGTCTCGGGAGAAGGTGGAGGCGTACCGTTCAAGACATTATCCGGAAATATATCACAGGAAGTGACAGTATCTTCTGATCGCGATATTTCCCGTCCTTAAGTCCCTGCAAATGTGGACGCCCCGAGCGTGCGGCCCGGAGGCATGCATGCACAGGGCATCGATCAAGAAAAATGGCGGGTTTCGCAAGAACACGCTAAAAGAACATTACCGCCTTCAGATATATGCCGCCTGCCTCGTAGAGCCGGTCATCCGCGGCGGTGTTTTTTTGGCGGTATTTGATCTGACCGTCCTTCATGCTTTCAAGGGCATAGTTCATGGCCAGGCCCTTATTGTTGTTGTAGCCGACCATTATGTTGCATTTAGGATCCAGGGTAACGCCGGCATAGACTTCATAACCGAAGTTGTTCTTCAGCGTAAAAGTTTTGCTGTAATCGTCATACATCGAAGTGACGCTGCTTTTTGTTTTCCACTTGACGTCAGTGAGAGTACCGGCGATACATCCCGCGCCGACATAATAGTTATAGTGATAGGTAAATCGGCCGTCGAGCGCGAGTCCCACAAAAGAGACAGGATCGCGATAGATGTGCTCGACCCTGGTGTAGGAAGCTCCGAGATTAACCTGGACTATCGAGCGGAAAAACGTTTCATAGATAAATCCCGTGCCGAATCCGGCGCGGACGGTATTTCTGAAATCGATCGAGCTGTTCGCGGATGTGGCACCGGCAGTGGCCCCGAGGGTATCAATGTTCTTTTCATAATAGGCGGCGCCGATGCCGAAAGGAACAGCGAGCACTGACGGGATGACAGTCGTTGTCAGTTTCGCCGCTGCTCCGGCCGAAGTGCCGGAATAGATATCGGCTCCATTCAGTGCATAGTCGCACTCTGCGGACAGTGTCCCGAGTGCAAGTTTATAGTTTTCAAGTTTGAGCGAAGCGAAAAGCTGAGGCGCGTATTCACCGAGCACTTCTTTGCCGTGTCGGGACATACTACCGTCTACATCGTAAAGCCTCGGTAGAAACTCGTTGAACGCAGTATTGGTCGCAAGCTGCAGGACAAGCGTATGCGTTCTCCATGGCGAATTATTCTGAAGTGCGGCCTCGAGGCCGACATTAAGATTGTTGCCGATCTTTATCATGTTCAGCGCAGACTCGATTCCATATTTTGTGACAGTCTGGTAATTCGAGGAGGCAGGACTGTACTTTCCAGCCTTGAAGAAAAGATCCACAGGACTTTCGATCCGCAAACTGTCGAACGCATTTATCTTTCCATATACGCTGTCAATCGCGACGGAAAAAGCGGAAGGCGTCGCGGAAAGGGATTGGAGACTTTGATAGGGGGAACCCGGCCTGCTCAAGGCGCGCAGTTTCATGTACATACCGAAGTTCCGCGATACCTTGCTGTCTATGATCAAATCAGCGGCAGTATAATATCCATTCTGCCTGGCATCATACATAGCCACTTCTCCCGATGAGACTGACTGGTCTTCGGCAGCCAGACCGAAGCTGTAGGCTCCGGTTAAGTCGCCCGAGACAGTTGTCTGGGAAAAACCGTCAAGCACGGCAAAAATCATCATGAGAGCTATAACTGTCATCCTTTTCATATCAACCTTCCTCTGTAAAAAACATGCTCGGCCTGTCAGGTGCCAAATATAGTATTGAATGGAAAGCGGTAAATATTCAGATGAATTATTGGACAATTCAGACCTTTTCAATCCATAAAAAACAAAAGCCTGAAAAGTCCAAAATCAAGTCTGTAAATTTGTCCGCGTTCAATACATCATTATTTGAAAAGATTTTTTTTCTCAGGAGAATCGTATGAACAGGAAATTTACCCGCAATTACATTTGGTGCATTGTTTCGGCCTTCCTTGTTTTTGTTTCATCATGCAGCATGTATGAGGAATTCAATCCGGATTCTAAAGAAGAAATAAATTTTTCAACCATTGCGACCCGTCTTTCTTTCGGCACGAGCAGCGGAGATTCCTCGCAAAACAGTGTAACTTTAAATGCAGACGGATCTTATACGCTTCTTGCGCGCAATGACACCAACAATGCGGGAAAAATCGCGGGCAGCGAGGATGGACTGACTTTTCTGTTCAAGCAGATAGCCAAAGACCGTAACTTCAAATTGAGCGCCGATATCAGAATAATTGACTTCGGGGGAATAGACGCAGTTACCGCACTCACGACAAGCAACGGGCAGGAAGGATTCGGCATTATGGCGCGCGACTGGGTGCCCCAGTATCCGGGCCTTACCCTTGGTGACAACACAAATGCAATGGCGGAATATAATTCCGGAGAAACAGGCGGATCCGGCAATATGGTGATGGTCGGGGGCATCAAGAGAGGTGTTCGCGCTGCCTGCCGCAAGGGTGTTATCGAACCGACGGGGGCATGCATTACGGACGAGAGCGTTACTCCCGATTCGTCGCAGTCGGTCATAACCTGGCTCCCGAAGGAGTTTCCCGATTACTCATCCTATCCGACGCTCGAAGACCGGCCCGACTTTCCGCCCAAAGACACGGTCTACCGCCTGTCTCTTGAAAAAAACAACAGCGGTTTTACTTGCAGGATTACGCCGCCGGTTTCGAAGGGTACCGAGCAGGAAATATTTTTTGCAGATCCCGATATTCTCACCTCCATAGACAAGGATTATTATTATGTAGGATTTTTTGCAGCCAGGGCTGCCACAATCAATGTTTCGAATATTACCTATTACGAATCGGATTCGAACAAAGATGCGCTGAAAATAATCCCGACTGCCGAAGTATTTACTCCGACCTTCACAATCAGTTCCCCCATAACAAACTCGGACGAAAGCTACAAGATCTACGCCGCATCGAATGTCAGGGGAACGGTAAGCGTGCTGCAGGACGGCGCGGCCGTAACCGGGGCATCCTTCTTTCCCGGTGTCTGGGTAACGGAAAGCGACAACGCCGCAGTCACTCCTTATAACCTGTTTGACATTCCGGTATTCCCCCTCAAGGACGGGGAAAACATATTCAATGTAGTTTTTTATCCCGATGAAGAAGGCAGCATCACGACAAATGCTGCCATCACTAAAACTTTTATCGTGACCAAAAAATCTTACTTTACGGCTTCGACCGATTTATTCGTATCGCCTGAGGGCAGCAAATACAATACCGGCACGCGGGGAAATCCGCTGGATCTCGAGACGGCAATAAACTTTGTCCTTCCCGGACAGACCATCATAATGCTTAACGGCGTGTATTCACCTCTTTCGGTCAGAATCCCGCGTTTCAACAACGGCAGGTACGGAGCGCCGAAAACGCTGAAAGCCGAAAACAGGGACGGCGTCATCATAGATTTCAAGACCAACTACTTTGCCAAGGGTCTGGTGCACGAGGGTAATTACTGGGTCATTGACGGTATCCAGGTGTGCAACACACCCGACAAGGTTAAGGGTTACACGCTGATGGGCAACAACAATATCATTCAATGGGTCAAGACCTACGGCAACGGCGATACCGGGCTTCAGATCAGCGGACGCAGCACGGAACCAAAAACGATGTGGCCGATGAACAACACCATTCAGTATTGCGACTCGTACAACAATCTTGACGCTGCTCAGAATGACGCTGACGGTTTCGCCGCGAAGCTCACCGTCGGAGAGGGAAACAAATTTCTGTGGTGCGCGTCCCATCATAACTGCGATGACGGCTGGGATCTTTTTACGAAAAAGGAAACGGGAACCATCGGCGTAGTCACGATAGAGAATTGCGTCGCGTATCTCAACGGCACCATGCTTAACGGATATCAGACACTTTCAGGGCGCAACGGATTCAAGCTCGGCGGAGAGGGATTGAACGTTCCCCATGTGACAAAAAACTGTCTTTCTTTCTTTAACGGAGCGCATGGTTTTACCAGCAACTCGAATCCAGGCATCAATATCATCAACTGCACATCGTTCGACAACGGCGGCGCCTACAATCCCAAGGCCGGAGCCGACTCGCGCAATTTCACGATATACGCCAGCGAAAAGCAGGAAACGACTTTGAGCACAGGAACCAAATTCAACTCCGACATCAGGGGAACCATGATAACGGGAACCCTCACTCAGCTTCTTTCGCTGTACAGCAACCCGGTTGTAGGCGGAGTGAACCGCAAGGAAGACAAAATTTGGCTTCAGCTTCCCGCAAACGGATATGTCTGGTTCGGAACGGGTACGGAAACCATCACCGGAGGAGGCGGCGGCGAAGCAACCAAGAACAAAAACGGCAGCACTCTGAGCGTCTCGAACGTGCTCAGCACTACCGCTCCGCTTGACGCGCAAGGTTTTATCAGCCGCGCCGCGGATGGCTCTTTTATCGTAGGAAACTTCCTGAAGCTGAGCAATGATTCGATCCTTGCGGGTTCGCATTTTACGAATTAGGTTGGTTTTTTTTACGGTTACCAGGGGATTCGCCGGCAAACAATATAGTGTTGATCCGGCTCTCAATACATTTTTCTATAAGGAGATGCAATCATGAGAACACTTAAAGCGATGCTGTCCGTACTGCTGGCTTCGTCCCTGCTCTTTCTCGGCTGTCCATCATCAACATCGGATAAGCCGGGCGCAAGTCCGGACATCACGATACCCCTTACCGCGGTGGCCATTACCGACAGCGGATTGGCAAAAAGCATGGAAACCGCGCAGACCTTCCAAATGGCCGCGGTTCTGACTCCCGCAGACGCGAATACCGGCATTGACTGGACGACGACCGACGCCGCAATAGCCTCGGTCGATGCGACAGGCCTTGTGACCGCGAATGCCGCAGGAAGCGTTACCATCACGGCCGCGTCAAAACTTGACCCGACGATCAAATCGGACCGCACGGTAAACGTATTTTTCGCCGGAAGCCTCGCCAGTCTTTCGTCTTTCAAGTTCTACAATCAGGCACTCGTGGCAGACGGCTCGACGAGCGCTTTGCCTCTGCTTATAAATGGAAAGATCAACCTTGTAAATGCATCGAATGACGGTCTTGTGAAGGCAAGCTTCACCAAAAACTCGATGGTCCTGTACGACCAGGCTTTCACCGGCGATTTCCGCATCCAGGTGCGCGTTCTGATCAATTCGTCCATGGGCGTATCTGCCGACCGGGGAGTCACGGTAGGCGCATATGCCGAAACCGCAGCCGGCGTTTTCGGCGACAGCACCCCGTTTGCCGCCTTGCTCTACCGCTGCCGCGGCGATGTCCGGTCCTTCTTCTCGCTCGGTAACGCCGGTGTCATAAACATCCTGAACGAACCGACATCGGTTGAACGCGTCCTTGAAGTGACAAGAACCGCAGCCGGCTATGACTTCCGGGTTCTTAACGGAAAAAATTACGACATCGTCGCGACTGAATCGATCCTGAATGCGGACACAAAGCTGGCCGCCGCAGTGCAAAACGGCAACCCGGTTTTTATCGGCTTTACCGCTCAGGCCGTAGATGTGACCTTCTCGAATCTCAAAATCTGGACTGATCTTACGGTCGGCGCCGCCCCTCTTTTCGAAACGGCCACTGTAGCTCCTGCGGCGGTATCGGTAAAGAGTGTCAGCATTACAGGTCCCGCAGATGCCCTTACATCCGGCATATATGAGTACCAGAATGCTATCGGTAATGTACCGGTAGGCGGAATCCAGCTGACTGCTGCCGTTGCACCATCTTATGCCGACAATCTTGGCGTCACATGGGACTCCTCTGACAAGACCGTCGCGACAGTAAATACCGCAGGTCTGGTTACTATCCTGAAAGTCGGATCAAGTTCAATTTCCGTACTCACGAACGATGGACTTTTTTCCAACACCTATGACATCAACATCACTGCGGCTGTCATTCCCGTAGGGGCAATAACAGTCAGCGGGCCGGCCGTGGTAATGGCAGGCACAAAGATATATATGACCGCGGCCGTTACCCCGGCAGAAGCAACTAACAAGGCAGTAACATGGTCATCAAACAGCGTGAACGCCACTATAGACTCCGCGACCGGAATAGTAACGGCAGTCTCTGCGGGTCCCGCAACGATTACCGCTACCGCGGTTGACGGTTCATCCGTCATCGGCACAATGAACATTACCGTCAGTGCCCTTGTATACAAGATCTGGAGCTGGACTGCCGGTACGGATGCTTCCGCCGACTTGACAGCATTGCAGACAGTAAACGGAAAGACAATTGTTAAAGGCGCAGGAACCGTTACAATAGATGGTACTGCTGGAATAACATTGACTGCAGGACGATTCAATCTAGGCACAGCATGCGTAAATGCCACAACCGGAACATCCAACTTAGCCACGGTTTTAGCAACCAGTGGAACAGTACATGTGAGCGACGGAGAGTTTAACTTTACCAAGAAGGCACAGGTTACCGTTACCTACACAAGCATCAATACCCCGGCAAACTTTACGCTGTACATAAACAACAACACAACAAGCGATTCTGCAACGGGTTCGATGCTATTTCAAGCAGCTGCACCTGCTGCGGTTCCGCCCCTGCTCGCGATCAGCACAAAACTCACACCTGTCCCGACCCCGCTTGTGTCGACAGGCGGAACAGTCGTGTATACCATTGACCCTGCGGTCTTTACCAATAACAGCGGTACTTTGACAAACGCATTCCTGCAATTCAGGGTATCGAGCGGGACGACTATGGTGATAACCGGAATATTGGTTGAATACATCGACTGATCCTGATAAAAAAAAATGCATTCTGACTAACTGACTTCAGGCCGCCGGTATCAAACCCGGGCGGCCTTTTTTTAAATGTCGGAAAAGGACAAATGCTTGTCTGTTAAGTACGGAAAATCAATAGCATAATAAAAATATCATTTCCATTTGTTTTTCTCAGGAGGTCGTTATGAAAAAACTTGCAATATCGAAATCAGGGCTTGTTATTATTTTGGCCACCCTGATGGTCTTCTCGGGCTGTATCCAGGAATCTGGCGGGCATAAAACCGTTGCGGTTGCCTCGGTCGCGCTGAACAAAACGGAAGCGGGTCTTGCCATAGGGCAGACAGTAACCCTGACGGCGACAGTATCCCCCGAAAACGCCGCAAATAAAAAGGTGAGCTGGAAATCGCTGAGCGAGACCGTCGCCTCCGTTTCCGCGGAGGGCCTCGTGAGCGCCCTGACGACAGGAACAGCGGTTATAGTGGTGACTACAGACGACGGATCGCACGTCGCCGAATGCACAGTAACGGTCGTCCCCTTCTTCATTCCGGTCGACTCGATATCACTCGAGCCCGCGAGCGTCGCGAACCTGCCTCTTTATTCAAGCGTAACTCTGGCCGCGCATTTCCTTCCCCTTGACGCAACCAATAAGGCCATTACCTGGATATCCTCCGACGAGTCTGTCGCGACCGTTGCCTCGGGCACGGTAACAGGAACGGGAACGGGGACGGCAATCATAACCGTTACAACCGAGGATGGCGCGAAAACGGCAGCGTGCCCCGTCACCATAACCTTCAATACGGCGCCTTACGTCGATACCTCGGCGAATATATGGCTGTATGACGGCTTCAGCGAGAATACCGTCGGCGGCCTTTATGACGTAAAAACAAAAGCAAACGCGACCGTCGCAAACGGGGCGCTTAGCTACAGCGGAACCGACAGCGGTGTAACCCTGAAAATAAAGGACTCCCTTTGGGCAGCCATCGCCGCCGCCCATGCCTCCGATATTTCCGCGACGAACGGCGGTTACTATGTGGAGATGATGATCCGCCCAACCTCGCTGCCGAACGAAAACCTCGGCGTCGCGCCGGTGATAAACTCCGCGAAAACCGCCTTCTACTACGGAGGCCTCAACAAGAACGGCCGCATCCAGACGGGAACCCTTGCCGTACTCAAGGGCTATCAGGGACAGTCCATCACCCTCACCGATACTATGGGAGCTTTATGCACTGACACTTACAAAATCCGGGTTGAATACTACAACAACGGAACCGCTGACGTGGTGATGATGTACTGCAACGACGTCGCGATAGGAAAAAGCGCGGTCGCGAATATTTATTCCGTTCCTGCTCTCAACAAAATTGCCTCCGCAGACAACGCGGGCTTCGGCGTATATTCAGCCGGATGCAGCTATCTGCTTGACTCTATCAAGGTCGGACCGCGCATGACCGCACGGCCTAATCTCAAGATCGCCACGACGGACACGCAGCTGAAATACATGGCCGATTATACGACCGGCGTCCTCGCGAATTACCTGATCTATCAGGAAAACGCCGCATCCTGCTACGCGAACAGCGACCCGTTCACCTTTACCGTCAACGCGTTCACGGATGCAGGCCTGGCGGGAAATTTCACCATCACCTCAAGCTCCCCTGCCCTCGCCCTTTCATCAGCCGGCGGCGCGAGCGGAAATACAGTTACCGTAACCCCTTCCGCTGAAGGAACGGCGCTGATCACAATCACCAATTCCGACGACCCCGCCTCGTTCAGAAAAATATTGTACACCGTCGACAAGGCGCAGATTTTTTCGGCTTCCGATTACGGTTCCCTGACAGGAAAGGTATATCCCGCAGCGGCATCGGTTTCGGCCTATGCCGACACCGAGCTTCGCGTCACCTTCGACGCCCCGCCGGTGATCGCGCCGGGATCCTCATTCGTCATCTATGCAGCCGACGGAATCGCCAAAATAGACACGGTAAAGACCGACAATGAAATAAACACCTACGGCGACCGGACCAACTTGTGGGTCGGAAACCAGCTGGTGTATGTCGACGGAAACGACTTGGTGCTCATTCCGCATAACGGAAAGCTTGCCGCTTCCACAAAGTATGTAGTCGGAATCCCTGACGGGGCCGTTATCGGAAGAATCAACGCTGTTGATTTCGTCGGCTTCATGCCGTCGAATGCCGCCGCCGCAAACTACTGGAGCTTTACCACAAGCGCCGCTCCCGCCCCCGCGGTGAGTGCGATAACGGCAGGCAAAAACGGAACGGAATCATTCCGTACGATACAATCTGCCCTGAACTATGCAAAGACAGCCGGCGGAGCGGCAACCATAACCCTCAGCGACGGAATCTACCGGGAGAACATCACCTGGACGGGAACCGCAAAACTGACGGTTAACGGTACCTCCCTGGCGAATACAGTCATCCAGTTCCAGAACTATAATGGCAGGAACGCGTCAACCGACACCCGTGCCCTGTTCCGCATGGCTACCTGCGGCGACGTCACTCTCCAGAATTTCACCATCAAAAATTCGCACAAACGCTCAATAGATCTGGGGGCCAACGCACAGGCCGAGACCATTTATTTCAATGACACCGACAGCCTGCTCGTGGCAAAGAATGTATTTTTCTCGAGCGAGCAGGATACTATCCTTACCAAGGGATTCAACTGGTTCTACAATTGCGTCATCGAGGGAAACACGGACTTTATCTGGGGATATGCGGCAACCTGCCTTTTCGAGAACAGCGAAATCCGCACCATCGGGGACAGCAAAGCCTCTTCTCCCTCGGGCGGCTATATCGTGCAGTCCCGCGCCGCCACCGGCACGAAAGGATATGTTTTCCTCAACTGCACGATTACCAGCGCCGACGGCATAGACGACCGGACTTCCACCGCGGTCGCGACGGGAACTTCGGCCCTCACCTTCCTTGCGCGCTCGGGCGGGGATGCGACGGTATTTGACAACGTGGCCTACATCAACTGCATCCTCTCCGACCATATCCCCTCGGTCGGATGGGCAAACGCCGCGACGACAGCCGCAAGCAGCCCGCAGCCGAACCCAATCCCCGCCGTAGGAACGATCACAAACGGCTTCAAGGAATACGGCACTGCCTATTCGCCCGGCTCGACAAACACGACAGCCGGCCGGACCGGAAGCGTGTACGTCATGACTACGGGTGAGTACACCGCAAGCTACGCCGACTATATCGCCGTGTTCGCCAATACGACCTTGTCCGATGCGATAACTCCGTACCGCTAGATTGAACTGATCAAGTCCTGGCCCGGGATCTCAAGGCTCCCGGGCCTTTCATTAAAGGAACAGATGATGAATGCATTTATCGCCCGCAAAATCCACGCTGCCGCAATTATTTTTATCCTTCTTGCTTCATTTTCCTGCAGACTGGAAGGCGCGGAAGAAAAAACCGATCCCGCTCCCATAACCGATCCCGCCCCCGAGTCCCCAGCCCCTGAAGAGGCGATCGTGAAAGTGGTTTCCGGCGCCAGGGTAGTTACCGGCGGATGGGCCGACCATGCGAACGGAGGAACGGGCGTCTCATACATGAATCCCGCATCCATCACCTTTATTACCGACGGACTTTTCCCCGCGGCAAAAAACAAGAGAATAGCATTTACCGGCGCAATCTACAGCTCCGTCGATGCTCCGCGGATTATCGTAGTGGAAGGAGACATCGATTTATCGGACGCTCTTATATCAGATACCGACAAGACCGCATATACGGAATTTTCCGCATCCGGCAACCGGCTTCACAATGACATCGTATATCCGATAAGTTCAAATACGACCATCATTGGTGTTCAAAACGCCCGGATCATGTTCGGCGGCCTGAAGATAAACGCCGAAAAGAACATCATCATCCGCAACCTGACTTTTTACGACGCGCACGGATCAACCGCCCAGGATACCGGGACCTACCCCGATTCAAAAGCAAGCATTGACGCACTCTCTGTCGAGGGGTCAAGCGCGACTATCTGGGTCGACCATTGCACCTTCACCGACGGGCTTTGCAGCGACCTTGTCCGGAATCTGAACCATGACGGGGCTTTCGATATCAAGCAGGGACAAAACATCACGGTTTCCTGGTGCGAGTTTACCAACCATGACAAGGTGATGCTTGTCGGCTCGGACGATACCAATTACACCCTCGCCTCCGAACGGCAGATAACCCTGCACCATAATTACTTTCACGGGACCACGCAGCGCACTCCGCGTTCCCGCGGATGTCAGATGCATATCTACAACAATTATTACGATAATATCGGCATCGCCGAAAACACCGGCTCCTGTCTCGGCCCCGGTATAAGTTCCCAATATATCGTGGAAAACAACAATTTCGGAAGCCGGCTTGGCCCTATAGTAAAATACTATGATAAGACCACCAGCCCTGCGATTGATACCTTTTCGCTTTTTTACCACGCGGGAAATACCCCCGCGATTACGGCGGCGGATTGCACTTTTGACACCAGCACGGATTATATGAAGGATTTTTCCGCCCATGTCTCTGCGGTAAAACCCTGGGTTGTGCCTTATTCCTATACCCTTGAGGGCAGTACGCTTTTGCCGGGCGAACTTCCTTCCCACGCGGGAAGCCGTCAAACCGTTTCCGTGAATGGAAAAACATATTGAACCCCTGATTTCGTTCCTTCTCGCCTTTTCCCGCTTTTCTTTTTTCCCCCATGGGGCTATCATAAAGGTATGAAAACCCTCAAGTTATTTTTCTGCATCGCCCTGATCGGTTTTGGGGCGGTCAGCCCCTTTGCGGCGCAGGAAACAGTGAAAACAAGCCTCTCTATCGACTCCAATATTCCCAAAAGCGAAGTGTACCTGAACGGTATGTTTCAGGGGGTTACACCCCTTACCATATCGCCGATTGAGCCGGGTATCTGGATGCTCACGGTCAAAAAAGACGGTTATTATTCCTCTTCCTACACGATAAAAATCGCTGCGGGAGATCAGCTTAGTTTGGCGGTAGACCTCAAACCCATAACCGGCATCCTGAAGATCGAGAAAGCGCCGGCCAATGCGGAGTTTATCGTAGACGAAAAAACGTACACCGATACGCGCCTGGTACTGACCGAAGGCATGCACAATGTCACAGTCCGGGCATTCGGATTTACCGAGAAAAAAGAAAACGTCTCGATCGACCGGAACAAGGAACAGATCCTTGACGGAAAGCTCGAAACGGCGGCTTTCGCGATAAGCGCCCTCCGGCCCCTGAAAAAGGGCTTCAATCCGGACAATCCCTCAAACCTCGGGAAAATCGAAATCACCTTCGATGTGACCGCCCCGGGAAACGGCACCATCCGTTTTCTCGACGCTTCCGGACAACCGGTCTACGAAATCCCGGTCGGGCCGTTTTCCACCTGGAAACAGACAATCAGGTGGAATGGCGGCGATTCTGCGGGACAGCCGGTGCCTGACGGGATATATTCAATCATCCTGAGCGGACAGGGAACGGAAACGGAACTCGAGAGCGAGGTCCGCGTCGACCGGTCGATCATTTATCCGGCCGCTGAATCCTATCCCGGAATCGGCGCCTCAGGACCGGTGATTTCCGGCATCCTGATGCCGAAAGACGGAGCCCTCATTCACTTTGATATGCTCTATCTCCCCGGAATCGTAAGTCCGGGCATATCCGCACTGATAGGCTTTACCGATTTCCTTGAGGGAGGAGCGCAGAGCTCGCTGCTGATCGGCGGAAATTCGCAGATTTCGATGGATTTTTCAGGCGGACTTAAGGCCGGCACAACAAGGGGAAATCTGCATTCTGCCCTGTCCCTGCGCTATGCCGCCGGCCCCTCGACGGTATCCAAAAACGGATCAGTGTTCCGAAAGGGAATTGCATTCGGCCCGGCACTTGAATATCGGCTCAGTCATTTCTCCATCGGAGGAAATTCAGAACTTGCCTGGGGCAATGACGAGGGCCTGTTCTCGAAACCCTATCTTACCCTTTCCGCCGGTTTGGCTTTCAGGTATACCCTGGGTATTTTTTCGGCTGCCCTGTGGGGATACACCGAAAACCTTGACTGCATCGATGCAGGACTCTCCGCGCAGCTGCTGCTTCCGGAAACCAATCTCCTGTTCTCGGCGCAAGCGGGTTATCTGATGAAGTTTTCGTCGAAGGACTCCTTCTTCGTCCGCGGAGGCTTCGGTCTGCTGCTGTAGGAAAGGGCACGCAGATAAGGGCACAGCTTGAAACACCTCCCCTTTTAGATTAATATGCCGTGAAGTATTTTATCCAAAGTTATATCACAGGAGATATGTATGAAATTATCTGCATTGCAGAGCGCGCGCTACCAGTACTCGCCCAAGCTTCCCGCCATCCTTACGGCCAAACTTGAAACCATCGCGCTTGAAACCGGAAAGCCGACGGAGTCCGTGGCAAACCAGGCCGAAATGAAAAATCTTTTCAAGAACACCTATGGGAAACCCCTCGTAACCTTTGCCAAGGGAAAAAATCCCGCCGCAAAAAAAGCAATCCGCGTCGGCGTTATCCTTTCGGGCGGCCAGGCCCCCGGCGGCCACAATGTCATCGCCGGACTCTATGACGGCATCAAGAAGGGAAATCCCGCCTCGAAGCTGTTCGGATTCCTCGGCGGACCATCCGGTCTCATTGAAGGGCAGTATGTCGAAATCAAGGACAAATTCATGGATGAATACCGCAACACGGGCGGATTCGACATTATCGGCTCGGGACGGACCAAGATCGAAACAACCGAACAGATTGCCTCTTCCATGGAAACCGCAAAAAAACTGAAACTCGACGCCATCGTCATCATCGGCGGCGACGATTCCAATACGAACGGAGCCCTCCTGGCCGAACATTTCGTCACTTCAGGAATGAAGACACAGATCATCGGCGTCCCGAAAACAATCGACGGCGACCTCAAAAACGACTTGATCGAGACTTCATTCGGCTTTGACACCGCGACAAAAACCTACTCCGAGCTGATCGGAAACCTCGGACGCGACACCAACAGCGCGAAAAAATACTGGCACTTCATCAAGGTGATGGGCCGCTCCGCGAGCCATATCGCGCTTGAATGCGCCCTCCAGACCCAGCCGAACATCTGCCTGATCTCCGAGGAAGTCGAAGAAAAGAAAATGACCCTCCGCGCGATCACCGAATACATCGCGGGAATCGTCGCAAAACGCGCCGCGAACGGCGAGAACTTCGGCCTCATCCTCATCCCCGAAGGACTCGTGGAGTTTGTGCCCGAAATGAAAATCCTCATCGCCGAGCTCAACGACCTCATGGCCGTAAAAGCCGCCGAATTCAACCGCCTCTCCGGATTCGACGACCAGGCGAAATGGCTTACACGCAACCTTTCAAAGGCTTCCGTCGAGGCTTTCAACACCCTTCCCTCGGAAATCGCCAAGCAGTTCCTGATGGACCGCGATCCCCACGGAAACGTGCAGGTATCCCGCATTGAAACCGAAAAACTCCTGATCAGCCTCGTCGAGACCAAGCTCGGCATGATGAAAAAAGAAGGCACCTACAAGGGCAAGTTCAGCGCCTACAACCATTTCTTCGGCTACGAAGGCCGCTGTGCGTTCCCCTCGAACTTCGACGCGGACTATTGCTATTCCCTCGGCTTTACCGCCTTTATCCTGATTTCGGGCGGACTCACCGGCTACCTCTCCTCGGTACGCAATCTGACCGCCCCCGCCAAAGACTGGATCGCGGGCGGAGTGCCGCTTACCATGATGATGAACATGGAACAGAGACACGGCTCGCAGAAACCCGTTATCCGCAAGGCCCTTGTCGAGCTTGAAGGAAAACCGTTCAAGGCTTTCGCGAAATCCAGGGACGAATGGGCGGTAACTACCAGCTACCTTTTCCCCGGCGCCATCCAGTACTACGGTCCGGATGAAGTGTGCAACCAGGGAACGGTTACCCTGCTCCTTGAACGCGGAAAAGCCAAGCCTGCGGCCAAAGCCGCCAAGCCTGCCGCCAAAGCCGCCAAGCCTGCCGCCAAAGCTAAAAAATAACTGATTCGTTTACAATGTTAAACCGGAACCCTCAATGCGGGTTCCGGTTTTTTTATTGCCCAATACAATTGCCGAATCGCGGTTTTTCTTCTATATTTTAAGTTGACTATAAGGAGAAAAAAAACATGCGTTTATACAGCAGAACCCAAGTAGCCGGTATCGTGATTCTTACCGCCGCCGTCGTTTTTACCGGTGTTTTCGCACTGCAGGCAGCCGGATTTACCCCTTTTCACACACAGGGACAGACTGCAGAAGTTTCCACGCCGGGCAATGCAGCCGCCAAAGATGACCCCTATGTCTTTAAAACCAACGCACCCTCTCCTTCCCGTCTTGTCGCCGACACCAATCAGTATACCCAGGACGAAACGCAGAATATCACTGTGTACCAGAATACCAATGAAGCGGTCGTGAACGTCACGACGGAAACGGTCGGTATCAACTGGTTCCTCGAACCTGTTCCCCAGGAAGGCGGCTCGGGCTCGGGTTCCATCATCGATACCCGGGGCTATGTCGTGACCAATACCCATGTGATCGCCGACGCGGTCAAGATATTCCTGTCCCTTTCCGACGGCAGCCAGTATGAGGGAACTGTGGTGGGCAACGACAAGGAAAATGACATCGCGGTTCTAAAATTCACGCCTCCCAAGGGAATGACGCTGAAGACAATCCCCTTCGGCGACTCCACGAACCTTCTGGTAGGACAAAAGGTCCTCGCGATAGGAAATCCCTTCGGCCTCCAGAGAACCCTCACCACCGGAATTGTTTCGGCCCTTGGACGTCCCATCCAGACCGAATCGAACACGATCATCAAGGACATGATACAGACTGATACCGCGATCAATCCGGGCAACTCGGGCGGACCCCTCCTCGATACCCAGGGCCGGATGATCGGCATCAACACAATGATATACTCTACCTCGGGAAGCTCTGCGGGCATAGGTTTCGCGATTCCCGTCAATACGGCCAAGCGCGTCGTATCGGAGCTCATTCAGTACGGAAAGGTTCGCCGCGGCTCGATCGACGCCGAACTCGTACAGCTCAATCCCTCGATATCGAGCTATGCGCGCATATCCACCGACAAGGGTCTCTTGGTCTCGAAGGTAGGCAGCGGAAGCAATGCGGAAAAAGCGGGACTGAAGGGCGGCACCGACGCGGTACGCTACGGCTCAAGCCGCAACAGCTCCCTTATCTACCTCGGCGGGGACATCATAACCTCGATCGGCGGCCAAACCGTCGAAAGCCTTACCGACTATTACTCGGCGCTGGAATCAAAGAAACCGGGCGAGGTCATACAGATCACCGTGCTCCGCGGCAAACAGCAGATATCCCTCAAGCTCACCCTTGCGGAACGGACAAATTAAAAGGGGTAACGCATGAGACCCTTCAAGGTCGTCTCCGACTATGAACCGTCCGGGGACCAGGGAACCGCAATCGCGGCCCTCACGCAGGGTCTCGTCGACGGCGACCGATATCAAACGCTCAAAGGGGTAACCGGTTCGGGCAAAACCTTTACGATGGCGAAAATCATCGAACAGGTGCAGCGCCCGACGCTCGTAATGAGCCACAACAAGACCCTCGCCGCGCAGCTCTACCGGGAATTCAAGAACTATTTCCCGAACAACGCGGTCGAGTATTTTGTCTCGTATTACGACTACTATCAGCCGGAAGCCTATGTTCCCTCCCGCGACCTCTATATCGAAAAGGACGCATCCATCAACGACGAGATAGACCGGCTCCGACTCGCGGCCACGTTCAGCCTGATGGAACGGCGCGACGTGATCGTCGTCTCGACCGTCTCCTGCATTTACGGTCTGGGTCTGCCGGAGTCCTACCGTGAAATGCGCATCCAGATCGAGAAGGGAAAGAAAGTCAATCCCGACGAACTCAAGAAAAAACTCGTGGCCCTCCAGTACGAGCGCAATGACGCCATACTCGAGCGCGGACGTTTCCGCGTCAGGGGCGACGTGCTCGAGATTTATCCCGCATACCTTGAGGAAGCTTACCGCATCGAATTCGACTGGGAAGAAATCGTGCGGATCCGCCGCTTCAACCCTGTCTCCGGCGCCGTCACGGAGGATTTCGACGAGCTTTCGATATATCCCGCAAAACATTTTGTGCTGAACGAAAACGCCATACCGGACGCACTCGTCCGCATCAGAAGCCAGCTCGAGGAGCAGCTCGAGCGCTTCCGGATTCAGGGAAAGCTCTTCGAGGCCGAACGGTTGAAAACGAGAACCGAGTACGACCTCGAGATGATGGCGGAGATGGGCTACTGCCCGGGAATCGAAAACTACTCGGCGCCGATCGCGCAGCGGAAGACGGGCGAGCCGCCCTCTACCCTCTTCCACTATTTCCCGAAGGACTTTCTCCTGTTCATGGACGAGAGCCACGTCACGCTCTCCCAGATCGGCGCAATGTACGAGGGCGACCGCTCCCGCAAGCAGAACCTCGTCGACTTCGGCTTCCGCCTTCCCTGCGCGATGGACAACAGGCCCTTAAAGGCAGATGAGTTCGAGAAAATGATAAACCAGGCCATTTTCGTGTCCGCTACCCCGCGCGACGAGGAAATAAAAAGATCCACCCGCGTCGTCGAGCAGGTCATCCGCCCGACGGGTCTCCTGGACCCCAAGGTGGAGGTACGCCCCAGCGAAGGCCAGATGGAAGACATCTACCGCGAGATCAAGCTGCGCATATCGCGCAGCGAGAGATGCCTCATCCTCACCCTGACGAAGCGCATGGCTGAAGACCTCACCGACTATCTCGTGGGGCTCGGCCTGAAGGTAAAGTACATTCACTCCGAGGTTGAAACCTTCGAGCGCGTGGAAATCCTGAAAGGTCTGCGCACAGGGGAATTCGACATTCTCGTCGGCATCAATCTTCTCCGCGAGGGTATCGACCTTCCGGAGGTTTCGTACATCGGCATCCTCGACGCCGACAAGATCGGATTTCTGCGCTCCACGACAAGCCTCATCCAGATCATAGGCCGCGCGGCGCGAAACCAGAACGGAATGGTCGTCATGTACGCCGACCGCATGAGCGACGCGATGAAGG
>JAYVSC010000079.1:0-4289 GCA_043775705.1 Spirochaetales bacterium | reverse complement strand
CCGGTAAGGGTTACCAGAACCTTTCCTTCGTCCGAAACCGAAATAAATTCTATATCTCCGCCGTCAGCCTGGAGCTGGGGGCGTATATCTTCAAGAGCTTTCTTGATTGCTTCTTCGTTCATATGTTTACTCCATGACACAAAATTGTCAATTCAAAGATACTAAGGATGGCCGGTGAGGGTCAAGTTGTCTATTGTTTTGACAGCTCTAAAACTATATAATTCATGCAAGTGAGTATTTTTTTTCCGGAAGGGGTTGTGCATGAGTGACGGCAAGTATGATTTTACAATTTCCACATTGGGGCCCTGCAAAGTAGCATCTCCTATCCAGCTTTCAAATGACCCGGGCGATTTTGTCGCGAATTATGTGACAGATGATCATTTTCTCCGATACAACGTGGATGCTTCGATAGATCAGGTCGTAGGACCGAGCAAGCGTTCCGAACTGCTCGAGAAGGCGGGCCCGCGCGAAAAGATTTTTTTTAATCCCAACCACGTGAATGCGGCCATTGTCTCCTGCGGCGGCTTGTGCCCGGGTATCAATGACGTTATCCGCGCCGTAGTGCGCTGTCTGTGGAGCCGGTACGGGGTGCGCCGCATCAGCGGAATCCGTTTCGGCTTCAAGGGACTGATCAGCGAATACGGTTTTGACATAATGCCCCTCCAGCCGGACAATATCGATGACTGCCATAAATCCGGGGGATCGATTCTGGGTACCTCGCGCGGCGGCGGAGACCGGGTTATCGAAATTGCCGACGCGATCGAAAATCTCAACATCAACATGATATTTATCATCGGCGGGGATGGAACCCAGAGGGGATCGCTCGAAATCGCCGAGGAGCTCGAGAGACGGGGACTGAAGATTGCCGTAATCGGCATACCGAAAACCGTTGACAATGACCTCTCATTTATCCAGAAGTCTTTCGGCTTTGATACGGCCGTCGTGAAGGCCGCCGAGGCCGTTGCGGCCGCCCATATGGAGGCACACTCCCAAATCAATGGAATAGGACTCGTAAAGCTGATGGGCCGTGACTCGGGCTTTATCGCGACCTATACCGCGATCGCAAGTCATGAAGCCAATTACGTGCTTATTCCGGAAGTCCCCTTCGAGCTTGAGGGACCGAACGGATTTCTTTCCTATCTTGAGGAAAGGCTCCGGACGCGCCACCACGCGGTAATCGTCATCGCCGAGGGCGCCGGGCAGGATCTTCTGAAAAGCGAGGGAGGTACTGACGACTCGGGAAACAAAAAACTCGCAGACATCGGCGTATTCCTGCGCGACAAGATTCAGGCGTATTTCAAGTCCATCGGGATGCATATTAACCTGAAATATATCGATCCGAGCTATCAGATCCGTTCAGCCCCCGCAGCTCCGATCGACTCGATTTACTGCGAAAGGCTCGGGAATAATGCGGTGCATGCGGCAATGTGCGGGAAGACAAAATTGATAGTCGGTCTCGTGCATACCAAATTCGCCCATATACCGATAAAGGTTGTCATCAGCAAGCGGAATTACGTGGATCCGGACGGATCTCTGTGGCGGGATACGCTGGACGCGACCGGACAGCCGAGTTTGATGGTAAACGACAAGCAGGCAGTGGTCCAGGCGCGCAAAGCAAAAATTGCCTTAAAAAAGGACCTCTGATTCTCGGTAGATGCATTCAATAAGGGTTTCATTTTGCCCGCCGAGGAGCAGGATGGAATCCTTTCTGGTTTTTAAACGACTTGCTGCCTCAAATTGACGGATAATATCCTTTTCGAATTTTGCCGCTATTTCGTTCGGCGGTGCTTTTTTGGTAAGGTTTTGTATGGTGACCGCGAAGGTGTAGAGCCCCTCCGTTCCCGTCGTTTTTACGGACCAGGCACCCGTAAAAGTATTCATTCCCGTGGAGCCGTTCAATTTCCCGTCAGACCTGAAGAGAATCCATGCGGTCGAACCGTGGTCAGGTTCAAGGGGCACATATACCGTTCCGGTATTATACCCGGCGAGCAGCCATTTTTTTTCGGAAAGCAGGGATTGAATCGTCGTCCGGGATTTGTCGGTAACCGCTGAATGGGAAGAAGATTTTTTTATCGGGGAAGTACATCCGGTGAATACAAGCAGCATACAAAAAGCGAGGAGCTGTGCCGATATACGTGCCGATATAGTGTAAACGCGAATTGTTTTCATAGTTACTGTAGATAGTACCCATAGAGATGCTTGAAATCAATTTTTTTTTACGGTATTATTTATAAATCTTGGGGAATTAGCTCAGATGGCTAGAGCGATTGGTTCGCAATCAATAGGTCGGGGATTCGATTTCCCCATTCTCCACTTTTAACTGCCCGCAAGTCCTTCCAATACAAGGATTTGCGGGTTTTTTTATTTGAAGGGATTGAGGCTGCTGATTTTTCGTTAATGACGGTTGTGCCGGTGGCAACATTTCACGTAGACATACCGTTACCGCAAACATCTTTTTTTGGTGACAAAATAGTGTAAAATGTGATAAATAAAGCTTGCGTTGTAAAAGAAACGGTATTACACTCTGTTTATAACTAGTGTTAATAACACATGTTATTAACAACATTTCCAAGGAGGAAATATGAAAAAGCATGCGTTTGTAATTCTTGTCGGCATTGCTTTGCTGTTCGGTTCTTCGTCCATCTTCGCAGGTGGCAAGAGCGATAACGCAAAATCAGTTGGAGGGACCGTCAAGGTTCTTGGTGTCTGGGGCGGACAGGAACTGGATACCTTTAACGAAGCAATCAAACCGTTTACCGATCGAACCGGAATCAAGGTCGACTTTGAAGGTACCCGTGATATCGATGCGGTGCTCACCACCCGCGTTCAGGGCAACAATCCCCCCGACATCGCCCTGCTGCCTGGCCCTGGTAAAATGATCGAACTGGTAAACGCGAACAAACTGGTAGATCTTTCAACAATGCTGGACATGAATGCCTTTGCCAAAAACTATAACGTCGGCTGGAAGGATCTGGGGTCGGTTAACGGCAAGCTCTACTGCATCTATCTAGGAGCCTCCGTAAAAGGCTTGATCTGGTACAATCCAAAAACACTGAAGTCTCTCGGAATTACCGACACCCCCAAGACCTGGGCTGATATGCTCGTCGTGTCAAAGAAAATCGCGTCCGGCGGCATCGCGCCCTGGTCCATCGGAATCGAAAGCGGAGCCGCAAGCGGCTGGGCCGGAACGGACTGGCTGGAAGACCTTTTCCTCCGCATGTACGGACCCGCAGTCTATAAGGACTGGTACAACGGCAAACTTGCCTGGACCGATCCCAGAGTCAAGGCCGTGTGGCTGGAATGGGGAAAAATCGTCGCCGATCCCGCAATGGTATACGGCGGAAAAGCCTACGTGACCTCCACGAATTTCGGCGCTGCCGGCAATCCCCTGTTTGCCACACCGCCCAAGGCCGTGTTCCATCACCAGGCAAGCTTTATTACCAGCTTTTTCACCGACCAGAATCCCGGCGTGAAAGCGGGCGTAGACTACGACTTCTTCGCGTTCCCGGCCGTCGATCCCAAGTTTGCGGATGCGGTCGAAGGCGGCGGAAACGTGTGCGCGGCATTCAGCAATACCCCCCAATCGAAAGCTCTTATGGAGTACATGGCTTCCGCGGAATTCCAGAGATACTTCGCGAAGAACGTCGGATGGCTTGCCACAAACAAGACCGTTCCCCTTTCTCTCTATGCCGACGATCAGATCCGCCGGGCAGCGGACATCCTGAATAAGTCCAATGTGTACTTTGACGCTTCCGACATGATGAAAGCCGAAGTCAATACCGCTTTCTGGAGCGGCGTGGTATCCTATGTCAACAATCCCGCCGATCTCGACAAGATTCTGGCAACCATCGAAAAAGTTCGCCTGGATTCCAATAAATAAAAAATTGAGCGGGATGTGATTTTTTGTTCCCCGATCCCTAAATGGGGTCGGGGAATTTGCGTGACTGACCAAGGCTGTGAGGTAAGGATATGAATTTAGTTATTACGATTTTTATTGCCATAATCGGCATCCCCTGCGCGCTTATCGCTTACATCTACGCCAGTGAATTTATCGTATCGCTGGGCGGAGGCAGCGGCATCGGAATTGAAAGTACGCGAAAGGGCGCTTCATGGGCGCGCCGGCTGCCCGCGGTGCTGCGTCATTGGCTGTGGATGCTTCCCGCTTTGCTGCTGCTGGGAGTGGGGCTCGTGTACCCGGTCGTAACCACGATCATCATGAGTTTTAAAGATAAAAATTCTTCCGAGTTTATCGGATTCGCAAACTATATAAAAATTTTCACCGACAGCGG
>JAYVSC010000078.1:0-5888 GCA_043775705.1 Spirochaetales bacterium | reverse complement strand
TTACACAGTCAGGTCTCCAACGATTATCGATAGGTGACGAAATATCGAGATTGTGAATGTACACAGGATTGCACCCGAATTGTGCCTTAGGAGATCTATCAGTGCAATTATATACCCTACCGCCCATAGTGATCGATCCGATCGGCTACGGGGCGATTAAGATCAGATGATTCTGTACCCTTTCCGATACTGATGCGATCTGACGAAATGTACCGCCCTGTGCGATCCTATCAGTTCCTATCAGTGCTCAAAGGCGATAATCAAATATCGGCGTTGTCGGGTTTAAAAACTGACAGGCAAAGTCGAGAAAGCGGAAAAATGATTCAAACAGCGAGCCGGTTTATGCTTCCCGTCGCAAAATGACGCTTTCCACAAAAAAGTCTTTTCCTATCAGTCTCTCATCGGCGCCTATACGCGAATTTTAAGGAATGTCAGGATAATTTCCTCGGCGCGATCACAGCTTTGCGGATCGGTTGAGCAGGTGACTTCAAAATACACGCCGCGGTTCATTCCCTGATAGGTGACCATTTTGGTTGCGGTATAGCCGCGTTCGTCCTGGCGAATGCCCCAGAAAACGGTTTTGCTTACTTGGGGCGCCCTCTGCATCGGCATCGAGGTGATTTTAAAATCAGCCTCTTGGGATGTTTCCATCCGGGGCGTGAGCGAAAGCGTCATCGGAATACTGTCGTCCAACGTACCCTGAACCTTGTCGGAAAGCTGGTAATAACGCATCACCGATAAGCTTGATGTTCCGTTGCTCGCGTTTTCCAGAATCATTTTTGTGCCGGGTTGCGCAAATGCCTTCGACTGGGTAAAAAGGACCTCGCCCGGCATTCGCGCATCGAATCCGACTTCCTTGCTGATTTCCGCGTCATTCGCGTCGCGGGCTTTAATGATCGGGGTTGATTGCGACAGCAACTCGCGTTTTTCCTGCACGTCGGGTTTTCGCATGACCACTGTGGGCTCGCCGTTTTCCGCTTTTTCAAGAAATGGAAAGACCTCGCCGCTCTCGATTTTTTCCTTCCATTCAACGCGTCTTTTTTGGGCAAGGGCATATTCGATTCTGTCTGAGTTTTCGTCGTCGCCCATATCGCCAAAGCATGCGCTTCCGTCATTGGTGATGTAGTCTACGTAGAATCCAGCTTGATCAATGCTTTGGCTGTTTCGCATCGTAAGCAATGATTTCTGCGGATTCCAGAAGTAGTCGACATCTTCAATGGCGACGCGCTTGTCCATAAAGACGAGCGGGCTATCTCCGTTTTGTATGTTAAAAAGGACAAAGCGCGAGGGGGTTTCGCCGATCCCTTCCAGGTGATAAATGGGATTGATAAAAGATGGCGGGTTCTTGACCGTGAGCTTTGTCGTTCGGGGATCGTAGCTCCAGTCATCCGCGGTAAGCTCCTTACGCTTGTTTCGGTCCGTCATGTCCAGCGCTAATACGCGATCCAGCCGATCGATAACCTGAATGGTGAAAATGTCCCCGTTTTTGTCCGGTCCCGTATTCAGGCGGATCGTATCTTGACCGCCGTTATTTTGCGCCGATGTCGACACGCACGAAATAATCACCAGCATTGGCGCGATTGCCAACACTCCGCATAAAGCAAGAATCTTTTTCATGGTAACTCCTGACCCCATGATGGATGCTGAACTCAAGGATTCACCATTCCCCGAAAGTCGGATTCGCCATCGTTCGATCGAATGATACGCATAAGCTCGACCCTGTTTCGGCTTCCGGTCTTGTCATACATGTGTGAAAGATGCGATTTCACGGTCGTGATCGAGATGAAAAGCCGGTCGGCGATTTCCTGATTTGTCAGGCCTTCCGTGAGCAGCGCGAATACCTCTGCTTCACGCGCGCTGATACCGAATTTGCCTTTAGAATCCGGTGTGGACAGTCGAATGATTCCTGATTCGTTCATGAGAAAAACCCCCACTAGGGGAGAAAGAAGCGATAGCCCTCCGATAAAATAAAAAGCGGGCCAAAGCCGTGTAAAAAAATGGCCGAGAATGAAAAAGGCTAGCCATAAAACCGGCGTCGCCAGTGACCATATACGACGCAAGAAAACTTGTCGCGCCATGCTCGGCGTTTCCTCTTTCTTTGCGATGGTTTGAACCGCGGACAAAAAGAACAGCGTGCATAAAACAACTATGGCGAACGCTAGAACTAGAAAATCGAGAACGATCAATGATTTTGCCAGGATAACGAGAATCCAGAAAATGACAAGAAAGCCAGATCCCGCGATGAATGAAAGAACCGATACGAGTTTCTTTTCCACCCGCAAGAAAGCGGGCGCGCAAAAAAGTGCCATCGCGAAAACGTCGCACCAGAGCGCGTCGAGAAATCGATATACCATTCCCTGCGGAAATACCGTTGTCCATGAAGGCGGGCCCCAAAACAGGATAAAGGCAAGAAGCGCCGCGATTGTGCACAGAATAACCCACGTTCGGCTGATCGCACGATATGAAAACATACGTAACCATACCCGTTTTTTTCGGCTATGCCAATGATACTGTCGCTTAATCCCCCTGAGTCTTTCATGCGTACGCCTCTTTGGGGCATAATTTATCTTGACTGATAATGCCTAGCAACGATGATTTTTTATTTTTAGTCAAGATGGAGAATCGAACCGCTGACCTGCACGTTTGTGGGGTGCTGCTCTGGGGCAAAAAAATGAGTTTTTTAAAAAAATAAGTCCTTGCACTGTAAGGACTTAAAGCCAAGAAGCGGAATCGAACCGCTGACCTGCACGTTACGAGCACATTTTCTTGACTAGAAATGTCGAATATAAGGGAATTTTACCGAAAATGGTCTTTTTAGTCAATTATCAGGGGTTATCAAGCGACCTCATGAAAACTCTACTGAACTCATTGCACATTTGATTGCACATAAATTAATAAGGATATAAAACTCAGGATAGGGGTATGGATTTGTGAAATTGTAAGACCTGTTGATTCAGCCTGCTTTACATGAGGCTTTAGCAAAAATCGCATGTATCAAAAAAACAAGCGTGAATGCTATTATTGTCGAGGCATCGAAAGAGTACTGTGAAAAAGAGGTCCGTGCCCTCGAAAAATACGAGCGTTCATTTGGTAAGGAAGTCGAGGAAGTGTAAAATGTAGAAGAAGTACGGTGCATTAGGGGGTAGGTGGGGCGAAAAAAACAAACCGGTGTTGACGTATGTGAATTTTATCCCCATGCAAGTAGCAGAGTATGAAAGTCGTTAAGCCGATTCAGAGACTTAAATACATCCAATCGATTCGAATAATTACCGTTAAACCGCTAATTAAAACCGATGTAATCTCCAAGATATCAGTTTTATGGGATGCATTCACGGGATCCTGCCCTCTGCCTTTGCGAGTTTTCGCTGCATGTATGACGTGGCTCTGAACAAGAGTTTAACTGATAATGCGCACGCAAAATGTTCTCTTTAGGATAATGAATGAACGATAATGCAGAGAAATATATTGATCAACAATGGTTAGTAATGATCATAGAGATCCTAAAGAGAGGCATAGTGCAATTTGAGGCACATGTGTTTATGAATGCTTCATTATCTGGAAAAAAATATGTCTATCTGACTTTTATTTTACTAGATAACTTGACGACAAATATCGTTGTAAGACCTGCAGCGTCGCTATGAGATTTACGTCTATCTTGGTCCGGTTGTAGGAAAAGTGTGTGGATGTAAAGAAGCGTATGGGCATAATTGCAAATACGCTTCTTTTTCTTTATTCTGAAAAACTGGATGTATCACACAGCGACAACATTTAAACGGCAGCCGTCAGTAGTTACTGAATGATCTACCTATCGGTTTTGTCCTCCGCCCATCATGCCGCCGCGATTGCCATTCATCATACCACCCCGAGCCCCGCCCATCATACCCCGCCCAAATCCGGAGAATTCATATAGTTTGCCTTTGATCGTTGCTTTGCTTACGGAGAAATAAACCTGATCTTTGGCGGCAGTTGATGAATATTCATAGCCTTCAAGTTTGAGCGTGGCTCCGGCTCGAATATCATCTTTGTAGGCGTAGTAATAAAAATCGGGGAAATCGAGGATATAGACCGTGGTTCCCGACTTGATGGCAGGTTCATCATTCACGAATAACAGCTTTCCTTCAATCGTTTTCTTCGTAGTTGCAGTCTGTAATCCTGACGCGCCCCACATCATGCCGAATCGGCCCATTCCCCACATACCACCCATCGTGACGCCGTTGAGACCGCCCTTTTGGAGATATTGCTTTCCCAAGTCGGTATGAAATGCATTGAGCTGATCCGAACCGTCTCCGCCGAGCATTTTGTCCATACGGTCGTGCATGGCGCTGTTGCCGATTATTTCGCCCATGACGGCGTCCCCAAGTTCCTCAAGAACATCGGGACTCACTTTATCTGCAACGATTTGGTCAAGCGAAGTCACGCTTTGCTGCTTTTCTATATCCGCGACTATGGCATCCAGAGAACGTGGCTCCATCATACCTTCTTGAGCAAATACACCCATTATGAAGCCCAATGAAAGGAATAAAACAAAAACGCCTCTTTTCATACAAACTCCTTCTCCGTAAAACGGATATATCAAGTATAATGTGTAGGCAGCATGAATAACAAATTTCGCTTCATGAGTTTTATCATGTCGGCTACCGTCGGGAGCCGGCATGTGGGTACCCGACGGATACGCTTCAAAAAACCGGTCAAAGCGAAGCCTTGATTCTCTCGAATTCCTCTCTCGTGATTTCACCCCGCACGAACCTTAGTCGCAGCTCGTTCATCGCGCCGTCACTCGGTTTTCCGTTTGATTGTCGGCCATTGAAGAGAACGACCAGCGCGATAACCGCGACTGAGATTAAAATCAGCGAGGCGAAAAATCCACCAATTCCATGTACACCCATTAATCCCGAACAAAAACTACCGAACATCTTCGATCCTCCTTGTGCTATGATCCTCATGTTCATCATGCTCTTTATGTGACTGGTGACCGTTGCTCATCATCAGCATCATGCCTATCATCATCACGGGACAAAGCAGAAAAGCATATCTCTGGATAAAGCTACCGATTCTACCGTTCAGCGATCCAAGAAATGGCACGAGCGCGAGGAGCAGGATCGGAAGTCCGCAACATGCAACCATCATGAGAATATGCTTGCCACCCCACGATTTCTTTTCCGCATGAGTTCCTTCTTCATGGTTTCCATGATTATGATTTCCACCGCAGCAATTCATATGACTCTCCTTTAGGCTCTTGGCCTTCTTCAGTCACTATGAATCTAGCACAGGCGTGTGAATCGCGTATGAACCACGCATAGGGAGTTGATGAATTACTTTATGGAGAATACGGATTCGAATTCGCGATGGCAGATCCGGAATACGCCGATTATGTCCGGATCGAACTGGGATCCCGAACCTTCAACAATGATATTGAAACTCTCGTCGTGCGTGAGGCCTTTTTTATAGTATCGATCTGACCGTAGCGCGTCGTATACGTCGGCGACGGCCATGATGCGCGCGGAAAGCGGGATTCGCTCGAGCGACAATCCGTCAGGGTACCCCTTGCCGTCCCAACGCTCGTGATGATGTCGCGTCAGTTCGACCGCGAGATCAAGATTCGACAGAAAAGACAATTTGTTTCGCGCCATCAGAAGTATATCAGCGCCCATCGCGCTATGTCGCTTCATTTCATCGTATTCCTGATCGGTCAATTTACCCGGTTTACGAAGGGTCGCATCGGACACGCCAACCTTGCCGATATCGTGCAATGGCGCCACGCTTGAAAGAGTCTGAATGTACTCCCGGGTGATATACGGCTTGAATTTTATTGTCTTGCGAAGGTTTTCGGCGAGAATCACCACATACAGACTGCAACGTTCAAGATGGCCTCCGGTTTCCTGATCCCG
>JAYVSC010000077.1:0-15579 GCA_043775705.1 Spirochaetales bacterium | reverse complement strand
CACCGCAAATACGCCCGGGACATTCCGCTTGCCGTCTCGGCGAGCATATGCTTTGAACAGTCATACAGCGAAGTTGACGGCGACTCGGCTTCCTGCGCGGCGTTTTTTGCCCTGCTTTCGGCGATCGCCCAGATTCCGCTCAGACAGGATCTCGCGGTCACGGGAAGCCTGAATCAGCTTGGAGACGTGCAGCCGGTGGGCGGCGTACCCGAAAAAATCGAAGGTTTTTTCGACACCTGTTCCATTCTCGGCCTTACAGGAAAACAGGGCGTAATAATTCCCCGTCGAAACATGAACAATATTCTGCTTTCCGACCGGGTTCAGAACGCCGTTTCAAGCGGAATTTTCCATATTTGGGCAATTAATACGGTCGATGACGGCCTTGAAATTCTTTCGGGTATTGAACCGGCCAAATTCACGGCTATGGTCTATGAAACTTTGAATCAATACGCTTCCCAAATGAAGAATCTCTTTAAATAAAATCTTTTATACTGGAAAAATCCATATCGATAAGGTACACTGAAGCATCATGCAAGAAAAAAGGCAAACATCCATAGACGTTGCTAAAATACAAAAAGCAACCCGGATGGGTATTCCGTTTTCAATTACAACCTACACCCTTCCTCACGAAATTGAGCTGTATATTGCAGATGTAGTGACTTGCTTTTTGATGGAATTGAACCAGGACCGCCTCAAAGACTATCTGATTTACTGCATAAACGAATTGACCACGAACGCCAAAAAGGCGAATACCAAGAGAGTTTACTTCAAGGAACAAAAACTGGACATCAATGATCCGGTTGATTATGAAATCGGGATGAAAACCTTCAAGACCGACACCCTTGCGAATATCAACTATTACCTTCAGCTCCAAAAAGAAGCAGGTTTGTTCGTAAAAGTCGTCATGCAGGTAAAAAACCGCAACATCATAATTGAAATAAGAAACAACTCGGAAATGACCAAAACCGAGTTCAAGCGCGTATTTGACAAACTGGCCCGTTCCCAGCAGTTCGTTTCCCTTGAGGATGCGATGGCTCAGGTTCTGGACGATTCCGAAGGCGCGGGACTCGGTCTTGTCATTATGATTCTAATGCTAAAAAAAGTCGGACTTACCGACGAGAGTTACCATGTGTTGGTAGAACAGGGTGAAACCATCACCCGCATCATGATGCCTTTCGAAATAGCCACACAGGAACAGCTGTCCGGACTTACAGAAGATATCGTAGGCTATATCGAAACGCTGCCCCAGTTCCCGGATAATATCGCGCAGATAGAAAAACTCCTGAATGATCCCGATTCCAAGCTTTCACACATAGCATCCCTGATCAGCAACGATGTTGCCCTGACCACCGATCTTCTCAAGCTTGTTAATTCTGCCGCCTTCTCGCTCGCAAAAAAATGCACGAATATTTCCGAAGCGGTAAAAATGGTAGGAATCCGCGGTTTGAAAAACCTCCTGTACTCGATAGGAACCATCCAGCTACTCGGCCACATGACCGACGAGCAAAAAGAACTGTGGGTACATTCATACAAAACGGCTTTCTTTTCCTACAACCTCGCGCGCAATTTCCTGCACAACACAATAGTCACGGAAGACGCCTACGTCTGTGGGCTTCTCCATGACCTGGGAAAAATAATATTCAGTACCCTGTATCCCCAACTACTCGATAAAATAACGAACCTCGCAAAAACCAAAAATATACCGGACAAGGTATTGCAAGTCCTTTTATCCGGAATCAATCATCCCGAGATCGGCGCTGCCCTTGCAGAAAAATGGAACTTCCCGCCATCACTTATCGCGGCAATCAGGTTTCACCATTCACTTGACCAGGCGCCGACCGAGTATAAAACCCTTGTTTCGACTGTTGCCCTTGCCGATTTAATGATCCATTATGCAGCGGGTTCGGTCGAGTACTATCAGATTGATAAAATTTTACTGGATCTTTTCAAGATTTCTTCGGAAGAGCAACTGCAGAAAATCTGCGCGTCCTTTCAGAAGGGTTTTGAAGCCGAACAGGTTAAATAAGAAGTCCACGCCTGCATTAAAATACCAAACGCAACACCCACATTCAGCGAAGTCTTAATGCCTGTCATAGGAATCGAAACCCGCCCATAGCTCGCCCTGGAAAGTCCTTCCGGGCTTATCCCCAGCTCTTCTGATCCGATAATCACAATACCCCGGGAGGGAAACTCGAATTCCTCAAGAGGGGTTCCCCCGGTTTCAAGCGCGAAAACCGGCATATCAAAAGGAATAGCATACAGGCTCATCTGTTCCCAGGAAAGGTAGTCTATACAGCCCATCGAAGAACGCTGGGCGCGGGGATGATCAGGGGGAACGCATAAGGGAGAAACCAACACTTTCTCCGCACCGAAAGCCTCAGCCGTGCGGAAAATAGAGCCGAGATTAAATGGCGAACGGATATCTTCCGCATATACCATAACCCCGGGGAAAAAGGAGCGCTCTCCGCCTGCGGCATGAGCGCCGTCTTCAGGTAAAAGCAAATCCCATTCAGCAGGAGATGTCCCGCCTGCAGTCAACAAGGCATGCCGGGTAAAATTGCATAGACGCAGGGTTTCAACGGTTCCGGACTCTGCGGACAGGAGTCTCTGCAGTTCGGGAATACTATTCGCTTCGAGTTTGGGATCGTTCAACGCCAGACGGACAAGGGACCGGAGATACACTTCGATGCCCGGATCTAAAAGCGCGACTGCGCCACTTTCGCTTTCACCGTAAAGCGTTTTTTCAAGGCCTGTCAGCAGAGCGATTATTTTTCGCCTGCGCTGGCCGGCAGGAAGCCGCTCAAGTTTATACACGGGGAACATTAGTACGCCTGTTTCATCAAATCAAAAAGATCATCGCTTGAAAGGGCACGGGGAATATAATTCATCAAGTCCAAGGCCGCGGCGTCTTCTGCGGCCGGAACAAGCTGGTCTATCGAAAGGCCGAGATCCTTCAGGCGCGTAGGGAGACCAGCCAGCGCCAGCCTTCTGCGGATATCGTCAATTGCGGCCCGGGCGCAGTCATTCGCGCTGAGCCCTGAAACGGAAACCCCAAGCATCTTTCCTATTGTCGCGATGCGGTCAATCTTCGCGCGGGAAGCATCTTCCATGATATATGGCAGCAGCACCGAGCAGACCAGCGAGGTCGAGGTTTTATACCGGGCATTGCAGGCAAGCGAGATTGCGGTTGCAACTCCGGGAGAGCTTACCGCAACACCCATCGAGGCCATGCAGCCGCCCTGAGCTATCAGCATTTCCGAGGGAGTTCCAACCAGTTTGCTCTGTTCAGGATCCAGGGCCAAGAGAAGCATTTCTATCGATTTGCCAAGGATTGTCTCTGAAAAAAAGTTCGATTTTGTGGAAATATAACCCTCGACCGCAAGGGTCACTGCATGGAAGACCATGGACACGGCGGTATTCGGGGACATGTTCATGTAGAGATTCGGGTCGATAACCACAGCCTTGCAGACGCCGGTCTGGGTTTTCATCAACTTGATCTGACGGTTGCGGGCGTCAATTACCGGGGTCCGGTCCATAAACATAAACGCATCCCGGCAGGTTGAAGGAACTTCGATAAATGGCAGGGCTCCGCTGTAGGGTTGCGCTCCCGCCATATATTCATATACCTCATGGTTTTCATTATATAAAGAAGCAACTGCCCGTCCGAGAGATGCAGTTTTTGTGCCGCCGAACGAGATGACGCCGTGAACTTTTGCGCCTCTGGCTAAGGAAAGAGCCTGTTCAAGGGTCGCCGAGGTGGATGCAGAAGGAATCTCGTCAAATACAAATACCGAAATGCCTTTATCTTCGAGAGCCGTTACTGCTTTTTCGATCAGATTGAATTCTTTTAATATGGGGTCCGCGATGAGCATATAATGGGTTCCCCATGAAGAGGCAATCTGACCTAATCGGGCTAAGGTATAAGGACCAAGAATTACGTTTGGAGATATCCTGAAAACAAAATCTGCCATATACACCCCTTAATCTTAAAAATACACCAGTTTTTAACAAAAAAAAGGCGGAACCCTGCTGGCCCGCCATTTAGTCACCGAAATTCAACCGGCCTAAAGAAAAATCCGGTTATTCTATGGATTAAAGCCCGTATACATCCATAATACGGTCCGCGACCAAATCTACCACCGATTTATTAATATATGAAGGGTCTTTCATTTTCTGCATAACTTCAGCAACTCGATCCGATCTGACATCGGGAGCAGCGCCTGCTGCTTCCATCGCGAAATATGTTTCCGAGAGCTCTTTGGCCTCTGCTGATACAGTGATTGAATCAGACTGAGCAGTTCCGCTTACTCGTGGTGTTTTAAAGGTATTCTGTGCATTTTTCAGGGGATCAATTCCCCCCAAGCGGTCAATCATCATATCTTTCCTGCCTTCACCTTTTTATCGGTCAATCCTCTCTAGAAGTTGAGCATTTTTTTCCGGAAACAAACACGGAAAACTCGCCTTTGATCGATTCCCGTCCTGCAAAATCGTCGCGAACCTCATTTGCTATACCTGTCACAATCTCTTCATGCAGTTTCGTCAATTCACGCCCGATAACCACATTCCGTTCTCCTTCTATTTCGGCCAGATCAGTCAAAAGCTTGACTATCCTGAAGGGAGATTCATATAAAACAAATGCAAATCCGGTTTCAAGCAGCTCCCGCAAACGGGATCGCCGTCTTCCGGGCTTTGGCGATAAAAAACCCTCAAAAACAACTGTTTTATCCGAACCACCCGAAACACTCAATAATGAAGCGAAAGCCGAAGCCCCCGGAATCGGAACAATTGTATGACCGGCAGCACGGGCCATCCGGACCAAAACGGCACCCGGATCGCTCAGAGCAGGGGTCCCCGCATCACTTGCATAGGCGACGTTCTGGTTTTTCTTCAATACTTCCAGAATCTTGCGCGATGCGTCTTCTTCGTTCCGCGCTCTGCATGAAAGCAGCGGCTTGCGGATTCCGAAATGCGTGAGTAACTGCAGGGTATGGCGAGTATCCTCGCAGGCAATTACATCCACTGACTTAAAAATCTCTAACGCCCGGTAGGTAATATCACCGAGATTCCCTATTGGGGTAGCTACAACGTACAATATTGACACAGATTAATGATAAACCACTTTTAGGATTGCGACAAGTGCACTTTTCATGCAATATTATAGATATGATACCTGGATCATTCTACGTCATATTCCTGATATTTGCCGGTATATTGTTACTCGTTCTCGCGTACGGTCTTTTTACCGCACCGATGCCGAAAGATTCCCGAAAATCCGGGCAGCGCCGGCAGGGTATCGCCGGAGAGAAGGGCGTATGTCCTATTTGCGGAACACTCCTAACAGACGGCGCTCAAATCAAGTCAGCCCTTTTTCCGGGGGAAGCGGACCGGATGTGCCATATTTTCGGCTGCCCGCATTGCCACCCATACAAAGAAGATTCTGTTTCCAGAACGTGTCCGGTATGCAAAAAAGCCCTTCCCCAGGAAGGATATCTTATAGCACGCCTTTTCCAGCGGCCTCAGCGAAAGAGGCATGTCCATATTCTCGGCTGCACCAATTGCCGGTTTTCCAAAAAGAAATAAATACCCCTCCTGACGATTTACGTTAATTTTTCTCAAGACTTTTTTATGTCATCCGATACTTTGAGTACGCATGTAAAACAGGAAGTGTAAAAAACTTCCGGTATTGCATGCCCCGTCTTCTGCGTGGGGACTCAGAGGAACCGGACAAAAAATTGACAGATCGGCAGGGATGCCGCGAGCGACATACTAAAAAACGTCGTCGAAAATCGCCAAAGGAGTAGCAATATGATCATCAATCACAACCTAAGCGCTATGTTCTCTTCGAGAACTCTTGGGGAAACCCAGGGATCAAATACGAGGAACATGGAAAAACTTTCATCGGGTATGCGCATTAACCGCGCAGGAGATGATGCATCCGGACTCGCCGTATCAGAAAAGATGCGCAGTCAGGTTCGCGGCTTGAATGCAGCAAGTACCAACGCACAAAATGGTATTTCCTTTATTCAGGCTACCGAGGGTTACCTTCAGGAAACCACGGACATTCTTCAGCGTATCCGTGAACTGGCGGTACAGTCTTCAAATGGAATTTATTCCAGCGAGGACCGAATGCAGATTCAGGTCGAAGTATCGCAACTTGTTGCGGAAGTCGACCGCATCGCAAGCCAGGCACAGTTCAACGGTATGAACATGCTCACCGGAAGATTCGCGCGGGAAACCGGAGAAAACTCAGTCACAGGATCTATGTGGTTCCACATCGGTGCCAATATGGATCAGAGAACACGCGTATACATCGGCACCATGACGGCAGCGTCACTCGGTGTCCGAAATGTCAGTGACGAGAGGATTATGTCTCTTTCTTCACCGGACAGCGCAAACCGTTCTATCGGAACTCTTGACGAAGCCCTCAAAGCGGTAAACAAACAGAGAGCAGATCTCGGTGCTTACCAGAACCGGCTTGATTACACCGTTAAAGGACTGGGAGTCGGTGCAGAAAACCTCCAGGCTGCCGAATCGCGCATCCGCGATACGGACATGGCCAAGGAAATGGTTGACTTCACCAAGAACCAGATTCTTACGCAGGCAGGAACAGCAATGCTTGCACAGGCAAATCAGTCCACTCAAAGCGTTCTAAGCCTCTTGAAGTAATCCTTCGCAACAAGACGGACAGGGTTAATTTCCGTGGAGAGAATTATAACAATAATTTTCTTATAAACGGGAATTAGCCTTTTTTTTTAACAAAAGGCGTAGAGCATGCGTACACTATCAGATATACAACGACGGATACTGAAAGAAGAATATCCGAACATGAGCCTCGAAAGCGATGTAGATATCGAGCGTTATTTCGAACTGCGCGCAATCGGCAGGCAGGCTGACGCCCTGGACTTATACAACAACAAGATAACAGGGAAATACCCGGACACCGGACAGCGGACGCTTCTCATACGTTATTTCCGCTCCCATGATCCGCGTTTTCAACTTATCCTCCGTGATAACCTGGTCAACCTCGCGGAACGCATAATCGCGCGGACAACATACATCATATCCCTTCTCACCAAGGAAATCGACACCGTCGATTTGTCGGACGCATACTCGGTCATCAAGATGGTAGAAGGGCTTCTCTCCGTCATTTCTCCCGACCGGTACGTAGCCATAGCTTTTGCAGAAAAATACGTGCGGTATGCAAAGAGTCTTGACTTCAGACATCCGCAGATGGAACGAACCGCAGAGCTTATCCGTCTTTACGTAACGGACACAATCGAATCGGTTCAGGAATTCAAAAAAGAAAAAGAAGAAAAAAGAAAACAGCATGCCAATCGCCAGATTCAAAACAAAAAGCAGCAGGCAAACTTTGATCTTTCGAAAATTATATTCAGTCAGACGGACATTGATAAAATTCTCATTTCAAATACAATCACCCGTACGGAGGACATTGTCATATCCTACTGTTTAAAATACTGGTATCTTATTAACGATCCCGCTTTTGAAAAAACAGTGTTTTTGTTCAGCAGAAAATACAGGACACATAATCATGATATTTTCCAGGCAATTAAAAACGGCCGCCTTCATTCCTGGAAAGACGAGGAAATTTTAAACGCGGTCCTTGCAAACGTGGTTACCGGCTATTATTATAATATCAGCGGCGATCTGTACATCCAGAGGATCTGGGCACGCCTGAAAGCATCAGCTCAAATGACTGAAATACCCACCACGGTTCCTGAAATTACCAGGCGGGTTTCCGTAAAACGGAAAAAACGGCCAGCCATAGTACGGCCGCCCAAGGTGCAAAAACCGGTGATTCCCTTCAAGCAGAAAAAAACGGAATTGCATAAACCTGTTCCGCACCTTCCCCGCGCGCCGTTGTTTGTTCCGAATTCAATCGCCGACATGATCAAGAAATTGACAGGAAAAACATATACAGTTTATAAGGACTTGTTTTTTAAAAGCATCAGGCAGTCAATCAGGAACACTCTCACATCTGCAATTAACCGTAAGGGAACCATGTTTGACGACAAACAAAACAAGGCGGAAGATATTGTATACGCTTTTCTTTTCGCGCATTACAACGATCCCTATCAGAAGTGGAATGACACTACGGAACAAAAAGCTGTACAGGAGCTCGGGTTTCACATTCAGGCAATTGAGCCCATCATCACCAGTTGGGTTAAAAACAATCAATAGCGGTTTCTATTTTTAAAAAACGGACCGCCCCCGAAAACTTCTTGAAAGCGTAAGCCGGTCTGCATATTCAAGGTCACCGCCTACCGGAAGGCCCGAAGCGAGACGGGTAACGGTCACATCCATGTTTTTAAGTATCCTCTGAATATAAAGGGCAGTGGTGTCGCCCTCGATAGTTGGATTGGTTGCCAGGATTACTTCTTTTACCGCACCTTCCTGTATCCGCGCGATCAGCTCTGAAAGCCGAAGCTGCTCGGGTCCGATACCCTCAAGCGGGGCGATTACCCCGCCAAGCACATGAAAAAGACCATTATATTCCTTGACCGCCTCTATTGTCTGCACGTCCTGCGGCTGCTCGACGACACAGATCAGCTGTCGGTCCCGGCCGGGATTCGAGCATATCGGACAAAGTACCTCCTCGGTGTAGGCTCCGCAAATTTTGCATGGATGTATCCGCTCATGCAGGACGGCAATATCGTTGGCAAGCCGGCCGCACAGAGTCTGATCGCTTTTCAGCAGAAAATGGGCAATGCGCGAGGCGCTTTTTTTTCCAACGCCGGGAAGCCTGGAAAGACTGTCTATCACATCATCGAGGGCATTCATACGTTTGGAAGTACTCCCGCCAGCGGCCCAAGCCGGTTTTTCAATACTTCTTTAACCTTCTCCGACGCATCGGCATGGGCGGCTACAATCAAGTCCTGAAGCATAGGGATATCGCGCGGATCGACCGCAACCGGATCAATGATCACGGAAAGAAGCTCAAATTTTCCATTAAGCATAACCTTGACAATTCCGCCGCCGGATGCACCGGAAACGGTTACCGAATCGAGTTCGTCCTGCAGGCGGGCAAACTGTTCCTGGAGGGATTTCGCGTTTTTAAGCAACTCGAAGGGATTCATATCCATCAGCTTTCTCCTACTATTGTTCCTTTGAACATCTGTCTCACCATCTCGACCTGGGGCGGAACGGTCTTTGATTCGCTCGCATTGGTCTCCGATACAACGCGTGTGGTATCAAGCTGAATCTCGATACCGCTCGGCCTCCCGAGAAAGCGGGAAACGGCCTCGGCAAGGGCTTTATGCTCCTGTTCCAAAAAATTATGTACAAACGGTTTGTCAACGGAAAAACGTACAGTTGCTCCATTATCCTTCCAATCAAAGGATTTAAGAAGACTGGTCGCAACCATGTTTTTCGAAGTTTGAAAAAATCCTACCAGGGTATCCTTCAGCTCTTCGACGGAAACCTCGCTCATGTCTTCGGCGGGAATCGCTATCGCAGGCTCTGTTGCTGCAAGTTCCGCCGCGGCAGGCTCGATCACGGCAGAATCCATTACGGACAGCTTCAATTTCTTTGCTGGCATCAGAGCAGAAATATCCGGTACAGCGGCCGGAATTTCCGCCGCTTCGCCTTTTTGGCCAAAACGATTCCCGTTTATGCGCTGTTTGATGGCTGCAAAAGGATTTTCAATCAGCGTTTCAGAATCATCCGGATTGCTTTCGTTTATCGGGGGCGATATTCCACAGGGCGCTATGCCTGTTTCTTTCAGTGTGCGGATCGTTTCCTGACTTTGCGTCCCGGACGAACGATCCGCTCCGCTAAAAGGGCCGCTGCTCCTCTGCAGGAGATTTTGCGCCTGCGCAATCGCGATCTTCATCTCTGCCGACGAGACAAAGTCCGAAATCCAGGACAGTCTCGAAACAGCCAGTTCAAGCTCATACCGGGGTTCGAGGGAATACCTGATATCCCTGAAAAGCTGAAGCACTATACCGAGAGCTCTTTCAATCTGGATAGGAGTCCATTCTTTCAATACAAGGGAGGAAAATCGCTCGGGACTTTGTCCGAGAAGGGATTCTTTAACAATCCCGCTCCCGAGAAAAAGCATGTTTCTGAAGTATTCTGCCAAATCAACCGTGAACTGTTCAACCGAAACCCCATTCTGCAGGGTTTCATCCAGAAAGGAAAATGCTGCCTGGCAGTTACGTCTAACGCAAGCCTCTACGATGCCATTGATGCGGTCAACGCCGACAAGGCCGAGTTTGTCCCGGATTTTATCAAAGGTGATATGCCCATCCGAAAAGGCGGCAACCTGGTCGAAAAGGGTGTAGGCATCGCGGACGCTGCCGGTTGCTTCCCTGGCAACCCAGAATAGCGCCTCGTCATCAGCTTTTATACCCATCTCCCCCGCCGCCTCGGCGAGCACGGTTTTCAACTGCTCGACGGCAACCAGACGGAAATTGAACTGCTGACACCGGCTCTTGATAGTGGCAGGAACCTTGTGCAGTTCGGTTGTCGCAAAAATAAAGACAACATAGGGCGGAGGTTCTTCGATTGTTTTCAGAAGGGCATTGAAGGCACTGGTTGAAAGCATATGCACTTCATCAATGATGTATACTTTATATCGGCAGGAATTGGGGGGGAACTGTACTTCCTCCTTGATCTGCCTGATATCGTTTACGCTGGTATTTGAGGCTCCATCTATCTCTATCACGTCAAGACTGGATCCCCGGGTAATTTCGACACATGCAGGGCACGTTCCGCACGGTGTCGCGCCCGGTCCTGTTTCACAATTTAGGGCTTTTGCAAGGATTCGCGCAGAACTTGTTTTTCCGCAGCCCCGAGGCCCTGAAAAAAGGTAGGCATGCGCGATTTTCCCGGCTGCCACGGATTTCTGCAGGGTAGCCACCACGAAATCCTGTCCGATCATATCCTCAAATCGCTGAGGACGCCGTCTTGTCGCTGTTACTTCATATACCATAATGAACACGATACCATATTACTTTACGCTTTGAAAGTCTAATTCCTGAGCAGTTTTTTATTCAATCCGGCAAGACAGAACATAATCGGTACCGGTACGGGAAGGAATGGAATCTTCCCGTTTAAAAACGACTGAAGTGCTGTCCGCTAATGCTGAAATCCAGAGATGCGACATGGATATCCCGAGATCGACAAACCGCCATCCCTCCGCGATATTTATCAGCCCTTTTCCCCGAACGGAAAATACGTGACAGCAGGTCTCTTCGCCGGTAAAAAACCAGGGTTGTTTATTCATGGCCGAGGGGGCAAGCCTCATTGCGTTAATATAGGAGGGAACAACCCAGGCCGTCGCAATTTCTTCAAGAGGCTTTCGTTTGAATTGATCGATTGAAGTACGGTGAACGTTTTCCCCCGGTGTGCCGATGGCCAGCAATACAATAAAGGTAAGCCCGTCATATGCGGTTAAATGGGGTGCGGTCATACCGAGCCAGCAGGATCCGATACCTTTGGATGAGAGATACAAATCGGCCTGCTGAAGCATGAAACCCGCATTCAATTCGGCATCAGGACCCTGCTCGGAATAAATAGCCAGATAATGAGGCGCAAAACCCGATCCAAATGGCTTAATTTCAGCACGGGGAAGAAGTTTTACCGAAGTTTGTATAGCAGGAAAAAGAGGGACAAGGTTTTCAGCGAAGGATATGATATCTGAAAGAACCTCTTCTGAAAGAGGCGTCATCGAAATAGACCGTATAGATTTTCGTTTCATTATCATTTTTTCCAGCATTTCTGCATTCATTCTGTACTACCTTCTCTGCTAATATACTAAAAAATTAAAAAAACATAAGTTATTAATAATTCAAACTATACTTTTTAAGGTATAATGCGGTAACTTCTGAAAACAAGGAGATTTCCATGGCTGTTATGATCCGCACGGCAATCCAGTCCGATATTCCCTATCTGTATCAAATTTGCCTGGAAACAGGTGACAGCGGAAAGGATGCAAGTCCCTTATTTTCTGATCCATGGCTGATTGGCCAGTATTATGCGGCTCCATATCTCTTTTATAGTATTGACTGCTGCTTTATAGCTGAAGAAAACGGCATCCCGAAAGGGTACATTATCGGTACTGACAATACACCCCTTTTCAATATCTGGTTCGATACTGTGTGGCTTCCGCCCCTGCGCCAGAGATATCCCGACAGCAAGCGAAACCCCGAAAGCTACTCAATCAACGAAAAAAGACTGATAGAGAAACTGCATCAAAAGAGTGAAAGCAGCCCCTTTTTCAAAGAGTATCCCGCACACCTGCATATCGATCTTCTTCCGGATCTTCAGGGTAAGGGCTGCGGACGCCTGCTGATGGATGCGTTTTTGGGCGAGATGAAAGCGCGCCGCTGTCCCGGGGTTCACCTCGGAGTCAGCAATACAAATCCAGGTGCAATCGGATTCTATAATAAATTGTTTTTTACAATCCTGAAGGAAGAAACCTGGGGCCTGACCATGGGGAAAAAATTAACCTGACGTCTTCAAATATTTTTTGGGTTTTAAAAACCGGATTCCGGAAATTATCAGCCCAAGAGATAAGAGAACAACACAGGCTAGAAGTAAAAACGATGACAGCCAAAATCCAATTTCAGACACAACAGTGTGCCGGGCGGCCGAAATACACCCGGATAAGATTGTGCCCAAATCATCTGACGGTTTTAAGTAGACACTTCGCGTAATTAACAGCAATGCAAGATTATGGGCACCGTGCATGACTATCGGGATTATAAGAGACCCGGTTTCCCAGGCTGCCCAGGAAAGACCTATCCCGATCGCAAGAGTGAACGGAATCCGGTACGGATCAAGATGCATCAAGGCAAACATGAGAGCGCAAAGAAAAATAGAAATTTTCTTTCCTGCCGCTGTTTTCAAGCCGGAAAGTATAAAACCTCGAAACAATATTTCTTCACAAAAGGCGGGCAGAATAGCGACCGAGAGGATCACCAGTAAAATATTCCCGTTCGCCACATACGCAAGGAAGGGTACGTCTTTTCTCTCCGTTTCGGGGACAAAAAGGGTCAACAGCGAAGAGAGCATCAGTGTCATTAAAAACATGCCTGCGGCCAAAAGCATGGCTCCAGTAATTTCATTTACTGAAGCCTTTTTTATTGAAAACACCGTCTTAATATCATATGAAAAAAGAAGCGGCAGCGCGGCAAGCCCGAGAGTAAACACGTTCATGGCAGCTTTTCCTGCAAGCGCATTCACTAGCGGGCCGCCATACATCATATACACCATTATCAGAACGAACATAATCAAAGCCTCAATCAGGCCCGGGCTGCCGGAAAATAATTTGTTTCGCAGTTCAGGAAAACTCATTTTTTAGCCCCTTCACGAAAACAGTATACAGTTCCCGTACCGTTATACATAGCGGTACGGGAACTGATCTACTTCCAGGATTCGTACAAACGTTCAATTCTGAGCGACAGCTGCTGCAGTGCCGTTCCCAAATCCCTCGCCTTTTTCAGGCTTCCTTCGGTATAAGACTGATTCATTTTACGCTCAAGCTGTTCCCTCTCGGCTTCCATCGCCATGATCCGCTTCTCAATATCACCCTCGACTTTTTCCACCTCTCTGGTTTTGGACGCTTTAATCTGACGGTCCCTCGATTCAACTGATGAACTCATCCGGATCGGACTGCGGATAGATGTACCATATCTACTCAGCCAGAATTCGGAAAAGTTTCCATCCCATTCGACAAAGGCTCTTTCATCAATTTCAACGACCCGGGTTGAAATTCGGTCCAGAAAATAACGGTCATGGGAAACAACGAGAATAGTTCCAGCGAATTCGGCAAGGGCGTCCTCGACAGCCTCGCAGGAAGGAATATCAAGGTGATTCGTCGGTTCATCAAGGATCAAAAAATTAGCTTTTCCTATTACGGCAAGAGCCAGCTGAAGACGGTTTAATTCTCCCCCAGAAAGCGTACCTACCGTTCGGTATAGATCGTCCCTCGCAAACAAAAACCGTGACAGAACCTTCCACGCCTCGTCAAAATTGAGAGCTCCTCCTGCAATACACACGGCGAGAATATCGCAATTGCGGGGCAGACCCTCGCTATGCTGCGAGCAGTATGCCACCTTCATGCTCGGACCTATGCGGATTTTCCTTCCGTCCGGCGCTCCCTCGCGCATCACTGAATTCAGAAAAGTAGTTTTTCCGCATCCGTTCGGTCCGACAAGGGCGACACGCTCTCCTGTTTCGATCAGCAGGGAAACATCCTCAAGGAGTTGTTTATCCCCGAATCCGCATGAAAAATTCTCGACTTTCAATGCAATTGCCGCACGGGAAACCTCGGAGCTAAAGGCCATCGAAAATGATGAATCCGGGTCAACCGGTTTTTCGGCGGCGGTTTCCCTCGTTTTTTCAAGATGTGTGCGCCGGGCGTGTAAGCGCCGTCCCCATGCAGGATCGGCCGTTGAGCGCGCGATCTGCTCGAAACGCTTCACGAGTTCCTCGAGCCTCTCTATTTTTTTCATGTCCGCACGATAAGCCATTTCTCCGGACACAGTCCGCCTGAGACGCTCAAGCCGGTATGCGGAATAATTCCCCTTGTAGCCGCTGACCGCTCCGCGCTCGAGCTCGAACACTCGGCTCACGGTCCGATCCAAAAGGTAACGGTTGTGCGAAACGAGAAGCACAGTTCCGGGATACTCCCGGATAAAACCTTCAAGCCAGGCCAGACCCCAAATATCAAGGTGATTCCCTGGCTCGTCCAGAATTAAAAAATCGGGATGCTCAAGCAGGGCTCGCGCGAGTGAAAGGATGTTTTTTTCGCCTCCGGAAAGAACGCTCACATTCACATCCGAGCGGGAACCGAGGCCAAGCCCCTCAAGATACCGAACCCCGCGTTCTTCTGCGTCATCACCCCCGGCAGCATCATACCTTTCGCGCACCAGCGCATATTGTTCCAGAATTTTTTCGAGAGCTTTCTCTTCCGCAATACCCATCTGCTCTTCAAAGCGGGACAGCTCGCCCCGCATTTCGGTAAAGTGACTGATTAAAAAATCAGTTGCCGTTCCCTGAAATTCGGGAAAGTACTGAGGCACATAACCGATGCGCACATCGGATGAACGCGCGACCTTTCCCGAGAAATCAATGTCCATCCCGTTTAGAATCCGTAAAAGCGTGGTTTTTCCTGCCCCGTTCCGTCCGATAAGTCCTATTTTTTCATTTCGGGCAAAGCGCATGGAGATACCATCCAGGATTACGGTTCCAGAAAAATCCTTTTTCAGCTGATGTATGTCTATCATTTTTTTTCTCCTGTTTCATACCCGACGCATGAAGGCAGCATGTAAAGGGTTTCCAGCCGCGCATTCATCTGCCACATTCGGGCAAAAAAAAACCGCGGCTCCCCTTTTCAAGAGGCGTCCGCGGTTAAGTCGGGAAATAACACAGCTTACTTGTACAGTGCTCTTTCCTTATCACTAACGACCGCATTGGACGTACCTCTCCCGTTGATAACGAAACCGCCTGAGGATCTAACCGCGCCAGTTCAAGTCTGAAGTGCGAATAACAGAGCAATAAGAAACGACATCGCGTTTTTCGGTATAATGAAGTTACTACACAATCATTAACTGA
>JAYVSC010000076.1:0-97744 GCA_043775705.1 Spirochaetales bacterium | reverse complement strand
CCTTGACGAAGGCCTTAAAGAAACGATTCAGTATTTCAGACAGTTCGCCTGACGATTTTTCCCGACAAGACCCTCCCGCAAATCCCCGTCCATAAGGTTGTTTGAATAATGAATTTTCTGTATCAGATATGCATTTATCCCCTGGTAATTCTGATCGAGGTTATTTACCGCGCCCTCGACGCGTTTTTCAGGAACACAGGACTTTCGATTATCGGCGTCAGCCTGATGGTCAATATCATCTGCCTTCCAGTCTATGCGGTCGCGGAAAAATGGCAGCAGACCGAGCGTGATATACAGAAAAAACTTAAGCTGGGCATAGATAATATCAAGGCCGTTTTCAAGGGCGACGAGCAGTACATGATCCTGTCTACTTTTTACCGGCAGAATCATTACCATCCATCGTATGCGCTGCGCAGCACCTTCGGCCTTCTGATCCAGATTCCCTTTTTTATCGCCGCTTATACAGTGCTGAATGGTATTCCCGACTTTCTGGGAGACAAGTTTCTCTTCATCAATGACCTGGGTTCTCCGGACGCGCTTCTACATATCGGCGCCTTGACTGTCAACCTCCTGCCCCTCGTAATGACCGCCGTGAATGTCGCCTCTTCCGCGGTATATACAAAAGGTTTCAGTCTCAGGGAAAAAATGCAGCTCTACGCCGTTGCGGCCGTATTCTGCATCCTGCTGTACAACTCGTCGGCCGCTCTGGTATTTTACTGGACGCTGAATAATGTCTTTTCGCTCGTGAAAAACATTCTGTATAAATCCAAAAATCCGAAAAGAATCGCCTATATACTAATTACGTCGATTGTCGCACTCGGCGCCGCAGCGGTTTTTCTCAACAGCGGGTCATCGAGATTAAAGATGTTTATCGGCGCAATCCTATTTCTGGTAGCCGTCTCGCCTTTGCTGGCAAAGGGCTTGACCTATCTGCTGACGAATACCGGGAAAAGTCTTGTTTCCGACTATCGCGCCTGCGACCGGATATTCTGGTTTTCGGTCGCGGGACTTGCCATGCTCGCGGGACTCGTGATCCCGGGCAGTCTCATCGCGTCATCGCCCGCCGAGTTTTCCTTTACCTCGCACTATGACAATCCCCTTAGTTTGCTTATGACTGTTTCTTCCGGAGCGGCTGGCCTTTTCGTGTTCTGGCCCGGCTGTCTCTACCTCCTTTTTTCAAGAAAGGTTAGATCCGGTTTCGCGCTCACCGCATTTTTCCTGCTCGTGCTTGCCCTTTGCAACGCTTTCCTCTTCCAGGGAAATTACGGGACGCTTTCTCCCACCCTGAAGTTCGACGATCCCAACGTGCTCAAGCTCCCCGTATTGAAGTATCATCTCGATATTCTCTTCAGTTTTCTTATCTGCGCCGCAGCATACTATCTTTTTTACCGGAAGGGCACCACAGTGCTCCTGTCGCTTTGCGCGGTGGCCCTCGTTTCCTTTTTTTGTCTCTCCGGCATACAGATCGCCGGCATCGGAGGGGCCTTTACGGATATCAGAGAGGCTCATGAGGCGCAGAAGCTGAAAAACGGGAATCTTTCCAATGTGTATCATTTTTCCAAAACGAAAAAAAACGTGCTGATCATCATGCTGGACCGCGGAATCGGTTCCTACATTCAGGATATTTTCAACGAAACTCCGGGTCTGGACACGACATTCTCGGGTTTCACCTGGTATCCGAATACCTATTCATACGGCGGACATACCGTCATGGCCGAGCCTGCCCTCTTCGGCGGATACGAATACACGCCGGAAAAGATAAATGCGCGGAAGGATGAAACCCTGGTCAAAAAACTGGCCGAGGCATCTACCGTGCTGCCGCGCCTCTTCTCCGAGAACGGCTGGAAAACGACCGTGACCGACATGCCCTATGACGAGTTCGCCTCGTACCCGGATATCGAATCCTTCAAACTAAAAGGCGTATTTCAGAATCAATGGCTCGAAGACCACGGGATGACGGAGTATCTCAAGGGAAACGCGGGCAATCTGTCCCTTGAGCGAAAACTGCTTTTTTTCAGCTTCTTTAAAATCGCGCCTCCTGCCCTGAGATGGACCATCTATGACATGGGCGGATACTGGCAGCTCGCGACCGACTTTCAGGCACGGTCGGAATACCTCGCCGACTTCGCTTCTCTGGAGTATCTCGGCAAGCTTTCCGAATTCGGCTCGGAAAAGAATACCTTCAACATTGCCGTAAACGACACGACCCATGACCTGACCTTCCTCCAATATCCAGGTTATACGTTCGAGAATAGCATCACGAACATCGGTACCAACCGCTTCAGCAGCGCGACCGCGTGGCAGCTTTACCATGTCAATATCGCCGCCATCCGGTCAGTCGGCGCATTCATGGAAGTGCTGAAAAAAAACGATGTGTATGACAATACGCGCATCGTCATCGCGTCGGACCACGGGTTCAAGAGCGTCGGCTTCAAGGATAAAACCCGTTTCCCCGGGAATTTCAGGGACGTGTCTCTGTACCCCGCATATTTCAACCCGATTCTGCTCGTCAAGGATTTCGGCGCGAAGGATCCGATGAAAACGGATATGGTTCTTATGAGCAATGCCGATGTCGCCTCCATCGTAACTTCGGGCGGCATCATCGCGCAAGCGGTCAATCCATATTCCCTCAGGACCTTCGAGGAAACCGCGGACAAGAAAAACATAAGGCTGAGCGGCAACAGCGCGGGACGGCTCGTTGATCACGACAAGAATACGTTTCGGATTGCGGACGACGAATGGATCGACCTGAGTGACAGCATCTTTGACGAAGCAAACTGGAAATGGGAGAAATGAGCGTGAATCTATTTTTGTACATTGATCCCGGCACCGGCAGCATGCTCTTCTCGGTAATAATCGGACTTGTGACCACCCTTTATTTTGTAAGCAAAGCCGCCTTCATCAAGATGAAGACGCTATTCCTCGGCAGGTCAAAAGTGCTCCGGGAAAAAAAACGGCTGCCTCTCGTTTTATACAATGAAGGCATCCAATACAGCAATGTATTCAAACCGGTTCTCGACGAACTCGAGGCAAGGAAGGTCAGCGCGGTATATTATACAAGCGCCGAGAACGATCCGGTCTTCGACACACCCTGGCATTTCATCAGGGCGGAATATATCGGAAAGGGAAACAAGGCTGTCGCGCGTCTCAACTTTCTTGAAGCTGACGTCTGCCTGATGACCACACCGGCTCTCGATGTATATCAGATGAAGAGGTCAAAGGGAGTGCGTCACTACAGCCACATTCTGCATGCCGTCGACGACGCGACCAGCTATCGCCTTTTCGGTCTCGATTATTTTGACTCTGTGCTCCTTTCAGGCGAATACCAGAAAAAGCATATCCGGGAACTCGAGGCAAAACGGGATATCCCGGCGAAAGATCTAGTCGTTGTCGGATGCCCCTACCTCGATGTGTTGAAAACAAAGGTTGCTTCTCTTGAGGCCGAAAAAGACCATACCTTCACCGTGCTCGTGGCTCCTTCGTGGGGAGAAAGCGCACTACTGTCCAAATACGGGACCCGGCTGCTCGATCCGCTCATGAAGACAGGATTCAGGATTATCATAAGGCCGCATCCCCAGTCCGTGGCGTCGGAAGCGGCCATGCTTGAAAAGCTGAAAGTGCGATATCCGGAGACCGAGCGCATGATATGGGATTTTTCCCGTGAAAACCTGATCCCCCTGTCAAAATCTGATATCATGATTTCTGATTTTTCAGGCGTCATATTTGACTATGTGTTTCTGTTTGACCGGCCTTTCCTCTACGTAAACCAGAATTTCGATCTGCGTCCCTACGATGCCTTTGACGTCGAGGAAGCTCCCTGGAAATTCCGCATACTGGGCGAGATCGGTCGGGAACTGACAGAAGACCAGTTTGACAACCTAGGGCCGATACTGAACAGTCTTGCGAAAGATCCCCTCCTTGCCGGCAAACGGCAGGAAGCAAAGAATACGGCCTGGCAGCATGTCGGCGAAAGCGGAAAAAGATCCGCCGATTATCTTGAGGGAATTGTTTCACAGCTGAAGTATTGATATTAGACCAAAATCATGGTTATATAATTAACTATAAAAGAAGAGGAACAAATGAAAACAATTTATCTGGGAATAACTGCAGATATTATCCACCCGGGTATTATCAATATTTTGCAGGAAGCGTCAAAACACGGCGAAGTAATGATAGGTCTCCTGACCGACTCGGCAATAACGACGCACAAGAGACTCCCCTTCCTTACCTATGAACAGCGCAAGCAGGTAGTAGAAAACCTGAAAGGTGTCACGCGCGTAGTGAGCCAGGAAGACTGGAGCTATGTTCCGAACCTTAAAAAATACAAACCCGACTTTATCATTCACGGCGACGACTGGAAGATAGGCAGTTTAAGCAAGATCCGCGAGGAAGTGTACGCGCTCATGAAGGAACAGGGCGGCGAGGTTATCGAGGTGCCCTATACCAAGGGAATCAATTCCTCCGCGATGAACGAGACCATGAAGTCCCTCGGCACTACGCCGGACATCCGCATGAAAACGCTGCGCCGCCTGATAGAGGCAAAGCCCGTGGTACGCATCATGGAAGCCCATTCGGGCCTTTCCGGACTGATTATCGAAAACCTCGAAATCATGAAGGATGACGGAGTACATCACTATGACGGCATGTGGTCGTCAAGCCTGACCGATTCGACCTGCAAGGGAAAACCCGATATCGAGGCGGTTGACCTGACCACGCGTCTCCAGGACCTCACCAACATACTCGAATGCACCACCAAACCGATCATCTACGACGGCGACACCGGCGGGCTCTCCGAGCACTTTGTGTTTACCGTACGCACACTTGAGCGGAACGGCGTCTCTGCCGTCATTATCGAAGACAAGGTCGGCCTCAAGAAAAACTCGCTATTCGGGACTGACGTCGAGCAGAACCTCGCCACGATTCCCGAATTCTGCGAAAAAATAAGTACCGGAAAAAAAGCCCAGGTTACGAAAGATTTTATGATCATCGCGCGACTCGAGAGCCTCATAGCGGGCTTTCCGGTATCGGACGCTCTCGAGCGGGCGTTTGCCTACGTGAAGGCCGGGGCGGACGGCGTGATGATCCACAGCAAGGAAAAGTCGGGCGAAGACATCAAGGAATTCTGCCAAAAATTCCGCAAGGAATACTCGAACATCCCGATAGTGCTCGTGCCTACCACGTACAACCAGTTCACCGAGACAGAACTCTGCGCATGGGGCGCCAACATCATCATCTATGCGAACCACATGCTGCGCGCTTCCTATCCCGCGATGCTCAAGGTCGCGACGACCATTCTCGAGAACGAGCGTTCCAAGGAAGCCGATACCCTGTGCATGCCCATCAAGCAGATCCTCGAACTGATCCCTGGGACCAAGTAGGTCCCGGACCAAGTAGGTCCCGACATACCGACACGAACGGAGCGTTATCCCCATCATGATTGAACCGAAACATTTTTATGAACTGCTTGCCAAAAACAATACCTCCTTTTTCGCGGGGGTCCCCGACTCCCTCTTGAAAAGCTTTTGTGCCTACGTCACCGATACATCCGATGAGGGCAATCACTTCATTTCCGCAAACGAGGGATGCGCTATAGGCCTCGCCTCGGGCTATCACCTCGCGACCGGAAACGTGCCCCTGGTGTACATGCAGAACTCGGGCCTCGGCAACGCGGTCAACCCGCTCCTGTCCCTAGTCGATCCCGAGGTGTACGGGATTCCTCTTGTCCTTCTGATAGGCTGGAGAGGCGAGCCCGGCGTACATGACGAGCCACAGCACGTTAAGCAGGGTAAGGTCACCTGCGGCCTTCTCGAGGCGATGGGCATCCCGTATTCCATCATGGCCGACAATAATTCCGATCTCGAAAAGCAGGTCGCCGCCTGCTATGCCTATACATCCGCCCACAAGGCGCCCTATGCCTTTATCGTCAGAAAGGATACCTTTGCGTCCTATACCCTAATGAAAAAGAATTCAGTGGACGCCGAGATGACACGCGAGGAAGCGATAGAAGAGGTGATGCTCTCATCCGGGGACAGAGATATTTTCGTCTCTACCACCGGCATGGCCTCGCGCGAGCTTTATGAGCTCCGGGAAAAACACGGCATGACACACGAGAGGGATTTTCTCACTGTCGGCTCGATGGGACACGCATCCCAGATCGCACTTTCCATCGCCCTTCGCAAGAAAGACCGCGCTGTCACCTGCATTGACGGGGACGGCGCGACCCTCATGCAGATGGGAGGACTCGCGACAATCGGCACACGCAAACCCGCTAATTTCCGCCATGTAATCATCAACAACGGGGCCCACGATTCCGTCGGCGGACAGCCTACGGTCGCGCTCCAGATAGACATTCCCGCGATAGCGAAGGCGGCAGGCTACGCCCAGGTGTATTCGGTAAAGACAAAACAGGAACTCAAAGCCCTTCTTTCAAAAAAGAAAAAAGGTCCGACCCTCATCGAAATCAGGGCCGCAACGGGTTCGCGGAAGGATCTCGGTCGGCCGAAAGAAACTCCGGCCCAAAACAAATCCGCCCTTATGGATTTCATCAATTTAGCGTAAAGGAAAAAATCGATATGATCAGACAGGCAGTTATCATGGCAGGCGGACTCGGCTCAAGACTCAAGGGCCGGACAGTCTCTATGCCCAAGGGGTTTCTCGAGATTGACGGGCTACCGATTGTGGAGCGCTCGGTGCAGAAACTGTTCAACGCAGGAATCGAGGAAATCATCATCGGCACCGGACACTGCAGCGAATGGTACGAGCGCCTCGCCGAAAAATACCACTGCATCACCCTCGTCAGGAACGACCGATATGCTGATACCGGCAGCATGGGCACCCTCGCCTGCTGCGCCGAAAAGGTATACGGCGATTTTCTCGTTCTCGAGTCCGACCTCATCTATGACGACATAGGGCTCACCGTACTTTTAAATGACCATGCGCGCAACGTGATCCTCGCTTCGGGCGCGACCGCCTCCGGCGACGAGGTATACCTCGAAGCGGACGCCGAGGGAAAACTGTACCGTCACTCCAAGAAACTCTCCGAGATAGGGAAAGTGTACGGCGAACTCGTCGGAATCACAAAACTCACGAAAACCACTCTCGACGCGATGGTCGCCTACTGCACCGCACACCTTGCCGACCAGCCAAAAATGGAATACGAGACGGCCATGTCGGCCGTCAGCAGCTCCGCTGAAAAGCAGAAAGACAAGATCGCGATCAACAAGATCGAGCACTATGTATGGAGGGAAATTGACGACGAGAGCCATCTCGAGATGGCCGTCGGCACTGTTTTCCCGCTGATAAAGGAGAACGAGTCTCTCCGGAAAATCAGGCGCGAGGTTCTCCTCAATCCCGGCCCCGCGACCACTACGGACAGCGTCAAGTACGCGCAGGTATGCGCCGACATATGCCCAAGGGAACTTGAGTTCGGCGCCGTGATGGAATGGATCACGCTCGAACTGTCCGATTTTGTCGGATCGAGGGACCACATCGAGACGGTGCTCTTCGGCGGGTCGGGAACGGCCGCGGACGAGGTGATGATATCCTCCTGCGTTCCCGACGGCGCGAAACTGCTCATAATCGACAACGGCGCGTACGGTGCGCGTTTTGCCAAAATAGCGTCCGTGTATAAACTCGACTTCGACGTATACAAAAGCAGCGGCTTCATGCCGCTCGACTTGAAGGCAGTCAAGGAAAAACTGCTCGACGGAAAATACACGCATCTGGCCGTCGTCTACCACGAAACCACGACAGGACTCCTCAACCCCGTTCCGGAGCTCGGCCGCTTCTGCCATGAAAACGGAATTGTCACCATTGTCGACGCGGTGAGCGCCTTCGCGGCCATCCCCATCGACATGGAAAGGGACTGCATCGATTTCATGGCCTCTACCTCGAACAAGAATATCCAGGGCATGGCCGGTGTCGCCTTCGTGTTCTGCCGGAAGGCGGCCCTAGAAAAAACAAAAGACTATCCCATGCGCAATTTCTACCTCAACCTGTGGGACCAGTACGCTTCTTTCAAAAAAACGAAGCAGACCCGTTTCACACCCCCCGTCCAGGCCCTGTATGCGCTGCGCCAGGCTATTATCGAGACCAAGATCGAGACCATTGCCGGCCGCTACGCGCGATATTCGGCCTGCTGGGAAGAGCTTGTCAAGTGTGTGAAAAAACTGGGCCTTAAAATGCTCGTGCCCGTGGAAGCCCAGTCGAGGCTCATCACCGCGATCATAGACCCCGCATCAGAGAAATATAAATTCGACGACCTGCACGAGATCGCCCGGGATAATTCTTTTACGATTTATCCCGGCAAGCTTTCAGATGCAAGCACCTTCCGCATCGCGAACATCGGGGACATTCAGGCCGAGGAAATGACGGCCTTCACGAAGGTACTCGAATCCTATATCAAGGGGCTCTGATTTGGCAGCAGAACTGGAATTTATTAACCGTGAAATTTCCCTTGAAAACATGATTCTCTCGCAAACCATACTTCGAAATTACGGTCTTGAGCCCTTCATGCACTACGGGACAATGCTCGGCGCGATGCGTGAAAAGGACTTTATCCCTTATGACGACGACGTCGACTTCGGACTTTACGGCCGAGACAAGCAAACATTCCTGCGTGCCTTTCCCGAACTCGAGGCAAACGGCTTCAAGGTATGGTATATCCGGGATGACGATTACTCTAAAACCTCGGAAGTATCGGACCTGACACACAATTTCCGCATGTACAAACTCAAGCGAAAGGACCAGGAAATCGATTTTTTTCTCGCCTATGAAAAAAACACAATACTCGGAAAACGATGGGACATAGACGGACGAGTAACACTCCCTTCACGCTTTTTGGATACCCTTGACCAGGTAGAATTCCTCGGCCACACCTTTGCCTGCCCACACGACCCGATAGGCTTTTTACGGAACATGTACGGAAAAACATGGAACATCCCGATCAGAAACACGACCTCTCGCATCGGTTGGGCCACACGGCTTAAAAAACTCAAAAACCCGTTTAAAATATTCTTTTATGCCCGCCGCTTTTTCACTGAAAAAAAGCGAAAAAACCAAGTGAAGCAGAAATATGAAAAGGGTGATACCAAATGAAAATCGCGCTTATACTCAATTCGTTTCCGGAAATATCCGAAAAATTTCTGCTGAACCATATCATCGGTCTCATCAAGGCCGGTGCTGATATCGAAATCTTTGCTTCCCACAGACCGAGAACCGACAAGAGACACGATCTTTTTTTCGAATACAACGTTGAAAAATACTTACGGTATGTGGATGTGCCGCGTTCGATAAAGACAAGATTTCTGCGGGCACCGCTTCTTTTTTGCGCTCTTTTATTCCGAAATCCGAAAGCGGCATTTGAGGCATTGCGCTTTCATAAATACCGCACTGTCGCGAAAAACATGAAGCTTTTATATTTCGGAACAATGTTTGCCGGTAAAAGCTTCGATGTGGTTCATTGCCATTTCGGGGCAAACGGCCTTATCGGCGCCTATCTCAAAGAATGCGGTTTTTGCAAAAAATTGGTAACCGCCTTTCATGGTTCCGATATCAACAGTTATCCGAAAAAGCACGGTCTTGATGTATATCGCACCCTATATGCAAAAGGCGACCTTGTAACTTCAAATACAAATTTCACGAAGGCAAAGATTGTCGCGAACGGTTGTCCAGAAGAGTGCATCCGTATCGTGCCGGAATGTCTCATCGCCTCGGAATACGAAGGCATGGACAGGTCTCGTATTATTCCCGATTCAGTGCTAACCGTTGGCCGCCTTGAAGAAAAAAAGGGACATCGCTATGCGCTTGAGGCGATTGCACAGATCAGGAAGGAAATACCCGGCGTACAGTACTTTATGGCCGGTGAAGGCTCTCTCGAGGGAGAACTCAGGGCCTATGCAGACAAGCTCGGCATCGCGGACTGCTGTCACTTTGCCGGTGTATGCACCAATAGCCAGGTAAAGGAACTGTACAGCACATGCGCGGTCTTCACGCTGCCGAGCGTTACCGCGTCGAACGGTGACATGGAAGGACAGGGCCTCGTTATCCAGGAAGCGCAGATTTGCGGACTGCCGGTAGTTACTACGCTGCATAATGGAATCCCGGACGGACTTCTCGATGGAAAATCAGGTTATCTCGTTCCCGAAAAAGATTCTCGTGCGCTGGCTGAAAAAATCCTGATACTTCTCCGCGATACATCCCTCCGCTCGACGATGGGCGCCCAAGGTAAAGCCTATGTCGCTGGCAAGTATGATATCGGGATCATTACCTCAAACCTCATGGGATACTACAATGAAATTTCATAATAAGCATTTTTCTGATATCCATACCCTCACGGGAAGTCTCTCGGGCAAACCGGTATGGATTGCAGGTTCCGATCCTACCCTCGACGGGTATCCCGAAAATTTCTTTGATGATAAAACAGGCATTACTCTGCACCTTGCGCATATCAAATTTCCCCGGGCGACCTATCGATACTCGAGTGAATATGACCGATCAAAATTCCTGTTGGAGCATAATCCCGAGTATGCAAAACTGCCCCTTATTGCGGCTTTTCCAATGTACGGGAAAACAAAAAAGGAAACAGCATCCCTTCTCTCCGCTTCCGAAAAGGTGTTTTTTCACCGTATGGTCAATTATTTTCCAACGGGAGTCCGGGGTGAGATAGAACTGGACTATACCATTTGGAAAGCGGCTCGAACCCGGGCAAATCGTGCATCCATTTGGGGAAGTCACGGGTCCTGCCTGCATACCTGCATCTATATTGCCCTTCTTCTCGGCGCCTCGGAGATTCATATAATCGGTTCCGGTCACGGACTGGTAAATTCAGGCGGTCTTGACCACTTCGCGTCAGTTGATTCGATCCACCAGCATATGCGTACGGGCGACACTTTTTCAAATCCCAAGATTGCCCTACCCGTGATAGAACAAACCCTGGCCCTGAAAACGGCCTGCGAGAAAAACGGTGTTCCTTTTTTCTGGCATGATAAACATACCCCCGACATGAATACCTACGTTTCAATCTCTCCGGAGGACTTTGCTGACTTGAAAAAAAGGGCACAACGCACATTCCCGCTTATCAAAAGGATATATCGATTTTTCCTGAAACGGCCGATTATCCGTTTTCTCAGCAGATTTTAAATTTTGCTATCTTTTTTTCTTCGAATAGGGGACCGAATTTCAAAGTCCTCATCGGACAAGCGACTTCCAATAGGCAAGCAGTGACCGTGCGCTGTCATCCCAATTATATTTTATTATTCTTTCAAACCCTCGTTCAACGAGGGTTTTTTTATATTCTTCGTCGTTCACAATTTTCGCCAATGCCCGGGCAATTTCCCTGTAGTCGTCAGGCTTGTCCACGATGCATGCCGCGTCCCCGACTATCTCCGGTATGGCGAAAATACCACTCGTGACCACCGGGCAGCCGCAGGCCATAGCCTCGATATTCGGCATGCCGAACCCCTCCGCGAAGGAGGGAAACAAAAACACCGCGGCCCCGTTCAGGAGCGAGACCGCGGTCTCCTCGCTGATAAAGCCGGGCGCGATGTACCGGTCGCCAATACCCGCGTCAACGGCCGCCTGTCTTGCTTCTGCTCCGTCCCAACCGCTTCCTGCGCAGACAAGCTGCCAGTCGCGCTTAGTGTCGCGAATAAATGAGGCAAAACCCCTGAATATACCAAGCGGATTTTTTCGCATCGAGTATTTGCTTATATGAAGTATGTATTTTTTCACGGGAGCCTGTTGAGTCTCCGAGGTTTTTTCTTTGTTATCAAGAACCCGGTACTTTTCTCCGAGCCCGTTTGTCGTGATGAATATCCTGTCCTCAGGAATGCGGTAATGATCGACAAAATACCGCTTGCTCGTTTCCGAGACGGTCGCAATGCCGTCCATTGCGCGCATGTACATGGGCTGAATCTTCGTGTCGTGCAGGCGTTGTATCAACGAATAGCCTTGCGGATACAGTACTTCCTCGATGCCGTGCACCGTCGCGGTTTTTTTCGCCCGAATATTCCATACGGGAGCGAAAACGGAAAGAGGCGAATAGTGGATGATATCGAAATTTTCTTTTTTGAGAAGACGGCTCGAGGTAAAGGGATTCCTTGGAATGATGAGTTCGCGAACCCGGCTATAAATCGGATTATCGCTTGTTTTGTAATGCACGAAGGTGAATTCCATTGAACCGTCCGCGAGGTCCAGTACATGCCTCATCAGTTCATCGAGATGATGGCCCGAGCCCGATCGCCAGTTATCCAGCGGTTTCGACATGACCGCAATCCGTATCTTTGTGCCTGTACTTGTCATGAAATTGAGTATATATTAAGGGGTATCTATGTTCAATATAACAGTTCTGACCTTTGTCGACCGAATATCGTGTTTTTATTCTTTGTCCCCTTTTTTCCACAATACCGATAAACGGTTCCGTTTTACCTATACGGACAATCCTGCCTGGTGCCTCGCAAAGGACAAAAACCATATCCTAGTAATGGTCAGACAGTTCATCAAGCCTGACGCGGTCGATCTTGTCCTGATGGAACAACTGCGTGCAAAATACGGACGCATCGCTTTCTTTCACGATGACGCGGGAGGGGGAATACCGCGCCTCGAGGTACTCCCCCTAGTGGACCTCTTTTACAGCAAGGCGCTCTTCCGCGACAGGAGTCTCTATGCAAGACAGCTGTACGGCAAGGAACTGTATTCGGATTACTATCATGCAAAATACGGGGTAACCGATCCCGACGCGCGCTCACGTCCAGTAATGTCGGACGCGAAGGAGATCGCGAAGCTGCGTCTATCCTGGAATATCGGTATCGGGGATTATCCTCGCGGGAAACTGAGGCAACGAGTCGGCGTGGCGGCTGCCCGCATTTTCTCGATAAAACTCGCAAAACTGTTTTATCTCTCAGACCGCTTTTCCGCTGACAAGGCGATGCGGAATAACGGGGGTATCTATCCCGTGCATGCGCGCATCGGTCTTATAAGCCGCCCTTCCATATCGTATCAGCGGAAACTCATACTGGATCGGATTGAAGGCAATCCGCTTTTCCTCACCGGACCGGTGTCTCAAAAACAGTTTAACCGCGAAACTTCCGATTCGCGCATCGTCCTGAGCCCCTTCGGTTGGGGAGAGCTCTGCCTGCGCGACTTCGAGACGGTCAGAAGCGGAGCCCTGCTCCTGAAACCCGACATGTCCCACCTTGAAACCTGGCCTGATATATTTGTTGCAAATGAAACCTACGTCCCCTTCAGCCTCGATGCGGAAGATCTGGTCGATAAAGCCGTATACTATCTTGAAAATGAAGCGGAGCGGCTTCGCATCGCGCGTAATGCCGCAGAAAAATACCGGAAGGACATCGACACCATGCAGGACCGTTTCACACTTATAATGGAGGAAATATGCGGTTAAGAGAACAGTATACTTTCAAGGAAATTGTAGATTCACTTTCCAGGGAGAAACGCGCTCAGGACGGGACAGTCACCCGTTTTTTTCATCGTCCCCTGTCCTTCCCCCTTGCATGGTTCTTCTTCAAGACGGGATTCTCGCCGAACGGTGTAACCTATCTCAGCATACTTTTCTGCGCGTGCGGGTTTATCTGCACACTCATTCCCTCAATTTCATTTCACTTTATCGGGATTGTCTTTTTCACTCTCTTCGGAACCCTCGACTGCGTTGACGGCAATATGGCCCGCACAATCCGGAACCGGAAAAGCAGGAACGGACTATCGCAGGACAGCGGAAAATCGTTCGGGGAATGGGTCGATGCGCTCGGGGGCTACTGCGCCTATACCGCGATGATCCTTTCGCTCGGACTCTCTTCAATGCTCGTTTCGGGAGGCAAAGCAACCTGGATGATAGCGGCATCCGTAACCTGCGCGGCTAATCTCCTGATGCGTCTTGCGTTTCAGTCATACCGTGTGGTCTCAGGAGACCCAAGCAGAGCCGGAATCGGGAGCGAAAAACGGTTCAGCGAGGAAATCGGGATTACCGGCTGGTTCCAGGTTCTCTACTACGCAGGGCTCGCCTGGGGTTTTTTGCCATGGGTCCTCATCGGCTACAGCGCAGTGTATTGCGCAGGCTGCCTGGTTACAGTAACCAAGCTCATCATCAAGGTTGAGCGATCACCACGCTGAAGCTTTTCGGTACCTGTATCCATTTCATGCCCGATATAGTGCATCCGGAAAAACGGATGAGGCCCCTGACGTTTTCAGGAACCTCGAATACCGCAACCGAGATATTATTGTTTCGTGACTTGGTGTTTTCTATCATTATTTCGACGGGTATTTGTGTGCGCTCCATTTTTTTGAGGTACACCTGAATTCCAGAGCCGCTGTTGTCAGTAAATGAGCAGTTTTTTATGAGACATCCAGTATAACCGTATACATTGGAGTTGGGCTCGAAATCAATTCCCGCCATCGGCAGGTTACCGTCAGTACCGAAGACTCTGCATCCTTCCATCAGAAAATTTTTTACGGAAATAACGCTTATTCCCTGCCGGTAATTATTTCCAAGCGCCAGATTTTTCAGAACGATGTTTTCACAGACTTCTTCGCTGCTTTTTTGCCCGATGTAAATTCCATCGCCCCCGGTCGAAGATACTGTCAAACCCTCAACCGATATATTCTTGCTGTTTTTTATGGAAATACCGTGCCTCCACTGCCCCTTCCGGTATGGTTCACTTTCGTAGTCATTTTTACACATCTTCAGTAATGCGCCGTTGCCTATAATCAACACATTAAAACAGTTTCCAATCTCTATAAGACAATCTTCCACATCAAGAAACGCACCTTTTTTTGCATAAACTCTGCAACCTTTCTCAAAGATGATTATTTTATTGAATGTATGCACTGAGAGCGGACGCGTAATCCAGGGAGTTTTTCTGGAAGGTATAAGAATTATCGGTTCGGGAGAATCAAGCAATGATTGAAGATACACCGTATCATCGGTATCACTTACTGAAGAATTGTTGCTTGTGCAGCCCAGGACAATTACACACACAGAAAAAATCAAGGCTAACCTTGGTTTATTTTTCATACTTTATTATATCACGTAAATAGAGTACATTCATACTATGAAAGCTATTATAAGAACCATCAGTGTATGCCTGTTGCTCCCAATCTCCATTACGTCTTTTTTTGCACAGGAACGCCTCGGCTCCGATCTGGCGGCGCCCAAAGTCAGTGTTTTTCTCCAAACGCTTCCCATAAAAGGCAATCAGCTGTATTCCTTTTCCGATGCGGATACCGACAATCTGATCAATCTGGCGGCAACACTGCACATCAATGTATTCGAGATGATCGACTGCATCTTCCGCTATGCCGAACAATTAAACATGCGCATTTTAATTTCCGGTACTTCCCTGAGGAAGGCGCAGACCAACTACGATCTCGGGGGAGAGCGGGTACTTGCAATACTGCCCGTGACCAAATTGAAATATCTAGAAACCGGCGCAATTTTCTCTCCTTCCCAAAAGGATTTTGATATAGTCCTTGAAGAAGGTCACCAAAGCTATATAGAAATAGGAACAGCGGTCTATGAACCCCATTTCGGTTTCAGCAGGATGACGCCCAACTTGTTCGACCAGGCATACGGCATAACGGTAAAAAAACTTTTTTTCTCCTCGCAGCTTGAAAAGCTCGAACTATACTCACCCGGAAAAGGCGCGATATACGTCAAGGGATTATCCAGACCGAAACGATGGAATCTTAATGTCGTGACCATAAGGAAATAATGAAGGCAATAATAGCCGCGAATCTCGCATCCAACCTGTTCAGCCGCAAAAACCTGATACAGGCAATAAAAACCGCGGGTTGGGAAATTTCCGCAATGGCCTGCGCCGATCCAGCCTCGTTCAGGTTTGAATCGGAATTATTCATACCCTTTTATCCCCTGAAAATGGAAAACAAGGGCATGGGAATGCTTGCCGATATACGTACCTTTTTTTCCTTTTATCAATTTTACCTTAAAAAAAAGCCGGATGTGGTCCTGCATTTTAACAGCAAGCCTGTCATCTATGGATCTCTCGCGGCTTCTCTCCTGGGAATACCGTCAATAAACAACATTACCGGTCTCGGGGCAGTTTTTGACGGAAAGGGCGGACTTGTCCGGAAAATTGTATGCATGCTGTACCGCACGGCCTTTTCGGGGAAAAAAGTATTCGTTTTTTTCCAGAACCGCGATGACAGAGATCTCTTCATTTCAAGCGGCATAGTCAAAGAAGAAAAAACAGGCCTCCTGCCGGGTTCCGGAGTAGATATTTCGCTCTTTTTACCTTCTGAAAAGAGCAACGCAGCTTCCCTTCCCTTAAACTCCCCGAAGACCCGTTTTCTGTTCCCGGGACGCCTTGTGCTCTCGAAAGGAATACGGGAATTCATTTCCGCCGCAGCCTTCGTACATGCTTCTTATCCCGATACCTTTTTTGATATCATCGGAGAAATGAATACCGCAGCAGGCTTTATTCCGGAAAGCGAGATTCGCGCCCTCGAGAATTCTTCATATATAAGTTACCACGGAAATGTTTCCGACGTTCCTTCATTTATTGCCAAGGCGGACTGTATCGTCCTTCCCTCGTATTACCGCGAAGGAGTTCCCAGAACCCTTCTTGAAGCAGCAGCGATGGGTAAACCGCTGATTGCCGCGGACAGCATAGGCACCCGGGAACCGGTACGATCGGGAATAAACGGGTTTCTGTGCAGAAGCGCCGATATTCAAGACCTTGCCGACACAATGATCCGTTTTATTTGCCTGCCCCAGACTGAAAAATTGCACATGGGGAAGGAATCAAGGCTAATTGCCGAAACGGAATATTCCGATAAGATAATTATCAGGAAATATCTTGAAAAACTGCCGAACAATGTGAACAAAACTGCAGAAACGTCCTGATATTTGCCATCCTTGTACAGAGTGATGCTTATGGATATAGTATTAACTTAATGGAGTATTCTGATGAAAATTGCGCGCAAGAGCAAACAGTTCTTTATTTTCATAATTGATTTTCTAATACTATATGGTACCCTCTACCTCACTTTATTCATGCGAAAATGGAGTCTTCCCACTGAAGTGTCCTGGCAGGCACACGTTAACGCCTTCACCTTCGCATTTATCGGTTGGGCGGTAATTTTTTATACGGTCGGTCTCTATGTACTGGAAACTTCCTATAACAGCATTAAATTCGCGACCCGCCTCTTTATCTCGGTAGCCCTGTCCACGCTGCTTACCGCCTTGATGTTTTACCTTAGACCGGACGTCGATATTTCGCCGAAAACCGTACTTTTCCTTTTTGCCTTACTCTCATATATTTTTATTTTCAGCTGGAGAATCGCCTACGGCCGATTGGCCCGTACCTCAGCGATCAGATACTCAGTCGCCTTTATCGGAGCTACGGATGAAGTTTTGCATCTTGCAGAAGTCATCGAAAAGCAGCCTTATCTAGGGTATTCCATGACATTTATCCACGATGAAGAAGGGGTATGCCCGCCTACCAAGTTGAAAAAACTCACCTCACCGTCGGAATTGAGGGATGAAATTACCGCGCGAATGCCTGATTTATTTGTCATGGTAAACGGCGCACGGCTCGAGATGGAGACGCGGCGACTCCTGTTCGGCTTGATCGGCGAGGGAGCCCGATACATCAGCCTTCCTGAATTTTACGAAATGATATTACGGCGCGTTCCCATAGATGCGATAAATGACTCGTGGTTTTTGGAAAACATTGATCTGCGGGCAAAAAAAACCTATCTCGTAATCAAAGGGATTTTGGATCGTGTTCTTGCAATCCTTACCCTGCTGTTTACTTCCCCTCTATTGCTTTTAATCATGATTGCCATTTTCGCCGAATCGCGGGGTCCGGTAATATTCAAGCAGGTTAGGCTCGGGAAAAAGAACAAACCCTTTACTATCCTGAAATTCCGCACGATGCGGATCGAGAAGAATAATTTTGTTCCGACTTCTGTCGGAGATTCGCGAATAACGCCCATCGGTAAATTCCTTCGGGCAACCAGGCTGGATGAATTGCCCCAGATGATCAACATCTTCCGCGGGGACATGAGCTTTATCGGCCCAAGACCCGAGCGACCCGAACTGGCCGAAATGCTTGCCTCGGCGATACCCTATTATATGCAGAGGCACCTGCTTAAACCGGGCTTAACGGGATGGGATCAGGTTTCCGGGGAATATCACTCTCCCTCCATTGAAGACACCTATAAAAAACTCCAGTTTGACTTGTATTACATCAAGAACACCTCGCTTTTTTTGGATATATCGATTTTTTTCAAGACAATCATGACAATACTTTCCAGATCCGGAATATAGTTTTTTATGGAGTTTTAATTGCGTATAGCTACAATTTTTTTCCCCGGAATGCTTTGCGTAAGTATTCTATGCAGCGCCCTCTTTGCAGAGCCGACTGACGCCTATCGGATACAGCACGTAAACTACAATATCAAAGGCAGTACACTGGAATATCCGCTGACCCAGGCAGTTCCCGTCGATAAAACTACCGTCTTTCAGAACCAGGCCTCATTCTCGTTGTACGTCGAAGATCTGAAGGTGCAGCTGAAAAATCAGCGGATATTCGAGTCATCCTCCATCGATATTGAATATGGGACGGTTGGCTCAGACGGGATAATTCCTGTGAGCCTGACTATACACACCTCGGATACCTGGAACATCATCGCACTGCCCTACCCCAAATATGACTCCAATACCGGCCTTGAATTCAAGCTTAAAATCAAGGACTATAATTTTTTCGGCTCCATGCAGGAACTCAATGGAGACCTGATCTATAAAGTCGATGAAAACCAGAAAACCGCTTTTAATGCCAACCTGAGTTTCAACATCCCCTTCAAGGCATGGGAATACTCATCTAACTGGAATAATGATCTTTCGGTTTCATTTCCTACGGGAGAAAAGCCGCAGCTCGATGGGAGTACCGGTTTTAATATTGCGTTCCCTCTTGGTTCGACCGCGGTGACAGTAGGCCTCACTCAAAAACTCGCGGTCAATGACCGCAATGACCTCGGTCCTTATGCTGATGATCCGGTATACTTTAACGAGAAACTGTATACCTCACTTCCCGTCGTGCTTGCGAGGCTCCCCTATTTCGGCAATTTAGCCTGGACGCCAACAACCTCGGTCACGACCAACTGGTCATTTACCGGAATTCACCATGAAGATTTGAAAGGCATCGTGGTTTCCTGGGGACACGGTTTTTCGCTTGGACGTTTTGACTGGCTGGGTAATTTCCGCTCGGGTTTGATTGCTTCGCTTGACAATTCCTATTCCTATAATATCTCAAAACCCAATAATGTCGCTATTACTGTTGGCGGCGAAGTGACCGTTTTTCATACTTTCCTTGACCTGGTCGGCATAAACAGCCGTTTGAACGGTTTCTATAATTTCTACGGCGCCGAAAACCTGAAAGTCGCGGAAAATATCCGTGGAATTCTTACAAAACGGGTAACAACAGACACTGCTTTTACCCTGAATATCGACTTGCCCATAAGGATCATGCGCGTAAATTTTGAGGAAATTACCGGAGTACACTGGACAAGGTTGATAGGCTTTGAAATGCATGCCTCACCCTTTTTCGATATGGCGCTTACACATGATCCGGTCACTGGAAGGTATTATTCGTTCAAGGACGGCTGGTACTCGGGCGGAATGGAAATTCTGATATTCCCTATGAAAATGCGCAGTATTTACGGAAGAATAAGCGCCGGATACGACCTCGTCGAACTTGCACGCAACGGCGGCAAGCTGAGCGGTGATGCTCGGCGTGACGGTGAACCAATCAATGAATACTTGCTTGGAATCGGGCTTTTTTACTAGTAAATATAGCTGATCCCGGTATTCTCGGAAATTATCTCGAAAAAACGCTCCGGAATAAACGGTTTATTCATAAAATCGTTCACCCCGGATGCGAGAGCCTGTTCCTTCACGCTTTCGACAATGCTCGCGGTAAGCGCAATGACGGGAATCCTGGAATCCAGAGCCTTGATTTCCCGGGTTGCCTCGAAACCGTCCTTTTCAGGCATTATCAGATCCATAAAAATAATATCTGGTTTGAAGCTCTTGAATATTTCGACTGCTTCATTGCCGTTTGCGGCTATGCTTACGTCAAAACCGGCGGGTGCAAGGAAAATTTCAAGCATCGCAAGATTGATATCGACATCGTCAACCAGCAGCACTTTGCAGGGCCGGGAAATACCCTTGATTGCGGTATAATCGAGTACAGGAAGGGAATTTTTCCTGTTTGACACAATTGCGTCGGCTTCAATGGTGAATCTGAAGAAGCTCCCTTTCCCGATATCCGAACGGACCAATACCACATCTCCGCCGAGAAGTCGGGCAAAGATCCGGGCAATGGCAAGGCCGATGCCGGTTCCCGTCATGTGTTCTTTCGAACTTCCCGATTGGGTAAACACCTCAAAAACTTGGGAAAACTCGGCCGTTTCTATGCCTATGCCTGTATCCTCGAAATCAACGGTCAGCTGTTTATCGTATGAAACAGTGATCGCAACTCCGCCTTTACGGGTGAATTTCAGCGCATTACCGATAATATTGGAAATAACCTGGGACACTTTTTGAGGATCGGTAAGAACGCTTTCGGGTATACTTGTTTTATACTCAACGGTCAGGGACAAAAATTTATTTGCAAACTGTGTTTGATAGGAATCGATTACATCCTGGATCAGTTTTTTGATATTTACCGGGGTTAGGACCGGCACTGTCTGCCCTGCCTCGTATTTTGATAATTCGAGAATATCATTGATAAGATGAAGAATGCTGTTCTCGTTCGTGATGATGGTAGATATGTATTCCTGCGCGACGGGCGATAGATTATCGAGGCCGCGGAGCAATTGTGTATATCCCAGCACTGTATTGATCGGAGTGCGTATTTCATGACCCATGCGCACCAGAACGCTGCTTCTTTCATGCGCCTTTCGTTCCGCTTCCCGCCTGGAGAGAATTTCTTCCGATACATCCGTACCGGCGATAAAGGTGCACATTCCGGAAGAAGCAGAATGAACACGGGAAATATTGAATTTGATCCACAGCTGTTTTTCCGAATTCCGGGTGACATTCTGGATGATTTCTTCCGGTATGTCGGCCTCAGAGACATCAGCGGTGAGTTTTCTGAAAAATGCCTGTAATTCAACGCTGACAGCAAGGACATCGATTATATTCTGTCCGATGAGGGACTCTCTGCTTTTATTGTTGATCAAACGCGCAAAACGGGAATTTATTGTCAGGATTTTATCTGATGAATCTATCACAATCAAGTACGACGCAGATCTGTCAAGAATTGAATCAAGTAATAACGAATCGGACATTTTTAACCACCATATTGTATATAGTAACACTCGTAATTTTAGTTGTCAAATCATTGGGTTTATTACGCGTTATATTTAAAATAAAAAAACCTCAATAAAGCGGATGAAGGGAGTCGAACCCTCGTCTCCAGCTTGGAAGGCTGGGGTAATAGCCGTTATACGACATCCGCTTTATTGAGGCTTGAATGGTTCAAGCTGTTAATGCTTCATATTTATATTAAAAAAACGCGTATTAGTCAATACCGTCTCCAAAAAATGATTTTTAGGATATCCGGTACACACCATCCTTTTCACAGACAAGTCCTTCCGCCACAAGGGCCCTAGCGGCCCTTTCCAATCGTTCCTGCGGTAAATTATCACTGAGCGCGACCAAGTCAAGGGAAGCGCACCTGCCTGCGCTCAGGAAGCGGACTATGGCTCCACGCGCTTGCCGGAGCGAACCGTCAAACCTGGATTGCTTGCGGTACTGCAGGCTTTTCCTGTTCGGATTGGTAACTTTTTTTTTCAATGCGGCACCATAGTCCATGAGCGCGTAGTACCAGGTGCGTGGATCCGCGGAATAAAGGGTTTCTTTCACCAGATCCAGAATATCGGTTTCCGTGACGGAATCCGGTTCGGGAAAGAAAAAAAAGATGTATACGGCCCTTATGTTGGTCTCGATGAATGCATGCGGAATATTGAAAACGAAGGTCGAGATCGCCCGGGCGGTATAAGGGCCTATCCCCGGAAGCGCATCAAGCTCATCGGGATCCGGGGGATACACGCCTTGATATTTCTCGATAAGCAGCTTCGCGCTTTCCTGCAAATAACGCGCGCGCCTGTTATATCCGAGTCCAACCCAGTGCGCGAGAACTTCTGAAAAAGGCGCATCGGCAAGGGCTTCCAGGGTGGGAAAGAAATCAAGCCATTCAAGATATTTGCTCACCACGCGTTCCGTCTGCGTCTGCTGCAGCATGATCTCCGAAACCATAATCCGGTAGGGGTCCCGGGTTTCCCTCCAGGGAAAAGCACGGCCGTTCGTGCGAAAGTTTTCAAAGATGGCACTCTGGAAATTCTGAATTTCGTCCGGAGTCAGTCTAGCCACGAGCGACGAGGCCCTTTTTTTCAAGTTCAGCGAGAATAAGGGTGGCAATGCTGTCAGGGGTATAAATTTCGGTATTCACGATAAGGTCCGCGAATGAATACTCAGTATTATTAATTGAATACAGCTCGAAATACCGGCGGGTATCTTCCTTGTCGCGCATGGCGGTAAACTGAAGATTATGCTCTACGGTTCCTCCTTCCCGGCTCATGATGCGCTTTGCGCGCAATTCCTCGCTTGCCGTCAAAAACACCTTGATATCGGCCTCGGGGAGAAGCCATATCGCGAGCCGGGAACCGAGTACGCACGAAGACCGGCGTGCCAGCTCAACCTGTTTGGTATCCACTGCGAGGTCATAGGAAAAATCCGTCTTTGCTTTTTCGATTATTTCGGTAAGCGACACATTCGATTCCTGCGCAAGCGTCCGGAAGGTATAATTGATAAACGCGATATCCAGCGTTTCGGCAAGGAGACGCGAGACGGTGGTATTGCCGCAGCCGGATCTGCCTGAAATGGCGATCCGTACTTCCTTGCCCTCCGGAATATAATAGCCTGTTAACATAAGGGGTCTCCGTTCATTCGATATTCCGCATTTGCTCGCGGATGTTTTCGAGCCCGTCTTTCGCCTCGATGACTGCCTGTCCTACTTCTAAAATCTGATTTTTTGAGCCGATCGTGTTTACTTCCCGGTTTATTTCCTGGCATATAAAATCGATTTTACGCCCGGGTGCGGGATTGTCGGTAAGTTCTTTTTTTAGGCTGGAAAGATGGGCGCGAAGGCGCACGATTTCTTCATTGATGGAATACTTGATGAGGAGGGAAGCCGTTTCCTGAAGGAGGCGCTGTTCATCGACGGCATCGCCCGTGATTTCCGCGAAGCGTGTGCGGAGGTTTTCCTTGAAAAGTCGCTCCATCTCGGGAATCCAGCGCGAGATGATGTCGGCGGAGTTTTCAATCCGGGAAATCATTTCCTCGATATCGGCACGAAGTGCCTTCCCCTCTGTTTCGCGGCTCAGATTGAACTCGCCGAACGCAAGGGCAAGCACCGGTTCTATTTGGGCCCAGTAGGACTCGATATCAAGGATGCGGTCAGATTTGAGCACCCCTTCCTGTCCGATAATCAGGGACAGGGGTATTTCGCCTGTATGACCGAGAGCGTCGGCGATTTCCATGACGGCGCCCATATAGGCGCGTGCGGCGTCGGGATCTGAGGTAACCTGAAGGGCGGCAACGCGTTCCTTGACGCGTATGTTGAGCTCAACCTTGCCGCGCTGAATGCGTTCGGAAGTATATTCGCGGAAACGGTTCTCGAGCCGGCTGAGCCAATAAGGAGCGTTTACCGACAGATCGATGAATCGCGAGTTGTAGCTTTTAATCTCGACGGAAATCGAAATATTTTCTCCGATGCTTTCCTTGAAGGCATAGCCCGTCATGCTTTTCATTTCTTTCTCCGGTCTTCAAGAATCGCACGTCCCAGGTGCCAGTTGTCTCCGGCGCCCATCGTTAACAAGATATCGCCGCTCTTCAGGGCCTTTCCGAGAAAGTCGCGGGCATCCATTACCTCTTCAAAATAATGGACATTCTTATGCTTCAGTTTGGTTGCCTCGAAGAGGGTTCTGCCATTGACTGCACCGCTGTACTGCTCGCGGGCTGACGGATAAATTTTGTGAAGAATCACTTCGTCAGCCGATGCAAATGATGAGGCGAAATCGTTCAGCAGAGCCGCGGTCCGGGAATAGGTATGAGACATAAAGTCAACGACGAGACGTCGGCCCGGATAAAAGGCCTTTATGCCTTCAAGCGTCGTTTTGAGCGCGGTGGGATGGTGGCCGTAATCATCAATGACGAGAACTCCGCTCTCCTCGCCTATTATCTCGCTTCTCCGCCTTGAGCCGGTGAAGGTCTCCAGGGCCTCTCGCATTTTCCCGAAATCGGTAAAGGTAACCGCACGGCCTTCTTCCCTGAGAAGGCTCACCGCGAGGGCTATCGCGCCGGCGGCATTCCGCGCATTGTGCAGGCCCGGTACCCGCATCTTGAATTCGCCGGGAACCCCGCGGAGGGTAAATACGAGACGTTCATTTTTTATACCCTTGACCGACAGACGGTAATCGCTCACTGCCTTCTGACCGTAAGCGGTGAAGATAAGGTCGGGGCGGCTTGAAAATATCATTTTGGCGGCCTCGCACGCGCCTGGATCGTCGGCGCAGTAGATGAGCTCGCCGAACTGGGGCAGGAGGTCGATATACTGCATGAAGGCGGAAAGGATCGATTCATAGGTCGGGTAGTAATCCTGATGGTCGCTTTCGATGCTGGTGAGCAGAATTTTCTTCGGATGAAAGGACATAAAATGGCGCTGATACTCGCAGGTCTCGGCGATGAAATATTTTGATCCGTTGATCATCGTGCAGTGGTTTCCGAAACTGTTGATTACGCTGCCGGCAAGGGCTGAAGCGTCAAGGTCAAGACCCTTGATGATGGTTCCCGCAAGAGCCGTCGTGGTGGTTTTCCCATGGACTCCGGCTATGCCGCAGGAATAACTGTGGGATGAAAATTCGCCGAGCGCTTCTGAATACAGGAGAAGCGGTATTCCGCGCTTTGCGGCTTCTATGAGCTCGGGATTGACATCTGCCTTGTATGCCGATGAATAAATGACGAGCTGAACCTTGGGACTGACGTTGGAAGCCTTGAAGGGACTCAGAACGGCAATCCCGAGGGATTTCAGTATTTCATCGGTGTAGAATTCATCCGGGACATCACTGCCGGTCAGGACAGTACCGCGGGAAGTCAACAGTTCGGCCAGGGCGGCCATACCGGTACCTTTTATCCCGACCATGTGAATCCGGAAACCCTCAAGATTTTCGGGCAATCGAAAGTGCGTCATTTTACCATAATACCCAAAGAGGTGCTTTACCGCAAGGTATTTTTCCTGCATAATAAATAAATGGTAAAAAAGCTGCAGATTGAACTCTTTTGTGATTGGCTCGAGAATTACCTGAACTACGAACGAATCCCGAAAAAGGGCGAGTTTTCCCTTGAAACAATGCGCTTTCTGGTCGAACGCTTCAAGCATCCCGAATCCGCATTCACTTCCGTGCATGTCGCAGGATCAAAAGGCAAAGGTTCGGTTTCCACGATGATCGCCCATATCATAGAGGCCTCCGGTCTATCATGCGGTCTCTACACATCCCCTCACATGATTGATTTTGCCGAACGCATCGGCACGGCCGGAGGCAGATTCAGCGATGAAATATACGGCCGCTCATGCGATCTGCTGGTTCCCCGGATTGAATCGATCATACCGGATACAATCCCGGGAAATACGGAACCCAGCTGGTTCGAGCTCGTTACGCTCTTTGCGTTTATCGCATTCAGGGAATCGAAAATCCCCTGGGCGGTTATCGAGACAGGGCTGGGCGGACGACTGGACGCGACGAACGTCATTATTCCCAAGGCCTGCGTCATTACCCCTATCGAACTTGAACATACCGAGTACCTCGGAAAAACCATAGAGAAAATCGCCTTTGAAAAGGCGGGAATCATCAAGGACGGGGTGCCCGTATTTCTCGCGGAACAGATTCCCCCTGCCCGTGGCGTATTCGAGCAATCAGTCCGCTCTCACCATAGTCCCCTGTTCAGCATGGAAGACGCGGTTAAACAGATCAGCGCCCATATTGTCTCGGGTAAACTCGAAGTTGCCATTGCCTTTAATACCCTTGAAGGCGGTGCCGTTTTTTCTCGTCCGCTGCATGCCCGACTCCCGATGGTAAGCGAAATCCAGGCCAAAAACGCCGCTCTCGCCGCCTACGCCGCGAAATACCTCTTCCCCGAAATTCCGGAAGAAACGATCGAGGCGGGACTGTCCCGGGCCTGGCTGCCGGGCCGATTCGAGATTATCTCCCTTTCTCCCGGAAAGTCCTCACCTGTGGTGCTTGACGGGGCCCACACGGTAAGAAGCATAACGCTTACCCTAGAGACATTCCGGAAACTCTACCCCGTTAAGGCGCATCTTCTCTTTGCCTGCGCCGCGGACAAGGACGTGGACTCTATGGCGTCTCTTTTCTCGAATGGATTTTCACAAATCACGATTACCCGTCCGGGTGAAAAAAAGCTGAGCGACATCGATCACGCCTCGCTCGCCTTCACCCGTATTTTCCTCACTCGATCAGATACTCACCTGGACATCAATAATGATTACCGGGAGGCTATCGAGAAGGCCCTTGAGAACGCGGAAAAGGAAAACGCGCCCCTGCTTGTCACGGGTTCATTTTATCTGGTGACGGAAGCGAAAAAGATACTTGAACGCCTGAGAGTGGATCGGGGAAACTGAGGCCGCACGCATACAGCTGAAGAGGCACATCAGGATAGAGGGTTTGGCCGGGATTATAGAGGCTGTCTCCGATTATGGGATAGCCGAGACTGGCAAGGTGGCAGCGGACTTGATGGCGATATCCCCGCACAAGGGTGCAGGTAATGGCGAAGAGAGCGGAATCGGCAAAAGTGTCAGCTTTTTCAATTTTTTCGATTATAGTTTCATAGTCGGTTTTTGCGCTGTCAAAGCCTTTCATGCCGGCAAAAACCGGCCGCACTTCCCGTCTGCCGGGCCCGAAAGGCCTGAAGCGGCTCTGAATGCACAGGGGTGTTTTTTCCCCGCTCAGGACAGGCGCACCTTCTCTGGCCGCACTCCCGGCTGTCTCACAAAAAGCAAAATAGGTTTTTTTAATCAATCCCGCGCTTTGTGAGCGGTAAAGGTTTTCATATGAATCCTGCGTTTTGGCTACAAGGACAAGGCCTTCCGTTCCGGTATCAAGCCGGTGAAGAAGCCCATGCTCTATATTTTTTTTTTTGCCGGCAACCGAAAGGGTTTCCGGACGTGCTTCCAGTACCCAGCCGAGCAGAGTGCCTTTTTCATCTTCGGCTAACGGAGCCGTGGGCATACCGTGCGGCTTCAGGACAAGAACCCACCCTCCGGTCTCAAGTACAATAGAGGGCGCTTTCTTGTGGGAAAAGTTTCCTTCAGAATTTTAAGGATTTTCTTGAACCTGAGGGGGACGGGAGCCTCGAACAGATTGGGGGCGTCTTTTCCCGGAAGGCATATGCGCAGGGATCTTGCATGAAGCATCAGGGACGCTTCGGGAAAAAGAGAATCTTTTTTTCCGTACACCGGGTCCCCGAGAATCGGACATCCGAGAAATTTGCTGTGTACCCGCAGCTGATGCGTCCGACCCGTATGCAGCCTGAACAAAACCAGCGAATAATGACCATAGACCCTGATAACGCGGTAGGTAGTATGAGAGGAGCGGCCGCGGTCAGGAATATTCGTCCAGGTATAGCGTTTCCTGTTTTTGGGATCGCGAAGTATCTGCGTGCGAATCTCGCCTTCAAGAGCTTTCGGGACACCCTTTAAAATCGCGGCATACACCTTGTGCACCTTTCTCGACCGGAATTGAGTCTGCAGCCAGGCTTCGGTGTCGAGATTCCGTGCGGTTATGATAACACCGGAGGTATCCTTGTCAAGCCGATGCACTATGCCCGGCCGATAGTTGCCCTCGGGAGCATTCTGCTTCCAGTGCCACAGGAGGGCGTGAACCAGGGTACCGCTCCAATTTCCGGCGGCGGGATGGGTTACCATTCCCTGTTCCTTGTTTATGACGGTCACGTTCTCGTCCTCGAAAAGGATTTCAAGTGGAATATCCTCGGCGACAAGCTGTTCGGGAATGGGATCCTCCCAGCTGATGGTAATCCGGTCGGACACGCGGACGTTCCGGGACATCTTGGCCTTTTGTCCGTTCACGAGAATCGTCAGGGCGCCGTTTTTCAGCCTGGAGCGGCTGATTGAACCAGTCTGCAGCGAGCAGTACTTGTCGATCCGCATTCCCTTTCCGGCAGTTGCGTTCACCACAATATTTATTTCACTCATCATTGTCCACCAGTTATCTCGGTTACCGCATCGGCTGCGCCTGCAGCATCCGTTGCGGGTATCGATTCAGGTTCGCTTATCGGAACTATCTGGATAGGATCGAATGCATCCCGGTTGGTTTTCTCGATTTTGCTCTTCCTGATTTCGCGCATGACCGCCCGAAATCCAAAGTCGAACACGGCGACGCCGAGAGAGATGCCCGCAGAGGCAAAAAAAAGATTTTTCTGTTCCCGCTCGGTAAGAGGAACGGCAACGTCGTTCTTCTTGAAAGGCCAGGGAAGATATCCCTCATTCCCGTGATGATCGGCATAGCGGTACAGGTCGAAATAGATCGACGAGAAAAATGTGATGAAAGGCAGGGCTCCGAAGGCGAGTATCTCGCCGCGCCGCACTTCCTGCTGCCACGGGGGGAATTCGTCCGGACCGTAGGGTTCCGGAACTTCTTCCGGAAACGCGCTCATAAGGGTGACGCTCAACAATATTCCGGCGGCTGCTTTTCGCATATTCATGACGTCTCTCCGAATATAGCTCTGCCTACCCGCACGAGGGTAGATCCTTCCTCGATCGCAATCTCGTAATCGGCGGACATCCCCATGGAAAGCACGTCAAATGAAAGGGAGGAAAAGCGCGCGCTGCACTCCTTCTGAACGCTCACCAGGGTCCGGAAAGACTGCCTGACCAGGGACACTTCAGGGGTAAACGGAGCCATGGTCATAAGTCCTGCGCATCTTACGTGAGGCATGTCTTGAAGGCCTTCGATCGAACGGAAAAGGCTATCGGTGTCGATGAAGCCCGACTTTGATTCCTCACCGGTGTGGAATTCAAAAAGGACCTGAACGGTACGGTTCAGGGCGGCAGCCTGCTTTTCGATTTCGGCAAGGAGTTCCGCACGATCCACAGACTGGACGCATGAGACGAGCGGCAGAATCTGCTTAACCTTGTTTCTCTGCAGGGAGCCGATCAAATGGAGTTCAGCGGCGGGATTATGGGCGAACACGCCGGGAAATTTTTCCCCTGCTTCCTGCACACGGTTTTCCCCGAAAAGAAAAAGACCTGCGCCGATCGCCTCAAGGACGGAAGCCTGCGGGTTCAGTTTGCTCACGGCCATCAGACGGACAGAATGAGGTTCCCTTCCCGCCCTTTTTTCCGCCTCTCCTATCCGGTCTTTGATTTTTTCGATATTCGTCCTGATGCTCATGAGAGGGCTACCACATCCGATAATTTGAGAAAATCCGGAAGGGCAAGTTCTTCCGCACGGATGCCCGGATCGATGCCCGCGTCAAGGAGCATTTTTCTCGTCACCGCATCGAGATCCGTTCCCTCGGGAGCGCACCCCGATGCAGTATACCAGGCCAGAAAATTATTCCGCACGGTCTTCCTTCTTGAGGAAAACAAGCCGCGCAGCAGGGACATGAATATCGCCGGAGAGGCGCATCCCGGCCAAACCGCCTTCGGGGTCATTTTCACGGCGCGCGAGGTGACATTAGGCTTCGGCCAAAAACAGCCGCCGGAAAGATCCATAATGGTCGACACATCGTAGGCCCACTGGCAGAAAACGGAGAAGGAGGAATAATCGTCAGTGCCCGGCTTCGCCGCCATGCGCTGAGCCACTTCTTTCTGCACAGTGACGACAACCATGTCGAAGCGAATCCCGTCAGATATCATGTCACCGATAATCGCGGCTGCTATATTGTAGGGCAGGTTTCCGAAAAGCCGTGAAGGAATGCCGTTCGTCTCCGTGACGGCCTTCCATTTTTTAAGCACGTCCCCTTCCACAAGGAAAAAAGTCTTGTATTCGGAAAAAATATCCCGCAGTACGCCGCAAAAACCCCGGTCAATCTCGAAGGCTGTCAGCTGTACCCGGCGCCTGAGAATCTCGTCGGTCATGGAGCCTAGTCCGGGACCGATTTCCCATACCGTCGAGCCGCTCTGCAATTCCATGGAATCAACAAGCCTTTCGCGGATCGAGCGGTTTACGAGAAAATTCTGTCCATATTTTTTCTGCATGGCCATATCGTACTCGTCAAGAAAGGCCTTGAGAGCCAGCGGTGAATCATAATCGGGCAAAGCAGGCATCGGGAGACCTCCGTTTTTGAAAGATGGCTGAGCCGTACATAAGAAGCACGCCTGCCAATATCGGAACTATACAAGCTGTCATTGTATCCTCCAGGCCCTTAATTGACAATGGGTTAACCGACGCGAACGCGTGCACCGGAACGGCTATGCATCGGTACATGAAATCAAGAATCTGGGCGCAAAAATGACCGAGGGGAGGAAAAAGAACCGATATCAGGGTAAGCATCATGCCTGCGACAAGAAAAAACGATGAAAGGGGACTGATGAGGCATGATGCAATGATGCCGATTGGTGCCAGCACCCCTATCGTCAGCGCAATGATCGGGGTTGTCATCAACTGTGCCCCGATCGACACTGAAATATCAGAATAGACGATTTTCGGCAGAGAGCCGCTCAACAGGTACGAAAGATATCCGCTGAAGGTCAGTATGCCCCAGAGGGCACCATAGGACAGCATGAACGCAAGGGTAAGGGCTTCCGCGGGCATGAAAAGGAGCTGAATGAGAAAGGTGGCGGCAAGTATCGGGAGAATGGATGACCTGAATCCGAGAAAACGAGCGAGGGCGATCAAAAATGCCATGATCAGCGCACGGTTAAGGGAGGGAGAAGCCCCCGCAAACCACACAAAGAGCACAATCGCTAAAAGCGAAAGACGGACGGCAAAACGTCTGCCCCCGAGCCGTTTGCCGGTTTGAATCACGACCAGCGCAATCAGGGAAAGATGCATGCCTGAAAGGGCGAGAATATGGGACAGCCCCGTAACGCGGAAGTCATTTGAGAGCGAGGGCGAAAGATAATCCCGGTTCGCGGAAAACAGCGCAAGGAGAAATCCGCCTGCATCCCCCCAGCCGTACAGAACCTTCATGAGGGAAAGACGGAGATACGCACGGAAAAGATGAAGGGGTGTCTGCCATCGAAGCGAAGTTCCTTCGGAAGCAAAAAAAGTCTCGCCCTCATTTTCCGAATAGGGCTTGAAACTCCCCTTCATTTCGACGGTTACACCGGAAGCATACAATACCCTACCCCCGCTTTCCGTCGCTATGCCGCCGGGAATGGCTTCCCTGATCAGGGCGGCGGGCATCAGCACCATGCAGTTTCCGCAAGCGGAAAAAACCGAATGATCCGAATACGTGCAGGACGTAACGCGCAAGGGAAGGAAGTAGAAAGAATTACCGCAGGGAACGGGATCGGAAAGAATCGTTCCGCTCAAAGCGGTAACTCTCTTTTGGTCCGCCAGGGTAGTTAACATCTGGCGCTCCTCTCGAATCTGCATCAGGCTGACCGAGCCGAGAAGGATTCCCGCACAAATGCTGAGGAGCAGCTCCGCAGTCCGGCGTCTGCCCTGCGCACTTTGCGTCCGTAACGTTATCTGCCAGGGCAGGGAAAAAAGGGCTGAGCCGATCGCCAGGCCGGTCAGCGCAATGAGAGTTGCCAGCGGCCCCGCAAATGAAAAATCCGCTTTCATCATGATGGAAGAAACCGGATAGACCGTCAGCGCGGCGGCGATTGCCGTAAAATAGACAGGGGGAAAGTATTTTTCTCTCTTTACCATTGAAGCCTCGCGAGTGCATCGCGAGAGGCCTTTTTTACCGTTTCGGGATAGTCAAGATAGCCGACGTACAGGAGATAGTCAAAAGCGGATTTATCACCAAGGTCTCCCACTGCCTGAATTACCGCGAGCATAAGCTGCTCGTTGTATGTTTTTTTCTGTTCGGTATCCGAATTAAGGAGACCGAGAAAAATCGACAGAGCCTGTGCGGCATCCGTAGTGCCCATCGCGCCCATACACTGTATGACGGGAACGAGCACCTCTACATTGGCTTTCTCATTTTTGTAGTCGCTTTGCTTTTGATAAAAGTACTTTACTACAAGCGGAGATGCCTGTGACCATTTCAGCGCGGTAAGCTGTTCCATGGACTCGCGGATCAGGGCCGGAAGAACCACGGAATTATTTTCGGTTACCGAGGGCAGCACCTCTATTCCGAATGCAAAGGAAGCCTCGGCAATCCTGCCTTTTTCGGCTGCCGGGAGCGAGTCCTTTTTCATCGCAAATGAAAAAGCCGTATATGCCTCTTTTAAGTGCTTTTGTGCGATTATGGCCAGAATATTATCGGTATATGAATCGGAAATCGCGTTCAATGCGGTCCCCGAAGCCCCGACGATGCTTGAGTCAAGAGAACTCGTCGCACCCTTGAAAAGGGACTGAAAGGAAGAAGCATCGGCGATTCTTCCGAGGGCCACCGCGCAGGCGGTCAGGGTTTTCACGTCTGTTGGCGTACCGGACAAAGAAGCGGACAGGGAATCCGTAAACCAGTTATTCAGGAAAGAGATGTAATCCTTTTGGCCCTTTGCAAGGACCGCGAAGGTATTCAGGCACGCGACGCGAAGACGGGTTTCCGGAATGTCGGTAAAAACGGTTCGAAGTACGGGCAGAACGGAGGCATCCGTATATCCGGCGGATTTTACCGTCGCGATCACGGCCAGATCGATGAGCTGGGTATCGGTTCCCATTACGGGATAATACAGATGAACAAATGCAAGCGCATCGATATACAGGGGTGTCATGACGACAGTCGTAATGCGGGACGCGTCATTCAGCAGTTCAAGCTTGGTGCTCATGCTTGCCCTGATAAAATTCCGTTGATATGAAAGAATTACCGGATCGGCAGATTGGGCAAAAACACCCCACAGGTTTGCGAGTAGAATAAATATGAGCAACTTCTGTTTTAACATGTATTTCTCCGTTGTTCAGCGCTTGTCGGAAAAATCCGGCATATCGGGCAATTCTTCGATAGAACTGAAATTTTTCTTTTTGGGGGCGGCCGTTTCACCGTCTTCCGCTTCCTCAAGACCGTCTTCTTCCGTAAGCCTTATCGCATCAAGCTCTTCCCTTTCTTCCTCTGGAAGCACATTGTACACAAAACTGAGAATGGCGTTTTTCATCCGCGGATTCAAGTCGCCGCTCTCGAAATGTATTCGGGACTGGTTTGTATCGGAGTTGTGGTCCACTGCCCTGATAAAACCTGCCATCACGATCAATACAGAATGCACGAGGAACTGCACTTTAATCTGCATATCCTTGACGGCCTTGCCGCCGATGATGATCATGGCGCCATCCTCGGAAATGTCCTCAATGAGACATTTCATTCCGGGTTCAGGCTCTAGGGCATAATCAAGCGGTTCGCCCGGTTTGACCAAATAAAGCTGCGCGTATATCGAGCACTTTACCCTGATGGATTTCCGTTTCTGCGAGCGTATCAGATTGAAGGAATGCGAGACATGAAGCACGGCTTTTCCCAGGGCATATGGGTCCGATACGACTGTCGTGTCAAAGACATAGCCGGCATCTTCATGACGCCAAAAATAAATGCTCAAGGCGCAGTTTCGCCAGTCAATGGAGGTTGCCGGTGTTTTAGCCCCTGACGGAAAATCAAGCGCCAGGTTTTTACTGTTGTTTCGTATTACCTTCGAACTAAAAACACCTACGCCGCGTAAAAGGATACGCACACGTTGACCGACGAGAATGTCCCGGGTCGAGGTAAGGCCTTTCTTCTTTTTGGATTGTTCAAGCTCAACTTTTGTACGGTAAGAATAGAGTCTGGACAGCAATGTTTGGGTCGAATTTGCATTTTCTGTTCCGGTCTGTTTCGCCCTGCGGATGATTTCGGCAGTGCACCGGTCAAGGGCGTTCAATGACCAAAAGAGCGCTGTCAGATCGTCTGCACCGCTTGCTTTGCCTATTTTTCCTAAAAAAAGTATCTGGGCGGGTCCAAACCCCGAATCAAGGCCGGAGATAAAAAAACGGATATATTCTTTAATCTCGCTGCCTTTCTTGGTTAAGAATAAAGCAAAAATTGCCAGAAAGGGGATTAAAATCAGGAAAACGGATAAAAACATCATTTCTTTATATAATAACACATTGCATCAAATCCGTACATATAAAAGCCGTGCAAACCGGTATTAATCGGTCAGCACGGCTTTTCCTGCAGCACAAAAAAAAAGTGCAATCCGGTCAAATCAAGCCGGCGACTGCAGAACCAAGCGTAACCGCGTGCTCCATTGTCACGATTTCATACCAGATACCCCTGTTTTCGGTCAGTACTATATTAAGATAGCCGATAACGCGTTCGCGCAGATTGTGGGTCAGGAGGAAGGTGGTTCCTTCGCAGAGCACGCTTACCGGACGGACAGGATTTGTACCCTTTCCGCTCTTGAGGATGACTACTGCAATATTTGCTGCGGCAAGCCGGGCAGACCGCTCGACAAACGCATCCAGAATACGGAAAAGGATTTCCCGGTCTGCCTCGTTGCCTTTAGCGGCAATTGTACCGAGCTTGGTATCGGTGCGGTATGGGGCCTTGAAAAACTGATCCATGTCCTTGAGCTCAAGCATTTCGAGTTTCAGCAGGTCCTGGGAAACGGAGGCAGAAAAGAGTCCGTCTTCGGCGGCTTTGAGAAGCGCAAGCCGGCTTAAAGGCCCGAGGTAGGCACCTGAGCACATTTTTTCATACCCGTAAAGACCGGGTGAATTGGTGGTTTTGTCCAGAGCTTCGTCAAATTTGCTTTGGGCAATCTTGTTGCATTTTCCGGACTCGCACACGACGATCTGATAGGTAGGCGCATAGGCTCCCGAATCAACAATTTTCGCAATTTCGCCTGACTCGATATAGGCGGCATTCATGCCGGTCCCCAAAATAAACCCGACGTAAGAATCATAGGCTTTTCCGTTTGTGGCCGACGATGCGCCGGCAAGCAGGGCGGCGGTAGTATCGTTCAGAAGAATTATTTTATCCGGTTTTTTCCATCCTCGGGCGACCAAGGCTTCGCTCAGGCCGGCGCCGACGAGGGAACCGATTACTTCTTTTGCCTTGATTTCCTTTGAAAACTGGATAACCTTTCCGTCCCCTTCGGGGGTAATGGTCATCGCATATGAAAAACAAAAACCGATGCGGCTTGCCTTGTTTTTCAGATGATCGAGAAAAGACGCGATCGTATCAAAAAATTCTTTTCTGGTATATTCGCGGTCAGTTCCGGGCATGGCGGTTTTCTGCATGTCGCTTATACTTGGAATCCCTGCCCCGTCAAACGTGACCAGGCAGGAGCGGAAGTTTGTTCCGCCCGCATCGATGACGATAACTGATTTATTTTTCGGAGAGGTTTCCGGCGGAACGGCCCAGGTGGGTATCATGTCAAGGGAAGGACCCTGTCCGGGGGGATTGAGGGGATCGCGCTTGAGACCCTCTTCCATGTCATACATCATCGTATTGATAACGGCATTTACATCGGGTCCGCCCGGCATAAAATTATTGCGGCCGAGAAACGCAGAAACAGCATACTTGGGATTCATGATACACCTCTTTTACGGTAAAAAATATTGTAAAAGTATATCATGACTTAGCAAAAAATACCAGACTAACCCGGTAAATCAGGTTCAGCCCTTATCTTTCAGCTGGAGATAGACCTGGTCCGCAAGCCCGAAACCCGCATTCCGGGTAACGCTCCGGTTTAACTCATCATACTGCATATCCTCGTACATCTTGCTCGCAAAATCATTTTCACCCGACAGGCTGCTTTTCGTGATCGTGGAGCGCATCGATGTCATCATGATTTTCACGAAATAGGATTCAAGCTCGAGGGCCTGTTCATATAATTTGCTCGACTTGTCGACGGTGCCTTTCTGGCCGAGGTTTGCCGCGGCTCCCGAAAGGCGCGCGTTGCGGTCATTGACGGTAGGATGCTCGATCGCGAACGAGGTGATAAAATCCCCGGGAAGGCGGGGATCGCCCTTTATTTCCGAGGAAGAGAGACTGCCGTCTTTTTTCACGTCGTCCATTCCCGCTTTTATACCGTCAACGAGGGAACTGAACTTTCGCTCCGTTTCCTGCGCCTTGGCATTTCCCGCGAGAAGCCCGACTGATGAAGTAAAACCGGAGCCTGAAAGAAGCGAAAGCGAACCAGTCATAGTATCTTACCCCTTGTTACCGTTTAAGATTTGCGGCCGTTCCAAGCATGCTGTCGCTTGTCTGGATGGCTTTCGAGTTGAACTCGTACGCGCGCTGGGCAACGATCATGCTGACCATTTCGCTGACCGTTGACACATTCGACATTTCTAGAAATTTATGGATTGATTTTCCGAAACCCTCGAAGCCCGGACGGCCCGCTATGGAGGTGCCCGAAGCGGGAGTCTGCTTGTAGAGGTTTTCCCCGATTGATGACAGTCCCGCGGGATTCTGGAAACGGTAGAGCTCGATCTGTCCGACGTCGACGGGAGTATCAAGATCGGCCACGCGGACGGTGACCCGTCCGTCCTGGCTGATATTTACGGTGTCCTGCCGGTATCCCTCGGGAAAGGTGATCTCCGGAAGGGCTTTGAGTCCGTTGGAAGTGACAAGCTGGCGCGATGAATCGATCTTGAATGAGCCGTCGCGGGTATAGGCATAGGAGCCGTCATACTGCAGCACCCGGAAAAATCCCTCGCCCTGAATGGCGACGTCGCTGATATTTCCGGTGTTCTGGAGGGATCCCTGGTCAAACATGCGCAGGGTTGAGGCAACCTTGACGCCGTGTCCCATCTGGACGCCGACCGGCGTAATCGTATCTTCGGTGGCGGGGGTTCCGGCTGTCTTCACCGTCTGATAGAGCAGGTCCTCGAACTCGACGCGCTGTTTTTTGTAGCCCGTGGTATTGACGTTGGAGAGGTTGTTCGCGACCGTATCGATATTAGCCTGCTGACCGTTCATTCCCGTCGCTGCTGTCCATAAACTTCTGACCATTTATCTGCTCCTGTTCTCTGCGCTTATTTTATGCGGACGACTTCGCCCCAAAGTTTTGACATCATCGTATCTTCTGTTTGTATGCTTTTCTGGTTCGCCTCATAGGCGCGGTTTACTTCGATCATCTGCACCATCTCGTTTACCACGTTTACGTTTGAGGCTTCGACAAAGCCCTGGGTCACTATAGGCCTTTCGGCCCCTTCGGCGGCAAGGGCAGGACCGGATACCGCGGTATCCCTGTAAAGGCTTGATCCCTGCTTCGCGATGTAGCGGTCATTCTCGAAGGTCACCAGCTTGAGGCGGTCCAGGAGAACCGGATCCGCATCGGTATTTGCGATCGGTCGGACGTAGATCTCGCCGTTTTTATTGATTGTAAACTTGGTATCCTGAAGCATGATGCGGCCGTTTTCGCCCAAAACGGGAAAGCCTTCCTTGGTCATAAGATAGCCCTCAACGCCGACGGTAAAATTGCCGTTCCGCGTATAGCGCTCGCCGGTGGATGTCTCGACCGCAAAAAAACCCTTCCCTTCGAGGGCAAAATCAGAATCGCTCGCGGTCGGCTTGAAGGACCCCTGCTCGAAATCGGTAAAAAGCTCGTTCATTTCCACGCCGAGCCCGATTTTTCCGATAATCGGCGCGACATCGGCCGAGCCGAAGGGATTCTTGTAAACCCCGTCATCGTTTGTACGGCGGAGAAGGAGCTCCGGAAAGCTTTTACTGATGCTGATATCCCGTTTATAGCTGGTTGTATCGACATTTGCCAGATTATTTGAAATAGCGTCGAGCCGTTGCTGCTGTGCATTCATTCCGCTGGCAGCTGTATACCATCCTCTTACCATAATAATCTCCTTACAATAACTATCGGCAGGGCCGGAATGAATCTGAGCATCTTGTAAAAAAAAACAACCGCCGTGTATAGTGGGCTTCCATGAGAGCAGTAATATATAATTCACAAAGCGGAAAATGGCTTGAATTCAGCACGCAGACAGACCTGCTGCGGGCTGAAACCCCTTCAGAAGTGCCTTTAGTTCTCGAAAAAACCGCACAGAAAACCGCTTCGGAGAAACTCTATGCAGCCGGATTCATCGCTTATGAGGCCTCCCCCGGCTTTGATTCCCATTTGAAGACCTTCCGGACGCAATCGGGACTGCCGGTAGCCTTGTTTGCCCTTTTCGCTGATTGCAGGGAATATACAAATCTTTCTGACATCCCGCCCTCCCCCGATTCGAACGCTTTCGGCTATTCAATAGGTCCCTTTATCCCGGAAACTGCCGATACCATGTATTTCGAAAAAATTGCCGTCATCAAGGAATACCTGAAGAACGGGGATACCTACCAGGTGAACTACACCTGGCGCCTTGAAGCCTCATTTTCCGGAAAACCGTTCGCCTGGTTTTGCGCCATTGCCGAATCGAAACCGGGGGAATACCTTGCCTATATTGAAAGCGATGACTTTGCCGTCTGTTCCTTTTCGCCCGAGCTTTTTTTCCGGAAAAACGGAAGAGAGCTGGTTTTAAAACCGATGAAGGGAACGGTAAAGCGGATCATGGGAAAAGAAAGGGAGAGTGCTGCCTTTCTGAAAAGGAGCGAAAAAAACAGAGCGGAAAACCTGATGATCGTGGACATGATCCGCAGCGACGCAGGCCGTATTGCCGAGACAGGCTCTGTAACAGTCCCCTCGCTTTTTGATATAGAAGTGTATCCCACCGTCATTCAGATGACTTCGACAGTTACCGCGCGAACGGATGAGGGAATCCCCGAAATTTTTTCCGCCCTTTTCCCCTGCGCCTCGATTACCGGGGCGCCTAAAGTTCGGAGCATGGAAATAATTCATGAGCTCGAGGCGAGCCCCCGCGGCCTCTATACCGGCGCGATAGGTTTTATTACCCCGGAGCAAAATTGCCTTTTCAACGTGGCGATCAGGACTGCGGTCATCGACAAAAAAAGACACACCGCCCGCTATGGAACCGGAGGCGGCATAATCTGGGAATCAGAGGCACATAATGAATGGGAAGAATGCATGATGAAGACGGCCTTACTCGGAGGCGACACGGGGTTTTATGTCTTCGAGAGCATGCTGCTTGAAGACGGTGAATATTTTCTTCCAGAAAGGCACCTCGCGCGCTTCGAAAAATCCTGTATCTTTTTCGGCATTGATCCCGCGATCCCTGCATCGAAACGGTCCCTCCTGGAAACAGCCGCCCTCCATCCAGCGGGAGCATACAAAGTGAGGATGGCAGCGGACGGTAAAACGCAGTGCCTCCTCGACTGCGCGCCTCTTGCCCCTCTTCCGGTCCCCTACACAGTCACTCTTGCCCGGACACGCGTAGATCCGGGAGATCCTTTCCTCGCGCATAAGACCAGCAGAAGGCGCCACATCGAAGAGGCTTTGGCAGGTCTTGCCGGGGAAGCAGACGTCATTCTTGTCAATACGAGGGAAGAACTGACCGAAACGTCAAGGGCCAACCTTGTCGTTCAGCTGGACGGAACGCTTTACACCCCCCCTCTCGAAGCAGGCCTCCTTCCCGGAGTATACCGTGAAGAATTGCTTGAAAAAGGGATGCTGAAGGAACGCGTCCTCCATTCTGCCGATCTAAGGAAAGCGGAAAAAATATTCATTATCAATTCAGTGAGAAAAATGATTGAATGCCGCCTTATGTAGGCGGCAGGAAGGGATTCTCGGGCCACTTGTGTTTCGGATAACGGCCTTTCATTTCCTTGATGATGACAGGCCAGGTATTTTTCCAAAACCCCCTGAGGTCACGGGTAATCTGCAATGGCCTCCGGGCCGGAGACAAGAGCCGGAGCAGTACCGGAACACCGAGCACCGCGGGCGTATCCGCGCAGCCGAAGAGATCCTGGATCTTTATCTCGAGCACCGGCATCGGGCCCTCTCCCGGCACCAATTCCTCGTAACTCAAGGGACGGGAGGCGCCCGAAGGCAGTGTGATTCGTGAGGGCACCTCACGGTCAATGCAAGCGGCATCGCAGCGATAGCGCAGGGCGTCGAGAAAGGAGTCGCCGGTCAAGGTGTTCTTCGAGGGAATAAAGGGCACGAGCCATTCCTCGAGGCTCTCGAGCAGCTGACCTTCATCCATCGGGGTCACGCCTGATTCGGACCTTTGCCTTCGGTACCAAAAACGGGCGCGCAGGGCGAAGGATTCGCTGGCAGGAGTCCAGGGCAGGGAGGAAAGTCCCGAGCTTCGGACAAAGGCGCAAAATGCCGGCGCGAAATCCCCGCTTCCCGGTTCAAGGCGTCTCTCCGACAATACCAGCTTTCCATATTTCAGCCTTTCGATTTTTTTTATTCCGCTGTGTATGTCATTTCCCGCCCCGAAGGTGATTTCGCATGAACGGAGGCCATGAAGGGAAAGCCATGATTCCGCGTCCGCATCGTTCAGTTCCTCGTAAGCCCATATGCGCCCTTCCCTTTCCCCCGCGTCGACATCGGTCGCGATTATCCACTCGGGATGCTGAGCCCGCCCCTGCCGGACGTCTTTGTGAAGGGAGGCAAGCCTGCCCGACGGAAACTGATAAATACCGTCTCCCGTATGCCGGGCGATGCGGTCAGGAAACCCCGCGAGCAGTTTGATCGCTGTATTTTTCCCGCCGTTGCCGGCGCCCGTGACTCCTCTTGCGCTCGCTTTCCCGTTCAAGGCTCCCCGTACCCGCCTCTCGAGATCAGAGCGAAAAAGCTCGCTCTCACGGGTATTTTCCGAGTACTGCGAATACTTCACCGCAAGGTCTATGCTGCCGCCGAGGGCAACCGCCGCAAGGCGCGGATGCACGCCGAGACCGGTCATCTGATTACCGAAAGGAGTGACGCGGCCCGTTTCATCAAGGGCGCCCATTATCTGCAGAAGCTCACGGGCGCGGGACCAGGCGCCGCTGTTTGGCGGATCGAGCCAGGCGAGACCGTTTACTTCGGTAATTCCCCATTGGGCGCACTCGAGCACGAGGGGCATGATATCGGTCCGGGTTATTTCAGGCGGGGTTACCGACAGTCTCACGTCGGACTCGGCCCAGAGCCGGATGCATTTTCCGGGACCGGTCCGGCCGGAGCGGCCCGCGCGCTGGGTTGCGGAAAAGACGCTCTCGGTTTCGGTGACAAGACGGTACATACCGGTCGGTATATCAAACCTCCCGACGCGCGAAAAGCCAGAGTCGATGACGACCGACACCCCCGGAACGGTAATGCTCGTTTCCGCTATCGATGAGGAGAGAATCACTCGCCGTCGCTCTGCCTTTCCTTCCTCGAGGACGCGGCGCTGCTCCTCGAAGGGAACCGAACTATGCAGAATCAATATGTCCGCGTCCGATGAAGAGAGCCTTTCCCTCATCCTTCTGATTTCCGCGATGCCGGGCAAAAAAATAAGGATGTTTCCTCCCGGCACTGAAAGCTCGTTTTTAACCGCGGCGGTCACTCTGTCCTCGAGATATACAGGGTTCCGGGAAGACGGCGAACCCTGATACACAATATCAATGGGCCATACCCGGCCCGGAATGTGCAGGACGGGGGAATCCAGATAGGAGGCGACGCGCTCAGTATCGATTGTCGCCGACATGACAATCACGAAGAGATCGGTACGCAGGCTCACGATTTCCTTCAGTAACGCAAGGGCCAGATCCGAGTGCACGGAGCGCTCGTGAAATTCGTCGAGGATGACGACGGAAACGCCTGCAAGGGAAGGATCACCCTGTATGCGCCGGGTGAGTATCGCTTCGGTGATCACCTCGATACGCGTCGCGCCCGTCACTCTTGAATCGAGGTGGAGCCGGTAGCCCGCAGTCTGACCCACATCCTCTCCGAGCAGGCTCGCGATGCGGCTTGCGATCGCGATTGTAGCGATACGCCGCGGCTCAAGCATTATGATTTTTCCCTTAACGTGCGGGAGAAGCGCGATGGGAACCGCGGTCGACTTTCCGGCGGCAGTCTCGGCGGTCAGCACCAAAAAACGTGAGGGAGAGGCTAACAGTGTAATGCAAATTTCTTCAAGGCGGGGATATATGGGGAGGTTTATCATCGGCTTTTTTTATCGGTCCCGCTTTTTTCGATCTTGCCTTGAATCCGCCGCATGCGTTTTTCATCGCCGAGCTTTTCAGCGAAAAAATACGCTTTTTCAAGATTGCAGAGGCGGTGTTCGGCGTCGATGGCGAGGATTCTGAGGGAAAGCGCATCGCCTTCCGCGGCAAGGGTTTCCAGCAGGAGGGCGGCGCCTTCCCAATCTTTTCCCGAGCGCAGATGAAGCGCACGGATCAGGGCGGCCCTTCCGGACGCGGATTCGATAGAATCGTCAAGAGCGAACAGTAGACGGGCGAGACTGATGCAGTCCTCCCTGTTGTGATCCCCGATCGCGAGCAGCTTCTCCGTTTGACCTGACCTGACGTACGCAAACCATGCTTCGGGCGCCTCGCTGCCGGGAAGGTCATCGACGCGCGTGACGCCGAGAATTTCATTTTCAATAATGGAAAGGCGGCAGGAACCCAATTGTTTTTTCCAGAGCCTGCGTGAGGGGAAAAGCAGATCGAGATGAAGGACGCCGCGAGAGAGACAAGAAGGCTTGAAAGCGTTCATCATAAAACGGGTAAAGAGTATTTGCGTGTCAAAGCATTTTCCATTGAACGAAACAAAAACGGGATTCTCGCCGACGAGAACGATAAATCGGGCAAGGAATGCCGGCTCCCCCGGATAATCCGAAAGCAGAATCTGATGGATGCGCAGCTCCTCTTCCTCGAAACGCGCGACGCCCGCCATGAAGGCGACGGTTCCCGCCCCGTGGGAAAGCCCCGTGGTCTCGAGATCGAAGAACACAAGGGAGTCGGCCAGCTGCGCCGACACCTTCTCCTCGGAAAGAGCTTCCCTTTCCCGGGGAAACAAAAGCGGCAGGTGCGGTGAAAAATCGCGCCGAAAGCCGCTTAAGGCGACCCGGGAAGTCCGCTCGAACAGAAAAGGCGCGGTCTCTTCCCAGCCCGTGAGCGGCACGGAAGCGGCGGGAACGGCATTGGATAAGGGCGTCTTCCGCGGTAAAGAAGGGAGCTCTCCGGATGTCGCGCCGTTTTTCTGCGAAGCGCGGATCCGCTCGAGTCTCCCCGATAGGCGGGAAACTGCCATTACAGGCTCTGCCCCGAGAGATACTGCATAAGGCTTACGGCCGCAGTTTTTATTCCGCTGCCTGTCGCATCCACGCCGATACATGAAGGACAGCCCGATTCGCAGGTGCATGCGCCCGTCCGTTCCGCTCCGGCCGCGAGAACCGCGCGGAATTTTTCCGCGAGAGCCTCCGAAAGTCCGGATCCGCCCGGCGCGGTATCATATACGTAGAGAGCCGGACAGGCAAAATGGGGATCGCGGATACGCGGAGAAACGCCGATGTCCCTCCGGTCGCAGAGCAGGAAAAACGGCGCGACCGAACGTATAAGGGATCCTATCCCGTTCAGGACTTCGGCCTGGGCGGCCTCATCGAGAATTTCAAAACCGCTCGAGCGGAGGCCAGCGTCGGAGAGCAGCAGGATCATGCCCCGCGTTTCGTGCTCCTCGGCATCCAGGGAAATCTCGCCGAATCCTATGTTCTCGTGGGTATGAAAGCGGAGCTTCTTGAATTTCGCCACCTGGGTGCGCACGAGAAGGTCGCCGAGCACAATAGTAATTCCCTCCGTCGGAGTTTCCAGGGTTTCATCTTCCGAGAGTATCTTGATGTCGGTCTTGACGACCGCATCGGTAAAATAATTGACTTCGGATTCTTCCACCTGCGCGCGGCGGTTCGGAATATCAAGCGAGGAAACCACAAACTGCCGCCCGAGATGGATGTAGATCGCGTTCGGAAATAGTAGTTCCTTTGCGGAAGGCCGGTCCATTTCGCCGATGATGGTATTCTTTCCTTTCGTCATGTCGACGATCACGACGTTGTCCGCAGTGGCGGAGCGGAGACTTACCCCTTCCGAAGGGAAGGAGCGGTCGGACCAGTGCCAGCGCCCGCACGTGTGCCTGAGAATCCCGTCCTCCTCGAGGAAGGAAAGTATTTCCGTCGTTGCCTCTAGAGGGAAGCCGCCGAAGCCCTCGATTGAGTCGGTAAAGGGCAGCTCGAAGGCGGCGCACTTGATATGGTCGGTGAGGACGTAGGGATTGTCGGGATCGATCTGGGCAGTTTCCTGGGGTCGCGCGAAAAAGTAGTCGCTATGCGCGATGATGTACTGGTCGAGCGGAGATGCCGAAGCGATGAACACCGCAACGGACTCGCCCTGCCTTCTCCCTGCCCGTCCCGTCTGCTGCCAGAAGGAGGAAAAAGATCCGGGAAAGCCCGCGACGATGGCGGCGTCGAGCCCGCCGATATCGATGCCGAGCTCGAGGGCATTGGTCGATACGACTCCCTGAATGGTGCCGTCCCTGAGTCCCTTTTCGATTTTGCGCCGCTCGAGGGGCAGGAGTCCCCCGCGGTAGGGCACCACGGTGATCCCGTGGTTTTGCGTGAATATGTTTGAGAGCGAATCGTTGATATAGGTGGCGATAACCTCGGTCCGCACCCGCGAGTGGGCGAAGAGTATTATCTTGATGTGCTTCCGGAGAAACGCGAGAGCCCACCTTTGGCTTTCATTCATAACGCTCCGTCTGATGCCCTGCACCGCGTCGACCAAGGGCGGATTGTACAGCACCACCGTCTTTTTCCCCGAGGGCGCCCCGTTTTTGTCTATCAGATGAACCGGGGCGTCGAGAAGACGCTCGGCGAGCTCCTTCGGATTGCCGATAGTCGCCGAGCATAGAATGAACACCGGCTCGGCCCCGTAAAAGCGCGCGACCCTGAGGATGCGCCTGAGGAGATTGGCCATATGGCTGCCGAAAATCCCCCGGTACATGTGCATTTCGTCGATGACGATGAATTTAAGATTGGCGAAAAAGCTGATCCACTTCGGATGATTCGGCAGGATGCCGGCGTGCATCATGTCCGGATTCGATATGATGATGCGTCCCTTGTCCCGCGCGTCGGACCGTATCGACTGAGGAGTGTCCCCGTCATAGATGCACACCCGAAGCGGTATGCGCGGCCCGGGGTTTTTCCCCGACTCCTCCTGAACGCCCTCGATACTTCCTACCATCCCGTTTATTTCGCTCTGCTGGTCCTGACTCAGCGCCTTGGTGGGAAAAAGATACAGGGCGCGCGCTTCCGGTTTCTCGAGCAGGGTCTGCATAACCGGCAGATTGTAGCACAGGGTTTTTCCCGAAGCGGTCGGCGTCACGATAACCGTGTTTTTACCGCTTCGGGCGGAAGCGTACGCCTCAGCCTGATGGATGTAAAGCCTGTCCATCCCCCGAGAGGCACAGGCAAGGGCAAGCCGTGCGTCGAGATCCTCGGGCAGCGGAGCGTACAGGGCAGCTCGTTCCGGAAATATTTTTACGTCCGTAATAAAGGGCGAAAAGTTATCTTCCTTCAGAATTGACTCAAGGCTTTCATGGGTATTCATCACGTCAGGGATTATACCACAGTCATGTTGAAATATTTAAGGGAAAAAGGGATTAATCTCGATTTTTTACTGGCAGTATAAAAAATAGCGCACTATAATTAATTAAACTGAACTTCAATAAGGAGAATACTGTGTCCAAGGTATTATCAATCATTTTAGGTGGTGGAAAGGGCACCCGCCTATATCCACTTACAAAAGAACGCTCAAAACCGGCTGTGCCATTCGGCGGAAAGCATCGCATCGTTGATATCCCGATTTCAAACTGCATCAATTCAGGCTTCAACCAGATCTATGTATTGACGCAGTTCAACTCCGCGTCATTGCACATGCATATCGCGCATGCGTATAACTTTGATACCTTTTCAGGCGGTTTTGTAGAAATCCTCGCGGCAGAGCAGACGTTCGAGCACTCCGGCTGGTACGAAGGCACGGCGGACGCGGTCAGAAAGAATTTCCTGCATTTCAAGACCCAAAAACCGACACACTACCTCATCCTGTCCGGTGACCAGCTGTACAGCATGGATCTCTCCGAATTCCTCCGCAAGCACAAAGAATCCGGCGCGGATATCACGATCGCGTGCACTGCGGTAACGCGCAAGGACGCCTCGGATTTCGGCATTCTGAAAACCGACAAGACGAATCACATTACCGAATTCATGGAAAAGCCCGGTGAGACAAAAAACATCGACGAATGGATCATTCCGGACGAAGCGAGAACCCCCGCGGCGAAAAACGGCAAGGACTATCTTGCCTCGATGGGTATTTACATCTTCAATGCGTCAGCCATGGAGGAGTCCCTCAACAACAGCCTTACCGATTTCGGTAAGGAGATCATCCCGGAATCCATCAAGAAATACAATGTCGCTTCGTACGTCTATGACGGCTATTGGGAAGATATCGGAACGATACGGAACTTTTACGACGCGACGCTGGATCTGACCGCTATTAACCCGAAGTTCAACTTTTACGATGAGGATGCGCCGATTTATACCCATAACCGGAATCTGCCCTCGTCAAAAATCAACATGGCGACATTGGATCAGGTTACGACAAGCGAGGGCTGCGTCATCACCAATGCGACTGTCAAACGGTCCGTCATCGGCATCAGGTCGACCATCGAAACAGGAGCCTACCTTGAAGGAGTCATCTGCATGGGTGCCGATCAGTACGAAACGGATACCACCAAGGCAGACAACCTGAAAAAAGGGATTCCCCCGATAGGCATCGGGGAACGATGCGTCATCAGACGGGCAATCATCGACAAGAACGCGCATATCGGAAAAGACGTTTCGATCGGTATGGGCAAAACCCCGGAAGACGGCGATTACGGTTACTACCACGTGGTTGACGGTATTTACGTGATCACAAAAAACGCGATTGTTGCCGACGGGACCGTAATCTAGACTCAAATTTGCGAAAAAGCAAAAAGGGATGCCGGAATTTTTCCGCATCCCTTTTTTTAAAATTTTTGCATCCCCGGCTCAAACCAGGACGCTGCGGTAAGCGTTGGTTTACAGTCTGTATTTTCCGCTAACCTCAGCGATGATCCGCAAACCCTCGCGCACCTCGTCCCCTTCTCTGCTGTAGTTAAGACGCAGGCATTTTTCCCTATGCGGATGGTTTTTCCAGGCTGTTTCTTCCTCTGTCCCCTTTTCGCGCCCGAAGAAAAAATACTCGCCCGGTACAATGACTACCCCGCGTGCCTTCAGTTTCGCGTAGAGTTCCTTTGAGGGAATAGAGAGATCTTCAAGATAGAGCCACAGGAAAATTGAGCCTTCACTCCGGTGAATGCGGTACGCGCGTTCCTTCCAGAATTCATAAATGAACTCCTGGGCCTTCTTCGATTTTGTCCGGTAAAAGGGCTGAACTGCCTTGTCGGCAAGGGTCTTGATTTCGCCCGAGCGGATAATGCCTTCCGCCATAATTTGGCCGAGGGACCCCGAGGTTAACGCCGCGATGGAATTAAGGGCGCTGAGGGCCTTGATGACCGGCGCGTCGGCAATGATGATGCCGGTGCGGAGTGAAGGCAGCCCGATTTTGGAAAGGCTCATCGAAAGGACCGTATGCCGGTTCCAGGAGGGAACGCTCGTTCCTTCAAGCATCTCGGGGAAGATAATATTCGGGAAAGGCATACCGTAGGCGTTATCAACCATAAGGGGAATATCATATTTTTCAGCCAAGGCAGCAAGTGAGGCTATCTCGGTGTCGGTGAGCACGTTGCCCGTCGGATTGGTGGGCCGGGAAACGCACATCGCGGCGACCTCGCGGTGGTTCTCCAGATACCGCGCTACCAGGGGCAGATCAATATAATACTTGAAGGAATGGTCGCCCTCGAGCACTACGCGCGAGGGAAGGGTCACGAAGGTATCTTTTTCGATACCCTGATCGGCATAGCCTATGTACTCCGGAACCAGGGGGAACAGGATAGTGCGGCGCTCCGGATTTGTGCCCGAAAAAAGGTTGAAGAGATAAAAAAAAGCCGTCTGGCTGCCGTTGGTAACGGCAATATTGTCATGTCCAATATCCCATCCGTACTCATTCCTGAAAAAAGTGACGAGGGCATCAATAAATGACATCCGACCCTGGGGAGCATCATAGCGGCTTATTGCTTCTTCAAAAGCATCACCCGAGGAAAGAAGGGCTTCCATCTCGCGCCTGTATGCCCTTTCCACCGCATCGATCCGGGCGGGGTTTCCGCCGCCGAGAAGATAGGGAGTGAGCCCCTCGCTCAAGGGACGACCGAGATCGTCCATCAACTGTAAAATTCCGCTATCCTCGCCGAGCTTGTTTCCGAAGGATGAAAATATCATGACGGTTTGGAACAGGTTTCGTCGATTGTGATTTCTTCTTCAACAATGTCGGTTTCGATCGAGATTACCGGGTGTTTTTTGATCCGGAGCACCAGTTTCCCGTCTTTCGAGTCAACGCGGATTGAGTCCCCGGTGACGAGCTTTCCGGAAATGATCATCATGGACAGGCTGTCCTCGATTTCGCGCTGTATAAGGCGGCGCATCGGACGCGCTCCGAACGAGGGTTCATATCCGTGCTCTATCAGATAGTTGCGCGCCGCAGGGCGTATAGAAAAACCGATGCGCTGCTCCGCAAGGCGGGAAGAGAGTTCTCCTGCCTGTATATCGAGTATGGCCGAAATTTCATCTTTCGTGAGTGTATTGAAAACCACTATATCGTCGACCCGGTTGATGAATTCGGGATTGAAAATCCGCTTGAGTTCGGTCATGGCCTCGGACTTGATGTCCTCATAGCTCATCATGTGTTCGCCGCCCGAGCTGAAGCCGAGCCTGTTTTCCTTCGAGATAATGCGGGCGCCTGCATTGCTGGTCATGATGATAACCGTATTCCTGAAATTGACCGTGTGGCCCAGATTGTCCTTTAGCTCCCCTTCCTCAAGCACTTGCAGGAGGAGGTTAAATACATCGGGATGCGCCTTCTCTATCTCGTCGAGAAGGATGACAGAATAGGGATTGCGCCTGATTTTTTCGGTGAGCACGCCGCCGTTTTCATACCCGACGTAGCCGGGCGGAGACCCGACAAGGCGGGACGCGTTGTGCTTTTCCATGTAGTCGCTCATGTCTATCCGCACGAGGGACTCTTCGGTCCCGAAAAGGAATTTTGCCAGCGTCTTCGCGAGCAGGGTTTTTCCGACGCCGGTGGGACCGAGAAAAATAAAGGAGCCCAGCGGACGCTTGGTGGACGAGATGCCCGCGCGGGAACGGCGGATGGCGCTTGCGATGACCGCAATCGCGTCATTCTGTCCCACGACGGTTTTATGCAGCTCTTCTTCGAGATTGATCAGGCGCACCGTCTCGGATTCGTTCAGGGAACTCGCCGGTATGCCGGTCATGATCGATATCACGAGGCATATGTCCTGGGGGGTGACCATATTAACCAGCACAGATTCTGGATTCTGCCATTTATGCTTTATTTCTTCGACCTGGAGCTTCAGCCTGCGTACTTCGTCACGCACAAGGGCGGCGCGCTCATAATTCTGTGTCTGTACGAGGTCTTTCTTTTGGTCGCCGAGCTCGGCGATACGCGCCTCAAATGAGGAAAGCTCGCCCGGGCGGATGTCTCCCTCGATTTTTTTCATGGCTCCGGCTTCGTCGAGCACGTCGATGGCCTTGTCCGGGAAAAAGCGGTCGGTCAAATAGCGGCGGGAAAGGGCGACTATCGTTTTCAGGGTTTCCGGCGCGTAGGTTACATTGTGGTGAGTTTCGTATCGGCTTTTGATGCCTTCAAGGATCAGCAGGGTATCAGCGGCGTCAGGTTCGTTCACCAGAACCATCTGGAAGCGGCGTTCGAGGGCAGCGTCCTTTTCGAAATATTTCCGGTACTCCCCGAGGGTCGTCGCTCCTATGCACTGGAGGTCCCCGCGCGCGAGCGCCGGCTTCAGCATATTGGAGGCGTCCATGGCGCCCTCTGCCCCGCCCGCCCCGATTATGGTGTGCAGTTCATCTATGAACAATATGATGTTTTTCGCTTCGGCTATCTCTTTCATGATGCGCTTCAGGCGCTCCTCGAATTCCCCGCGGTATTTCGTGCCCGCGATTACCGAGGCAAGATCGAGCACGAGAAGGCGTTTTCCTATGAGGTTTCTGGGAACCTGTTCGCCCACTATCCGGTCGGCCAGTCCTTCCACTATGGCGGTCTTGCCTACTCCGGGCTCGCCGATCAAAACGGGATTGTTTTTGTTGCGGCGGGAAAGAATCTGGATTATTCTCTTGATTTCCTTTTCGCGGCCGACCACTGGATCGAGCTTTCCTTCCCTGCTCATCGCGGTAAGATCCCTCGAAAATTCCTGCAGAAGACTCGCGTTCTGCGCCTTCGGCATCTCGCCTACGGGAGCCCGTTTTTGCCTTGAGATAAGGGAAGTATCGCGGTTTGCGGTTGTATCCTGTACGTTTTGCCGTATTTCATCGATAGAAATCGACTCATTCTCGAAAAAAGTGGCGACTATGCTCTGGCTCTCGCGAATACAGGCCAATAATATATGCTCGGTACCGATATAGTCGTGTCGGAGACTTCGCGCCTCGATCGAAGCCGCGTCAAGCATGCCCCTCAGACGACGGGATGGGGGAATATCCCCAAAAACTATGGTGCCCACCCGGGGAGGCAAACCCTGTTCCAGTTTAAGCTGAAGGGAAAGTAGATTTATTTTCAGATTCTGCAATACGGCAAAGCCCATCCCGTCAGCTGAATGGATAAGAGCCAACATGACATGTTCGGGCAATAGCTGTTCGGCGTTCGATCTTTTCGCCTCATCCTGACTCTGAATAGTCAGTAGTTTTTGCGCCCTCTGTGAAAGTCCCTTAAACACTTATTTTTCTCTCCTCTCGCGGATATCTGCTTCTTTAAGCACTTCCTGTATAACCATAGCACGGAGACGGTCCAAACGCATTTCTTCGGTCTGTATGTCTTCTTCAATAATAATGCTTTCACCCAAAATTACAAACCCTATATGTGCAGTTTGCACGCGATACATCAGTGCTGTCAAATCTTTATTTGCAATACCTGAAATCAAACCGAGATTTAGCCCCAGTTTTATCCGCTGAATCAGGTCAAGAGCCTCGTTCAGGGATATAAAACGCGCGTATTTTGCCGTCACGATTGCCCTGAATACGCTGTTTTCCAGTGTGGTCGGACTGGAAGCCTTGAGCTCCTGCCGGCTTCGCCTCTCGAGCTCGACCAGTTTCAGCGCCGCCTGCTCCATCTGAATGATCTGGGAAGAAAGGTCCCCAGCGGCGCCGGAGCTGTTCGAAATCTGGTAAAGGCAGCCGAGGGAGGTTTGCCGTTCCGATCCGTAATATCCCCGAACGATAAAACCCTGGGAGAGGAATTCCCGTATCACCCGCTCTATGAGGTCATTCATGCACAGCGCGCTCAGGCACACAAGGACGGAAGCTTTCATCCCCGAGCCGATATTCATCAAGTTGGAGGTCAGATAGCCGAAATCGGCAAGGGCGCTGTACTGGACATTTCTCTGGAGGGACTCGTCGATTCCGGAGACAAGAGAAGCGCAGGCATTCACTGACAAACCGGGGGTAAAGGCCGAAAGGCGTATATGGTCCTCAATGTTGACTGTTGCGGACAAAACCCCGTCGTTTCGTATTATCACCCCTCGCCAGGGCTCGCTTCCCGCGTCGGAATCGATGACTCCCCGTTCGAACAATATCCGTTTGCCCAGATTGTCAATATTCGACATTCTGATCATCTGATAGTTTTCGGGTCTGTCAAGATGATTGAACGCGTCAAACACTATTGACTGGACGCGCTCGGCGTCATCACTCTTGATTGTCAGGGGAAACACGAAGCCGGAGAGATTCCGTGCGAACCGTACCCTGCTTGAAAGCACCACGTCCGATTCAGGCCCGTCCTCGGTATACCATACGGCAGGCGCGTTTGTGGGGGTTTTCATTTGTCGCCGCCGAAAGCCCTGATTCTGTCCCGGTAATAAGCCGCCATCTCGTAATCTTCCTGCTCGATTGCCTTCTGGAGTTCCTTTTTTAAATTTTCGCTGTCTACCGCGGAAGTGCGGAATGCCTCGAGCTTGACAGGCAGAGGGCCCGTATAGGAAACCTCGATGCCTTCACGCCGGAGAAGGGATACGATTTCTCCCCTGAAATGCTGGTAGCACTCGGCGCAGCCGGCCTTGTGAAATTTCTTTATGTCCGCAAGCGCGATGCGGCACGCGGGACATGCATTTGTTTTGGCCGCTCCGTCCATGGAGCCGTTCAGATTATTGTCAAGAATCCCCGAAAAAAGGCCGCCGAGGGAGACATCTATCTTGTTTTCGCTCGTGGAAAAACCGCGCTCCTGCGCACAGGTTTCGCAGAGGTGAAGTTCTATCGAGGAGCCCCTCGATACTTGCTGTACGAAAATAATCGCCGGTTTTTCCCTGCATACGTCACATTTCATTTCAAAACTTCCTCAAGGTATCAAGCGGTTTTTCCTGACCGGCGCGGATGGCCGGCAGAATTGACACTAACACGGACAATACAATTGTACCCGATGCGATCAAAAAAAGCTCTTCCGCCCGCAAATGCACGGGAATTACCTCAAGATAATACTCCGGATTGAGCAGATGAATCACCGGAGGGGTGCCCTTTGAAAAGGTAAGTATATAGAAAAAATTATTGGCCGCGTTCAGGATTTTTTCCATGCGGGCAAAGAGGCCGTTGATATGAATCGAACAGAAAATTCCGACCGGAAGCCCGGCTATTACCCCGCCCAATCCGGTGAAAAACCCGGCAAAAAGAAAGGCAAAGGTAATTCCCGAGGGGGACGCACCCGAGCTTTTCAGTATGGCGATTTCCCTGCGCCTCTCCATGACAAGCATGACGAGGGCGGATGACACATTGACCGACGCGATAAAAACGATGAGCATCATGATAAACAGAAGAAGGGTTCTGGTCGTGGTGAAAAGCTGAAACTGGGAGCGGTTGAGCTCTTTCCAGGTGTATACCGAAAAACCGTCAGGCAGGGAGCGCATCAGGCTGTAGCGCAGGGGCTCAAGGTTGCCGAAGGGTTCTTTCGTGCGCACGTTCAGATAGGTAGAGGAGGCTCCGCCCGAAAGCACGCGAAAACCCGTCTCGAACGGAATGTATACCCAAAGCGCATCAAGCTCCTGATATCCCGAGGACACAATGGCGCGGAGGCGGAAAGTGGAAAACCGGGGAATGTTACTGCCATTCGGGCCTGTCTTCAGGGTGAGGATGCGGAAAGTGTCCCCGACATTTACGCCTATATCGAAGGCAAGTTTTTTTCCGAGAAAGGCGTCATTCGGTCCGGTAAATGAGAGGGTGCCCGAGTTGACTTCAAGGAGTTTGCGCACCGGCGATTTTTCCGAGAAGAACTCGCTCTCTACGGCCCTGATTGTCGCCCCGCTGCGTCCTTTCTTTCCGATAATGAGGCCTATTCCCTGCCGCTCCGCGCTCGCGCCTGCAATCAATCCGGTCTCATCCGAGGAAACAATCTTCCGACCGAGTTCCTGCATGCTTGAAGGATTATCAGCGAATCCGGAAATTCCGGAATAGTCGGCGACCCTCAGGTGCGAGGTGGAAAGCTCGATTATCCGCGAGGAAATGCCTTCGATCATGCCGTCGGCTACGACAAGAACGATGACCAGGGGAACAAGGCTGATGCCGATGCCCGCTATTGCGCCAAAGAGACTCCTACGCGCGTTGGAAACCGAGCGGCCCGAGCCTATTCCGAGAAATCGAAGGGCAAGCATGATTGATACCCTGATTTTCATTGTTGGACAAGCCTTCCGTCCAATAGACGATAGCAAGTGTCCGCGAGGGACGCGAGACCAATGTCATGGGTTACCAGAACCAGAGTATTGCTGTAACGGCTCACTACGGAAAAAAGAAGTTCCTTGACTGTCTCGGCGTTCGCAGGATCAAGATTTCCGGTCGGTTCATCGGCCAGAACCAGGGAAGGATTGTTGATAAGCGCGCGCGCCACTGCGGCCCGCTGCCGCTCTCCCCCGGACATCTGAGAAGGATAGTGGAGCATGCGGTTCTCGAGCCTCAAATCCGCAAGGAGGCCGCGCGCCCGTTCGAGTGCATCCTTTTTTTTCATGCCTGCCATGTAGGCCGGGAGCATCACGTTCTCGAGGGCGGTAAAATCCTTCAGGAGATAATGAAACTGGAAGACGAGGCCGAGAAAGGTGCTCCGGTATAGGGTCAGTCTTTTTTCATCAAGGGTTTCCACTTCGAAGGGACCTGCTCTGATCGAACCCGAAGTCGGGCTTTCAAGCCCGCCGATAATATTCAATAGGGTGCTCTTGCCGCATCCCGACTCGCCGATGATGACGGTTTTTGAGGCAGGCAGTATTGCAAGATTCAGATTATCAAGAATTGTCAGCTTTTCTCCGGTCGACACAAAAGATTTGCTCACCGAGTTAAGGAAAAGAACCGGATCATTCATAGCGCAATACCTCCGCAGGTTTCAGTTTGATGATTGCCCGGCTGGCCATCCAGGAAGCGGCGGTCGCAGACATCACGGCGAATAAAAACACAAAAAGAACTTCCGAAAAAACGATCCGCACGGGCACTTCGTTCATGTAGAAATACTCGGGGCTGAAAAGAGAAAAAACTGCGCCTGAGCCGGTCGAAAAAAGAGCGGAAATAAAAGCATTGATTCCATTAACGGTGTTTTCCGCCAACGCAAAAACCGAATTGATTTTTATCGCGATCAATAATCCGGTGAGCAGCCCTGTAATCCCCCCGGACAGACCGATACCGAGTCCGTTGGCGATAAAAATATACTGCACATTCTTCGAGGAGCCGCCCAGGGCGGTAAGCACGCTTATTTCCTCACGCCTCTCATAGACGGCGCGTCTCATGCCGTTATAGATGTTCACCGTCACGACGAAGAAAATCAGAACTACCAGAAGCAGAAGCATATTTTTCTCGACCCTGAGGGCACCGAAAAAGGCCCTGTTATATGAGCGCCAGGATTCAGTCTTTACGTCCGGGAACCGCGCGTTCACAAGGGAGATGAATTTCGCGTCATCGTTCACCTCTTTCAGTTTTACTTCGGCGGAAATTTCCGTACCTGTTCCGGTAAGCGCGACCGCATTTGCAAGCGAAATAAAGGTGAAGCTATTGTCTATAGCGTAATAGCCGGTACGGAACAGGCCGCGAACCTCAAGCTTTGATTTTTCCGGAAACAAATCCGTGGACGCGTCCCCGGAGACCGCAACCAGGGAGACTGTGTCGCCGACTGTGACTGAAAGCTCACGGGCCAGCTCATACCCGAGCACTATGGTGCCGGGCTCGCTGATCGCAAAGCTGCCTTCAACCATTACCAGGGCGGAGGCAAATCCGGTATCGGTGGTCATAATGCCTGAGGGGACGGCACGCAAAAGCACGCCCTGCTGCTTTTCGAATTTTCCCTGCATAAGTGTCTGCGATTCCGAAAAGACCGTCAGTGCGCTGATCCCCGGCAGGCTACGTATTTGCTCGATATCTTCTTTTGTTCCGGAAAGGCGCACGTGGGATGAACTGACTTCAAGAATACTGTCGATATAGCCCATCTGAAATCCATTCATCACCGAGAGGATAACTATCAGGGCGGTAACACCGAAGGCGATGCCGAGAACGGAAAAAAGGCTCGTCAGGGCTGTACGGCCCCGTGAATCTACGGAGCCGAAACGCCTTGCGATAAAAAAAACCCATTCCAGTTTTGCTCTGTCATTTTTTTTCATCTGTGTTTTTTACCCTTGTTCCTTTTTCATAGGTTTCGACCAAAACGGGAACAGATTTCCGGAATATTGTTTCCGTCCAGTTTTCCTCGGTGGTATACACATACCGTATCGACAGCTCCCCGTTTACGTACATTTCCTTCATTCTGATCAGGTCATCCGATGAATATTCAAATACCGTTTTTGTTACGGTTTTTTCTTTCGTAAAAGAAGATTCGAGCAGCTGATTTTTTTCGCTATAGACGTTGACGGTTTCGGATACTGCATTGCCCTTGCCGTCACTCGATTGAATGCGGACGGTATTTCCCTTTTCGTCATATTCGGTCTGGGTCGAGTTATCCATGCCTGTAACGACTTTCGTCCTGGCCTGCTGACTATCGTCGCTGAAATACAGCCAGTTCGTGCGCTGGAGAATTTCGCCCTTTTCCCATAGCGTGCCTGATACCGGCCGGTTGCGGGTGTCGAATTCCTCGAGATACCAGCGGTTCGATCCCGAAATAATCACCCCGTCGGACGCGGAATGAGTATACAGATTTTCCGTCTCCGAAAAAATGCCCTGAAAAAGGAGTATGCAGAAAAACAGCAACACAAGGCGTTTCATCAGACGTGTATTCCCGTAAAATCGGCAAGATAGGATGCGCGCTCAAAGAGCTGAAAATCGGCATAGGTTTCGCCGGTTCCCACAAAGGCAACCGGAAGGCCGAGTTCCTTTCCGGCGGTTATCGCTATGCCGCCCCGCGCACTCGAGTCGTATTTGGTCAGGATTATCGCGTCAATGCCGACCGATTCATGGAATACCTCAGCCTGCCGCAGTCCGTTCTGTCCGGTGGTCGCGTCGAGCACGAGCAGTTTTTTATAGCAGGAGGGATCCGCTTTCGCCGAAGCGATACGGTCGATTTTCTGAAGTTCCCTTACGAGATTATCCTTGTTGTGCAGGCGCCCTGCCGTATCGGCGATGACGAGTCCTCCGCCCTGTGCGCGGACCGAATCGGCAGCGTCAAAAACCACGGCTCCCGGGTCAGATCCGCTCTTGTGCGCGATCACCCTTACTCCTGTTTTTTCACCATGATACTGCAGCTGCTCGATCGCTGCCGCCCGGAATGTATCGGCGGCGGCAAGCACCACCGGGCCCTTGATTTTTCCTTCATACCAGGATGCCATCTTCGCGGCAGAGGTAGTCTTGCCCACCCCGTTGACCCCGAGCACGAGATATATCGAGACCTTGCCCTCTTCGGGCATCAGGGATATTTCCTTTACAAAGGGAGACAGAAGACGCAGGAGCTCTTCGAGTATCCGTTCACGGTTGAAACCGGGAGTTCTGCATTTTTTCTCGAGCATTTCCCCCAGGTCAAGCGCCGTTTTCACCCCGATATCGCCTTCGATCAGACTGTCCGTCAAATTCTCGAAAAATGAATCGTCGGTACGGGAATTATTTCCGAATAATTTTTTGAGGGCGTCCGCGAAGTTTAGCTTTGCCATATATACTCCATGCTTATTTTACTGTTTCTTCCGCAAATTTCGGAGTTGCCTGCTCGGCAGCGATAAAATACCTTACAAGCTGAAAAACGGTATTCAAACCGAGGCCTATGCTGATTCCTCGGGTGACTATTGCGATTTGCGACCAGTTATTGATCCCGTTGACCGTACTTTTTGTCAGAGGAAGCTTATCATCGACATACGCCTGATACATATTATTATAGATCCCGGCTGACAGCATCGAAAGCGGAAGCGACAGATACAGGGCGCCAAGCGACCAGTAAAGAACGCTGCGCTGAGAAGCAATTCGTTTCTCGGTCGTAATACCGTTCGGCTTCACCGTCATGGCCAGATTGTCCTTACCGGTCAGCCTGTCGGGAGCGAATATGAAATAGGTATGGATATCGCCGGCTACCAGCTCGCCGATTGCCGGCAAAGGCGGAACCGTAATAGTCAGCGGGGTTTCGCCGAAATATCGTATGTGCATGAAAAGGGACCCGCTGATTTTTGCGGTATTGAAACTGACCGAAACAAGGTTTTCCTTTTCAAGGGCAATAGTTACCGCGAAGGTATCGGCGGAATCGAAAACCGCCTTTTTTTCCGCGCTCGCGTATCCGGCGGCCGACGCATTGATGACATGTGTCCCCGAAAACACGGCGACTGGGATACTCGCATCCGTGACCAGACGACCGTCAACAAAAAGGCTGGCATCATCGGGCTGAAGCGCAATCCGCAGATGAACCGTTTTACTGTTTGCTATTTCCGGAATGAGACGGGCAGTCAGGGACGTTACAAGCGTTTCAATGTCTTCATACGAACCCGCTTCCGCAACGCTGGTAAATGAAAGGGTATCAATACCCGTTTCCACCTGCACCGTTACGTACATGTAGCCTGCGATATCCTCGAGGGAACCGGTTATTAGCGCTGAAATCTTGTCCGCGGTCAGGGAGGAAAGAAGGGATGATTCGCTTTTTCTCGTGTATAAATCTGTTCCGGATTTCCAGAGCGTGATTCGGGATTCGGAACTGTCTCCGGTCAGGTTCTCCGCGAGAAATTGTTTGATCTTCTCGTCCTGCGCACGGATCTCCGCTTCCTTTTTGACTATCGCTTTTTCGGCATCGTTTGTTTTCCGCAGCTTGACCAAATCGGGATCAGAAGAAAGCAATATCCGGTCCCTTGTAAAAATCAGGGAGGAACGTTCCTTTATCAGCCTTATTCTTTCCTGGGACATGAGGAGGGATTCCCGTGATTTTTTTTCGGTGTTCAATATCCTTCGTGTGCCTATCCCGCCTATGCCCGCGAGAAGAAGCTGGGGAATCACTTTCGAGAAATCTTCATACACCGGGGAAACGCCGACAGAGGTAAAAGGCTCGGCGGCAAGCACCCATCCGGTTTCTTCAGAGGACAACCGGAAAAAAACGAGTAAGAGAAGTATTGCAAGGAGGGATTTATTGCGAGACAAGAGAAAGGACTCCGCGTACTTCGTGCGCCAGCAGGGGTTTGTCTATAACCGCGCACGCGCCGCAGACGAGGGCTGCCTGCGTATTCTGTTCATCCCCCGGGGAAGAAAGCACAATAAAGCGGGTTGAAGGGCTGATTGCCCTGAATTGAGAGGGATCGATAAAAAACCTTGGCTCATAAAATACGGTATTGACCCGGTGTGTCCTCAGACAATCTGAAAGCCACTTGACCAGGACCGGGGTATTCGGGGCATCCCCTCCGGACGGAAATACAAGTGTTTCTTCCGGCGCCATAAGGGACACAAGTTCAGAGGCCAGTATTTGGGAACGACACACTATTGTATTCATAAATCGTCATCATCTCCTACGGGAGATAGTCCCTTCCAGTTATTGCTCAGGTAGGTATCCATAAAAGGATCCAGATCTCCATCCATAACCGCCTGAATATTTCCGGTTTCATGCTTTGTCCGGTGATCCTTGACCATGGTGTAGGGCTGAAAAACATAGGACCGGATCTGATTGCCCCACGAGATGTCTTTTTTCTCGGTGGCAAACCGCTGGTTTTCCTTTTCTTTCTTTTCCTTGTAAAACTCGTATAGTCTGGCCTTCAGGATGCTCATTGCCGTTGCGCGGTTCATTATCTGGCTTCGTTCGGACTGACAGGCGACCACGATTCCGGTCGGAAGATGGGTAAAGCGGACGGCTGAATCGGTCTTGTTTACGTGCTGTCCGCCCGCGCCGCCGGCGCGGTATGTGTCAACCCGCAAATCCTCGGGCCTAACGTCTACCTCTATTGTATCATCCAATATCGGAAAAGCATATACCGAAGAAAAGGAAGTATGGCGCCGGGCATTCGAGTCAAAAGGACTGATGCGTACCAGGCGATGCACGCCGGCCTCGCCTTTCAGATAGCCGAATACATAGTCGCCTGTTATTTGATGGGTAATGGATTTGATTCCGCCGTCCGCTTCAAGCATATCGACGGTCTCAATCTTGTATTTGCGCCTTTCTGCCCAGCGCACGTACATCCGGGAGAGCATTTGAGCCCAATCGCAGGCTTCGGTACCGCCTGCACCCGCATGTATCGTCAAAAAGGCGCCGTTGCGGTCTACCTCGTCGGACAGGAGATTCAGGATATTAAGCTTGTCAAAACCGGTTTGGGCCTCTTTGAGTCCGGCCTCAATCTCGCCTGCCATGGATTCGTCATGGGATTCGTCGGCCAGATCGAAGAGGGCTTCAAGATCCCCGATCTGAACCATCAGCTTTTCCCAGGGTTCTATCTTGTTTTTCAGGGTACGAAGCTCGGCCATTGTTTTTTCGGCCTTTTTTGAATCATTCCAAAAGCCCGGAGTACCTGAAAAGTCTTCTTTTTCGATTATTTTCGCTTTTATCGCATCCGAGTCAAAGACGCCCCCATATTTCTTTCACGGTTGTCTTGAGAGCGGTTATCGGTGCTTTACATTCCTGAAGTATCATTTGGTTCTCCTGACGGGGGGCGTTTCCGGTGCAGCGACGGGGGGTTTCACTACGATCCTTTTCCATTTTTTCTTTATGAGTACCGTTATCGCCAATAACCCGTCCACGGGAAACTGGTACAGGCGTACGCTGTCGTAATAATCGGTAAGTTGATCAATTTCCTGTTTGAGTTTTATCAATATCTGGTCATTGATGGCGACCGATTCCCAGCACGCGCGCTGAACTTTTTCAAACCCGTAGGTTGCGAGTAATTCGGCTAATTGACGGGCAGATTCTTCACCGCCCGGATCAAGAACGACTGAAACAAACATATCTTAGAATACGGGAAAGAAAATATCTTGTCAAATCATCAATTAACTGCGAAAATAGAATTTGAGGGGAATTTGCATGAAAAGAGTGATTTTTTTGATACTTCCATCGTTATTCGCCGTTTCCGTTCTTTTTGCGCAGGTAGTGCCTCTTACTTCCGCTGAAAGGGAAGTCCCCCCCGCCCCGGTTGTCTCGGGATTGAACGCACTCTGCACAGGAAACACCGTCACCCTCTCCTGGATGCCGGCCCCGGGAATTGAAGGCGAGAGCCTCATTTTCCGCGCACAGAAGCCGATTACCGCCGCAAACTACTACGCCGCAGAAAAACGGGGAGAAGTCCCCTACACCGCAACCACCTTCCAGGACACCATTGAAGACGGACAGGACTATTATTATGCCGTCCTGTCCCGGGATCGCGATGGTACCCTATACGAGTTTTTTTTGCCGGTCAGCAATTCCCTTCTGGTTGCGGTTACATCCGGCCCATCGAAGGCGACTGCAGAGGAAACAAGAATCAGCACCTTCGACACGATCACCCGGAATGACGCGGTAATCATCACATGGAAGTCCTCCATCAGGAACAAACCCCTTGTCCTGTACAGGTCTACTTCTTCATTTACCGGCATGAACAGTCTCGTACAGGCAATAGTCGTTTCAAGCTTTTCAGACACGGGTACGCCCTATGTCGACTACCCCGTTCCGGGTGTGCCGTATTACTATGCACTGCTTGACGAGGATACGATACGGTCAGGAACCGTGCATTTTGTCGAAAATGAAAATACCAACAGGATACCGGTCGAAATTCCCTCAAGCTTTGCCCGAATTCAGAGAATCAATCTTCCCAGTTTACGTCCGATGCCCCTTCCCTTCCTGAATGTATCGCACACAGCAGCCGTACAGAAATGGCAGTTTTCCCCCGAAACGGAGAAAATAATCTCAAGCCTTACCGGAATTAAAACGGTCAGGCGGGATATGAAGAGAAGCCCGTATGTATTTCTTTCCGATATCAAATCGGTATCAGGCGGAGAGGAATATAGTCTGAAAAAAATTCTTGAAACAAATTTTACCACCGAGTCCTGGGACGCGGCGATTACCTCATTGAAGGATTTTTTGGCGATACGGAGAACGGAGGAAACGACCGCACGCACCCATTTTTACCTGGGAGAGGCTTATTATTTTACGGGAAACTACCGGGCGGCCCTGCTTGAATTGCTGTTGGCGCAGGACACCTACTATAATCAGTCACGCGAGTGGATTCATTATGTGCTGGAGAAAATGGGCTCTCTTATCTGATTTTCCTGAGAAGCGACAAGAGAAGAGGCGCGGTCTGCACGGGGGAGTCGACTTTGGAGGCTGCTGCCGCTTTTACCGTTTCTTCGGGCTTAAGGAGAACAGTGTCACCGGTATTAACCCGGTCAAAAAAACCGCTCCGCTCCAGTTTCCCCTGTGAAACGTCCTCATCCACGGTCGTAATGGTAAATACGCCCAGCACATTCGAAGGATCAAACTGAAGTCCAATCCCCTCGTTCTTGACGCTCACAGTATTTTTCAGAATCACGTTGAATTTTTGTCCGAGGATAACCCCGTCGCTCTTGCCGAGATCTATGACAGAATCCGCCTGATATCTGCCAAGCACTGCCCCGCGGAGAGGCATCGAGGCGGCAACGGACTGAACAAGGCGCCTGAGGGCATTCGAATAGCGGTCATTTCCCGTGCGGAAAACCGAAAAGCTGTCCGCGCGCGATCCTGTTTTGGACACATAGAGATCGACCGTTATCTGGACGTCCCTGTTGTTCTCGCGGAACTTTACGAGGGCGAAGTAATCCTCGCCTTTTTCGCGCGATGACCTGAAAGCCTCGGAATAACTCGCGACCGGCGCCTCATTCCCCACGACGGCAAAACGCAAATCATAGCTGAACACTTCGGCGATCATTGCGGTCGTTATCCGCTCCGAGTCGGGGTGTATGATATTCGACACGTCATTCTGATAGTACAAACCTATCGATGTATGCCCCTTGTCGAGATTGAGCGGATCAATTTTCCATTTATTGGGTACCGAATTGACGAGAAGTTTCCCGTAGGACTCCACCGCGTCATTAATCGCGTTCGTGCTTTTTCCAAGAGACTGCACGAACTGGAGCTGCTCCAGATAGCGTTCCGGGTAGCCCCGGGTCAGGAGGAGTTTCGCGTATGCCTGTCGGCTGGTTATGTCATAGGGGTTTACCTTGAGGGCGCGTCTGTATTCATACAGAGCCTGATCGGACATATTTTTCTGCTCGAACTGTTTTGCCTTGTCGACATGCCAGGCGGCCCAGGAGGCACGGCGTCCGTCCTCAAAGGGAATTACCCGGAGAATGATGCCTTCCATCAAGGCACGCAGCAGTTCATCCTCACTGCTTACCTGAAGCCCCGTTTGTGCGGACTTGATCGCTTCCTCGTACCGGGAAAGCTTTTCGAGGGACAGGGTGCGCAAGTACCAAGCGCTTACATGATTGCGGTCTACGGCTATTCGCTGGTCGCAGATATCCAGAACCTCGGTATAGCGAGCTGTTTTGTACAATATTGTGGCAAGGAGTTCATTCGCGTCATCATAGGTGCTTTTCAGTGATAGGGCGGTTCGTACGCGGCCCTCGGCCTCGCCGAGCTGACCGTCGAGGGATGCAAGGTAGGCAGCGTAATAGAATACCTGGGGATTGTCACCGTGAAACTGAAGAGCCTTCGTCATATAATCCCGCGCGGCCGCATTATTCCCCGTTTCCTTGCTCACCAGAGCAAGGGACAAAAGGGCTTTCCGGTTTTCCGGAAAACGTTTGAGAGCGTCAAGATACTGACCCGATGCGGAAGTGATCCGGCCCGAGCTGATATCGATCTCGGCTATGCCGAAGCGCGCGCTGATGTCGTTGGGCCAGGTATCGAGTACCTTCTTGAAAATGACCGAAGCCTCGTCAAGTTTCCCCAGGCCGACCAATATAAAAGCGTGGAGGTTTAAAAGAACGGGATCGTTTTTTTTATAAGTCTCAGCCTGAATCACCTGGGTCAATGCCTGCTCGTATTCGCCGAGGGAATAAAAACATTCCGAGAGGCCCTGATAAACTACATTGTATGAGGGATTTTCCCGCAGGGCTTCCTGATAGCTCTCGATCGCACGATACCAATCCTCGTCATCCTGAAAAGACCTACCCTCATTGTAAGAGCGGACTGGATCGGCAAACAGAGAAAGGGTTCCCAGGAGAAAACAAAGAACAAGACGGTTTTTCACTTTTCCAATCCTTCTTTTTTGGTAACTACTTTAACGGTATTAATACGGTGCCCTTCCATGTCCTGGATTATAAAATCGAAATTTTTCCATGATACTTTTTCATACTTGACCGGGATTTTCCCGAAAAGATCGAATACAAAACCGCCCAGCGTATCGAACTCCTGGTCGGGAAGGTCCTCCGCGAAGATGGGAGCGAGATCGTCAAGGTTGACGCGCGCGTCGCAGAGCCATATTCCGTCGCCGATTGACAGGATGTCCTCACGCTCATTGTCGAATTCGTCCTGGATATCCCCGACTATCTCCTCGATGATATCTTCCATGCAGACGATGCCCGATACCCCGCCGTATTCGTCAATCGCGATCGCAATGTGTATATGCCGCCTTTTAAACTCACGCAGAAGCGCGTCGATCCGCTTTGATTCGGGAACAAAGAAAGGCTTTCTGATTATTTTCTCGAGCTCGATCTCTTCTTTTTTCGACATGAGCGCAATCAAGTCCTTCACGTACAGAACTCCGACAACGTTGTCGATCGACTCCTTGTATACCGGAAATCGGGAATGCCCGCTTTCAGCGACTTTTTGGAGAAGTTCGTCGCCGCTGATGTCGATCGAGAGAAAGTCAACGTCGATGCGGGGTATAAGCACCTCTTTGACCGAGGTATCCGAGAGATCAACGATGCCTCGGATCATGTCGCGCTTTTCGTCGTTCAGAGCCTCGTTCAATTTTTCGTGCAGAACGGGAGAAAGGCCGTTGGCTTTTTTTCTCAGCTTCCCGAATATGCTCATTGCCTATTCCTTGAAAACGACATCGTCAGCGAATCCAACAAGCATATGCTCCTGAAACTGAAGCATATCCTGCTCGGGCGAATTGTCCGAATGGTCCATCCCGTCCTGATGAAGAATCCCATGAACAAGAAGCCTCTTCAGCTCTTCGTTGACGCTCACCTCGAAGTGCTCGGCGTTTTTCTTCAGCATCTCGAGGCTTATTACTATGTCACCTGCGTTAAACCAGGTAACATCCTCGTCGTCGATATACTCATCGCCCTGCTCGAAAGAAAGAACATCGGTCGCCTCATCGATATTCCGGTATTTTTTATTCAGGTCAGCGATGAAAGCGTCGTCGCAAAAAAGCACCGAAAGTTCCCAGTTATCAATGTCAAGCCGCTCAAGAATCTTGTCCATGAAGGGAACGACATTATCGAGCCAGGACGGCCTTGAAATGTGTTCGTCGCAGTCTACGTTAATGCAGTTACTCATGCTCTTTTTCCTTTTAATACGACTTCTTTGATCGCGTTTTCCATCGTGTCGGGATCCTTCTGGTGGGGATATTCGATGCGTGAATGGTAATAGCCCGCGAGTATATTCACGAAGGTTTTCTTTATTATCCCGATCTCGCTGAACGTCAGATTTGAGTTGTCCAGCTGATTGGTTTCTATTTTTTTGCCCACAAGCTCATTGATGAATTTCTCCAGTCTGGGTACCGATGGTTTGTCGAGGGTACGGCAAGCCGCTTCCACTACATCGGCGAGCATTACGACGGCCGACTCCTTGCTCCGCGGAGGCGTTCCCGGATACATGAAGTCCTCGGGATTGACCGTGTCATTCAGCTTTTTTGCCTCGTTGTAAAAATAGTATATGAGGCTGTTGCCATGGTGTTCCGAGATTATCTCGATAACCTCGCGCGGGAGGCGCATCTGGCGGGCTTTCTCGATTCCCTGCTTGACATGGCTACGGATTATCGTCGCTGAAAGGCGCGGATTGATGTCCATGTGCTTGTTGTAATCAATCTGGTTTTCTACATAATATTCGCTCTGATCCAGTTTCCCTATATCGTGGTAATAGGCGCCGACCCGCGCCAGGAGGGAATCCGCTCCTATTTCGCGGCAGGCACTCTCCGCAAGGGTAGCGACCATGATTGAATGGTTATAAGTTCCCGATATTGACAGAAGCATCTTTTTCATGATGGGAGAGTTGAGATCCGAAAACTCCATCAGGCGGAAACTGGTCGAGGTATTCAGGGCGGACTCCAGAATCGGCAGGAAACCCAAAACGAGTATACCGCTCATAAACCCGTTAAAGGAGGCGACAATCATGGCGAAAGAAAAATCCCTGGAGGAGCCGGGCATAATCAGATATAAAATGCCGATGATAACAGGATTTATCAGGGCGAGAAGACAGGCTGATTTAACTAGGTCGATGCGCTTGCCGGTAATGCGCATGACACTCACTCCGGCTATCCCCGAGAAAAGCACGAAAAGGGCCGGCGCAAGGGCAAATCCGGATGCGCAAAGGATACCCAGACAAAAAATAAAGGACATGAGGATTGCGGCGCGATGGTCGATCAGCACGGTAATGAGCATGGTTATCATGGCCACCGGAATGACCACGGCAAGATCAAGCGGAAGATGAAAAGCCTGGATCCTGCTCAGAATAAGAACAAGAATGTATAAAAGCGAAAAAGAGAGCACGAGCATGACCACGTTCCTGAACTGAAGATGAATCCCCAGAATACCCGTAGTGAAAATATAAAATCCCGTTATCACGATGCCGAGCAGGCAGAGTATCGTGCCGATAAAAAGCCTTGTGTCTATGTAGACGCCGGAATTCGCAAGGGCCTCAAGCTGTGAATAGCTTTCATCTGAAATAATAAAGCCCCGCTTGATGATTTTCTGACCTTTTTGGATTACAACCAGAACAGGGGCAACCTGACGGATCGCAGCCTCCAGCTTCGACTCGCTTTCCTCGGTCTGGTAAATCAGGTTTTCCTTTAAAAAAGGCTGTATCAGGGAAAGGATGATATCGGTCATTGCAGGCGACTTACGCATCAAGGTAAGCGCATTTCCGGTATAGGTGCGCAGTTCGGCGAAGGTTAACAGGGAATCCTTGGCGATTTCCATGCGTTCCTGTCTATCGCTTTTCCAGCCGACCAGTTCGACATCGGATTGATTGAATTTTTCCATTCCCGCGTCGGGGAATGCGGCAATCCCTTCCGCCACGATTTGCTTGAAAATATTGAGAGAAACCCCTAAAATACCGATCCGGTCGGACGCGTTGAAAAGAGTCTGAATTTGCTTCTTTTCAAGGATTCCCGGATATTGCTGCTGGACTTGCAGAACAAACTGTTCTGATCCCGAAATATTTCGGGTGGTGTTTTCCAGATACTCGACAAACTGCGAGTAGGCGGTAAGCATGCTTGAGGAAAGCTCCCTGTCATAGCGAAAAACAGCCTGGACAAGCCGCTGTCTGGCATCCCGCCGGATGCGGGTCGCATTCTCGTCGATATACGAAAGCTCGCGCCTCGCGATTACATCGCGGTCGGCGACCTTACCGATTTCAAAATCAACAAGATTCAGCTGCCTGAATCCGTTTATCTCGACATAACTGAAGTAGGTGGCAAACACCAAAAGCACAAATGTAGCGGATAACAGAATAATCAAACCGGATCTTTCCTTCATTATTTCAATCAAATACAGGAATATCCGGTGACCAGGATGGTTTATTTTTTTTCGGTTCATACCTGCATAAGTGTACATATAAGAGTACTGACCAGTCAAGCGTTCAGGACTAGGGCGTCGCGGCAGCAGTAACAGGCGCAGTATCCCCGGTATTGAGCGAAAACACGTCCTTTTCCGATTTCACCGAGACTTTAATGTCCGATATCGGTTTCCATTGGACCATAAAGGTTATTGTGGGTATAAAATCATACCTCGTCACATTGTTTGTTGTCTTCAATTCCGGTTTCAGTGTGGTTTTAAGACTCATGGTCCAATCGTGCAGATAATGCGTAATATCAATGTTCAAGCTTTTCAGCTTGAAACCGGACTGCTCCCTATCCTGTCGGTTAAAGAAATTAAAGGATTTGATCAAATCATTTCCAAGATTGGTTTCACCGGGCAAGGGAGCGGGTAAATTGATCCAATCCTGAAAGTACCTTGCGATAACATCATTGCGGCTGTTTGAGCTAAACGAAATATCCATAAATTCGAATATTTTCAAAGTAATAGTCGGAATAAAATCGAAATTACTGTCGGTTAATTTTAATAGATTAAATGACAGATTGGACGCGAGATTTGCCTGGAAAAAAATGCGGTTCTTCCATTGATACAACTGCAGGGGTTTTGAGCCGTTATTGAAGGTAAACCCGGCGGCGGAAGGGACGAATTTCTTTTTTGTCCCGTCGAATACCCAACCGTTATCGCGATCTAGAATATACGGAATTGTATTATTAATGGTGTAAAAGGCCGAAAAATAGCCGCGGCTTGCGGTGAAATTCAGCCTCGAGGGGGTGTCTTCCTCGATATCATACACAAACTGCTGGCTGAGAATAACATCCAAAGGTAATTTCCAGTTCAGGGAAAGTGTAAAAGGATCCCAAAACCATTTTTTATACGCTTTTTCTTTTTCATACAGGCGTGAATCCATTACAAGGGATCCAAAAAACCAGGAAAATCCCGAGGTGCCCTTATATGACTCCAGCAGGGGAGAAAGGTTACTCTCTACGGTTATCTTTTGTTCATAATTGGCAAGCGAAATTCCGAGCGCCGTTGTCGCTGTATGTACCTTGATATATTTTTTGTCCCAGTCAAAGGTCTCGGTTTTCCAGTCCGGATTGTCGACCTTTCCGTCAAAGACAGTCCTTATCAAATCTGCGTTCATATTCCAGGCCAGGGATATGGGCTTAAAATAGGGGTTGCGGTTAAAGGGCACAATCTTGACAGAATCAGCGGTGGAAATCGTGTAAATATTCGCCTTGTAATCATTCAGTTTGATGACGTCGCGCAGGGCCGATGTACTGAGTGATGGAACAGTATCTGATAAAAAGGGATGCTCCTGTTTTATACCCGTGTAGGTGATACCTGAAGCAACTGAAAGTAGGTCTGTATCCCAGGAGTATATGCCTTGCAGTTTGGCGGTGTTCTGCAATTGATAATAGATCGAGGAATATTTATTCCATTTGATGTCGCCGGGACTGCTCCAGTTTGTTGAATCATACTTTATTTCCTGAAGAAACGAAGGATCGAGGTTCCATGTCACCGAATAGGCGGCTACCGGCGGATTCAGCTCGGGAACAAGACCGCTTCCGGCTGAGGGCATATAGCGATTCGTGTTCTCGTCCGCGGATGCCTGAGGTGCTGCTGCAGCGGCCGGCCCGGAAGAAACGGCTGCCTCCGGGGTAAGGGTTTCCTCCGTAAAAGGATTGAGTATTCCTGCGCTCTCGGGCTTGACTGTTGCGGTTTCTGTTTCTGTTTCCTTTTTCGCGGCAGCCGGGGATGCCTCCGACGAGTACAACGTGCCTCCGAATGAAAGCTTTATTTCCGGCCTGATTGTGGAAGGATAGAAAAATTTCTTCTCCGGGGAATAGAGTAGCTTCTCGCCTGAAAGTGATTTGTTCTGCTGCGATTCGAAAAGGAGCAAACCAGAAAGATTGGTGACAGATGCGGTCTTGATCCATGGATTGAAAAAGGAAACATCGGGAAGGATTGAACCCCTGATATTCCAGGTATAGGTAGTTTCCTCGGAAGGAGTCGTAGTCTTTGCAAGCTGGTCCTGGCTTGTCAGCAATTTGAACCAGTTCAAATCTTCCGATCGGTTCAAAAAATCGGACTTGAATACCGTGTCCGATACTATGGGAACTGCAACTGAAAGCTGAAACGGTTTTTTGTCAATCTGGAAAGCAAGGTTCGCCCGATAGCGGAAAGGCACTTCGTTTCCGAAAAACCATCCGGAATTATACGTTTCCTTCCCGAGGGAGTCATAAGTTGAATACACCAGGGATTCTTTCGTTGCGGGAGGATAGAGATTTTTTGAAAAACCTATGGCGCCTGTGAATGTCAATTTGGTTAAAAATAAATTCGGGGTGAAAGAACCGTCCAGGGCGATCATACTGCCAAGAGAGGAATAGGCATCAGCCATCAGCTTCAGATAATTCGAATTTAAATTTTTCGCGGGCGTTTCCAGATTCTGCAGAAAAAGGCCATTGTGTTTTTGTTCTTTGAGGGTATCACCCTGAAGAAAATTAGAAAAAGAGGGCCCTGCCTGGGAAGCCGTTTTTTGCTCAATCGGTTTCCGGCCGACAAGATAACTGGTGGTTTGTACAAAGTAACCCTCGCGGTTTCTGAAACCGAAAACCGGATGTATTATCATCTCGTCCGAAGGGTAATAGAAAAAGGGAATATAAAACACGGGGAGCGAACCGACAAAAAAAACGCCATTCAGGATAGCTATCTCGTTTCCGGGCAATAGCCATATCCGCGAAGCGTTGATTGTCCAATGGGGTTCCGGAGCGTCGCAGGTAGTCAGCACCCCGTTTCGGAATGCCATGGTCGAGCTCGAATCACGCCCGGTAACCTCCGAGCGTATTATATACGGATCGATTGAGGCAGTGCCGGAATTTTGGGTAACGGCCCCATTCAAAAAGACGCCTTCCTGGATTTTAATATTGAAAAGCAGGGCCTCGCCGGCAAACTCCTCGGAGGAAGTGCCTCCGGTGGTATGCCGGTATTTCACGTGTCCCCGTGCTTCAAGCGTATCCCGGTTTTTGTCATATATAATTTCATCGGCACCGATCCGCGAAACCGATTCACCTTCGGTGACGACAATCACGACATCGCCGCTGAAGCGCAAAACCTCGCTCGCTTGAGGAGCTGCCCCCGCATCGGCTGCAATGCCTGTGCCTGTCTGCCCATTTTGTCCGCTCTGGACTTCCGGTTTCGTTTTAATATACTCGCTGGTGCGGGCGGACTCGATTGTGACGATGCGCTCGGCTCCGTACATAAAAGCGCAGGCTATCAGAAAAAAGAGAAGAAAGAATCTTCTTGTCATCTGGACCGGTCCATCAATTCCTTGACGTAAAAACCGGTAAACGATTCTTTGCAGCGGGAAATTTCCTCGGGTGTTCCGCTGATGATTACCTGCCCTCCGCGGACTCCGCCTTCGGGACCGAGGTCGATCAGACGGTCCGCCTGAAGAATGACGTCGAGGTTATGCTCTATCATGACCACGGTGTTTCCCTGGTCTACCAGGCGGTTGATAACCTGCATCAGCTGCTTGACGTCGGCAAAGTGAAGCCCTGTCGTCGGTTCATCCAGGAAATAGAGAGTCTTGCCGGTGGATCGCCGCGCGAGTTCGTTTGCGAGCTTTACCCGCTGGGCCTCTCCGCCCGAGAGTGTGAGCGCTGACTGTCCAAGCTTGATATAGCCGAGCCCTACCGAAAGCAGGGTTTCCATCTTGCGGGCGATGTGCGGAATGGCCGAGAAAAAATCCGCCGCTTCCTCTATCGTCATGTCGAGCACATCAGCGATATTTTTTCCCTTATACCGCACGTCGAGTGTTTCGTGGTTAAAACGCTTCCCGTTGCAAACGTCACAAGTTATATATACGTCGGGAAGGAAGTTCATTTCGATAGTCAGGGTTCCGTCTCCCTGACAATGTTCGCAGCGGCCGCCTTTCACGTTGAACGAAAAGCGGCCCGCCTTGTAGCCGCGGACCTTCGCGTCGGGCAGGGTCGAAAATAAATCCCGTATCCCGGTGAAGACGCCGACATAAGTCGCCGGATTCGATCTCGGCGTTCTGCCGATCGGACTCTGGTCTATGTTGATGACCTTGTCGATATGCTCGAGGCCGGAAAGTCTTTTGTATGCCCCTTGAGGATGGTTCGTCCTCATCACGTTGTTGGATATCGCGGGGAAAAGCACATCCGACAGCAGGGTTGATTTTCCGGAGCCCGACACGCCCGTGATGCAGGTAAAGGCGCCGAGAGGAATCTCGATGCTGATGTTTTTCAAGTTGTGCTCGGTGGCGCCGGTCAGGACGATCGCCTTCCCGTTTCCTTTGCGCCGCTCATCCGGTATGTCCATCTTGAGAGTGCCCGCGAGGTACTGGCCTGTCAGGCTTTCCTTCACCTTCATGACCTCGGAAGGCGTTCCCTGTGCGACAATATAGCCGCCGTGCGCACCGGCTCCCGGGCCGAGATCGACAATGTGATCCGCGGTACGCAAAGTCTGCTCGTCATGCTCGACGACAATGAGGGTATTGCCGAGGTCACGCAGATATAAAAGGGTATCGATGAGGCGCTGATTGTCCCTTTGATGAAGGCCGATCGAGGGTTCGTCGAGAATATAGAGCACGCCGATGAGGCTGGAGCCGATCTGCGTCGCAAGCCTGATGCGCTGGGCTTCGCCGCCCGAGAGGGTCGCCGCCTTGCGTTCAAGCGAAAGATAATCGAGACCGACGTTCTTCATGAAGTTGAGCCGCGCGTTGATCTCCTTGAGTATCTGACGCGCGATCTGCTCTTCGGTCGCACTGAGATTTATATTCTGGAAAAAATCCAGCGAGTCCGCCACCGAGAGGCTCGAAAGCTCGAAAATATTCCGGTCGCACACGGTCACCGCAAGAGCTTCGCTCTTGAGTCTCTTTCCGTGACACACATCACACTCGCGGTTGGTCATGTATTTTTCAAAATTTTCCTTTTGCGAATCGGAAAAAGTTTCGGTATAGCGCCTTTTCATGTCGGCAAAAACCCCGGGCCAGCTCTGGTGGTATTTGAACTGTCCGGTCCCTTCCCTGTTTTCATACACAAAGTCGATCGCGTCATCCCCGGAGCCGTTCAATATTATCGAGTATACCTTTTTGGAAAGCTCGTTGATCGGCGTTGCCAGGGAGAATTTATAATGTTTGGCCAGCGCCTCGAATCGGCTCCGGTTCCATGCCGCGTCGGGATTGTAGGGAAGGATGCCTCCCTCGTCAAAGGAAAGGTGGGGATCGGGAATGATCAGGTCAGTGTCGAATTCCTGCCGCGCGCCGAGGCCCGTGCATTCGGGACAGGCTCCGAAGGGATTGTTGAATGAAAAAAGCCGGGGCTGCAGTTCCGGTATCGAGATACCGCAGTCGGGACAGGCGTTTTTCTGCGAGAAGAAAACCTCCGTTTCGCCCCGGGTGACAAGAATGGTTCCACCCGAGCTGGTGAGCGCCGTCTCGACCGATTCGGCGAGGCGTTTGCGCACATCACTGTTCAGGACGATGCGGTCGACCACGATTTCAATGCTGTGTTTTTTCTGCTTGTCCAGCTTGATTTCGTCTTCAAGGTTGACCAGCATACCGTCGACACGGGCGCGGACAAAGCCTGCATTTTTTGCATCCGCGAGTACCTTCTGGTGCTCGCCCTTTTTACCCCGTATCACCGGAGAGAGTATCTGTATTTTGGTCGCTTCGGGCCAACCCATGATGGTATTGATTATCTGGTCAATCGACTGTTCCCGAATTTCCTTCCCGCACTGGGGACAATGGGGATGGCCGATGCGGGCGTACAGGAGACGGTAATAATCATAAATTTCGGTTACGGTGCCCACGGTCGAGCGGGGATTCTTGTGGGTGGTTTTCTGCTCTATTGAAATGGCCGGGGACAGACCCTCGATATAGTCGATATCGGGCTTGTCCATACGCCCCAAAAACTGGCGGGCATAGGCTGATAGAGATTCGACATACCGGCGCTGACCTTCCGCGAAAATAGTATCAAAGGCAAGAGAGCTCTTTCCCGAGCCGGAAAGCCCCGAAATGACGATCAATTTATCCCTTGGAAGCTCAATATCTATGTTTTTGAGGTTATGCTCTCGCGCACCCTTGATTATCAGCTTGTTCAATCCGTGAGTAACCGGTTGTACGGATTTTACCTGCTTTTCCAGCTTTTCCAGCTTTTCCTGCTTTTTCATAGATTGATAATACCCATTGTTTCAATGGCGGTCAAGAAAGCAGAAAACACGGAAATATACCCATCTGCGGTCCGCACTTCCACACCCGGAGTCAGTTTTTTCTTTTACCGCTTATTTCGGTAACCGTCATTTTCAGCATTGAAGTCATGGCAAATACCTTTTCATCATAGGAAAACTCCGATCGGCCTGTATAGTGGTTCATGAGGGAATCCAGGCCCTTCTTTCGCTCCGGACCTTCCCCGACTATCGCTACGAAGCCGAAACCCACCACGCTTTTATAGCTCATTCCCCAGTCGCAATCCTTCTCGCCGCCGGTGAGCACATGATCAATGTCAACCATAAAGCAGCCCGCGCTGTTCGCCCGCAGCACGTCGAGTTTTTTCCCGGCAAGGGCGCAATGAAAATACAGCACTGGCAGTCCGTCCTCCCAGACGCAGCCATAGTTGAGCGCAACTATGTACGGCAGGTGCCCATCCACGAGGGCAAGATGACACACATCACCCTTGGCTAGAATAGCGGCAATTTCCGCCTTGTCGGTAATTTCTCTGTCTGTTCTTCTCATTTATTCCTCGAATACGATCACATATTTTGTTCCATTGTTTCTGTCAATGGAAATTGTACCCTGAATTTGCTGCATCAGACCGCTTACGAGCTCCATCCCGAATCCGCCTGCGTTTTTGATCGCCTCTTCTTCCGGCAATCCGATCCCGTTATCCTGATACACGACGGTAATCATCGATCCGTCCTTATCAGCAGAAATCCGTAGTATCCCCCGATTTGAATTGCTGAAGGCATGCTTCATGGAATTGGTAATAAGTTCGTTGATGATTATCCCGAGAGGTGAAAGCTTATCGGTACTTACGACAACATCCTCTATGCGGATGTCAGTGTCCACATTCAGGATGCCCGAGAATTGGGCAATAATTTCAAGGACAAGGGAAGAGAGAAAATACTTTAAATTGAGTCCGTCATATTTGTCCGATCGGTACAACTTGTCGTAGAGCACCATCATGCTCTTTACCCTTCCGGCTGCCTCGTTCAGTATATTTTGCGTTACCTGATCTGCCTGCGCGTTTGCCTGAAGGTACAGAAGGCCGTACACCATGTTCATGTTGTTCTTGATGCGGTGATGGACTTCTTTCAGGATTATTTCCTTTTCCTGCAGGAGATTCCGGATTTCCAGTTCATCCTTCTTGTGTTTGGATATATCCCGGCAAATGCTCATCATTGCCGGTTTTCCTTTCCATTCAATTTTTTTTGCATTTACCTCGGTCGGAATCAATTGACCGTCCCTGGTTTGATGCACCGTCTCGAAGGAGTGCCTGCCGTTTTCCATCAAGCGTATAATTCGTTCGCTTGCATATAGAGACTCATTCGGCGAATCGATTTGATCTACCGTCATGGCAGTCATTTCTTCGCATGTATAGCCCATGCGCGAAGATGCAAGCTCGTTGACTTCGAGTATCCGGCCCCTTTCATCATGAATGATAATTGCGTCTCCGGCTCCGGCAAAAAAAAGCTGGTATTTTGCCTCGCTTTCATGAAGCGTCTTCTCCGTTTCCTTTCGCGTCCCGATGTCGTGGATAACCATCCGGCACAGACCTTCACCGCCCGGGTCCGTTACCATATTTGATTCCAGAAGCACCCAAACAGGGGTGCCGTCTTTTTTTACCATACGGAGTTCGCACTCCTGCGCTTTCTCGGTCTCGTAAAGCTTTTTTCTTTCAAGATAATACCGGTCCTGATCGGTGCTGTACACAAACGAGTGAAAAAGCTGACCGTAAAGGAAGTCCCGGGTATAGCCCAGCATGGATACGAAAGTAAGGTTTGCTTCGATTATCTGGCTGTCCTTTCTTATAGTGCAATAACCTACGGGAGACAGGTCATACAAATTAAAATAGTGAGCCCGCGAAGAATCGAGGGCAGCCTGCGCGCGGCGCAGCTCCTCGTTCTGCATTTCAAGTTCAATCTGATGAACACGCAATTCATGGAGCATTTCGAATGTCTGTTCGGGGGAAAGATCGACTATGTTTTCCGGTACAATCGCGGCAATTGTCCGTGCCTTTTCCTCGGCTTTCCGGCGCAATTCAACTATAGACCAGGATTGAATATCAGTATTGGCCATTTTTCCCTGCTTCACGAGGATTTTCATCAAACATGTATTGATTTAATTGTAATACACGTCAACTACTTTTACATACGAATAGTGATTTTATATGATATTTCCCTCTCGATAACAATTACTGCGTGCATTTGAATTATTGGATATATTTACGGGATAAAAAAAAACCGTCACTATTGTGACGGTTACTTTCTATGGGCGCTGAGAGGATCGAACTCCCGACATTTTGGGTGTAAACCAAACGCTCTACCAGCTGAGCTAAGCGCCCGATAAAATCAATTTATACGAAACCTCAAAAAAGGTCAAGTGTTGAGCCTTGTCAATCATTGAAAAATCGTTATAACCCCAAGGCTGAAAAGGGAACTGTAAATTGGTTTATACGACCCGTCATATCCGTATGCAAGAACATAGGACTGCACATACCATTTATCCGTTTCTCCCGTGGAGGCGTACATCACATCCACATCGGAGGAGACGATCTCTGAAAAAACGAATGAATCGGTCGCGGTTCCGTCATTTTTGGTCCGAAGCGGAATACCGTAGCTTGCCGAGTCCACCAGAAAATCAGCCGGATCGGTGGTGCCGTAATCTATCAGCCTTATCGTCACGTCCCGGTTTGCCGCAGCGGCGGGAATGAGCGGATACGCACCGATGCGTAAGGAGGATGTCATTCGGGTATATTTTTTCACATTCACGATATAATTCAGAATGGTCGCGGGATTGTTCGTGTTTCCCGTACTGATGTCGGAGGCATCCTGGGACTGTACCGCGGTGCTGTTGTAGATCCGGTAGTAAATTGTGAAGCCCTTGAAATAGTCCGCTGAATTGGCAGTATTATCCGCATCGGTAGTGCGGAACTTGTAGTAATTATACAAATTATCCGTTGAACCCGCTAAGGGATTATTCAATAACTGCGTGACCGGATACAAGTAGATAAAGGTATCTAACCCGCAGCCAGTACTAAAAAAGAGCAGCGTAAGCAGCAGCAGAAAGCCGGAATAAAATTTTCTCACCCCGCGTAATCCACCAGTTCGTAGATAACAACGGGACGGTTTTTCCCCTTCACGCGGATGGTGTCGAGCTCGCGGAAAACAAACTGATCCTTGACCAGGGCATAGGTATACTCGCTGACGATGATCATAGTCCCGTACACCTTGTTGGTACCCTCGAGCCGCGCGCCGAGATTCACGTTGTCGCCCATGAGGGTATAGTTCATCCGGCCGGGTGAGCCCATGTTCCCCACTGTCATGATTCCGGTGTTGAGCCCGATGCCGATCGCGATCCGCTTTTCAGGCGGCCAGTTGCGGTTCAGTTCCTCGAGCTTCGCCTTTTGCAGTAACGCGCAATTGCACGCGCGGACCGCATGATCTTTCACTTCAAGAGGGGCGCCCCAGAAACACATAACCTCGTCCCCGACATATTTATCCAGGGTTCCGCCGGTTTCAAGGATGATGTCGGTCATCGCGGTAAGGTATTCGTTCAGATGACCCACCAGTTCCTGCGGGGTCAGTGTTTCAGACATGCTGGTAAAGCCGCGGATATCCGAGAAAAACACCGTCAATTCGCGGTCGACTCCTCCGAGCTCGGGCGGATTTTCGAGCATCTGCGAGACGACGTCGGGGCTTACGTATTTGCCGAACATCGCGCGTATCTTTCGTTTCTCGCGTTCCTCGGTGCTCGAGCGGTACAGCACGATTGTCACATAGGTAAACAGCATCCCGAGAAAGGGTATGCTGTAGTTGATCAAAATATTGCTTGAGTCAAACAGGAATGAACATGCAAGAAACATGACGACCGCAATCAAAAGGGATATGGGAAGGGAAAACAGATTTTTCATCCGTGCGGCGATCAGGGCTATGAGCATGATCGCCAGGAAGGTCAGAAGCATGTTCAGCGGTTTGGGCAGGTAATTGATGAAATTCCCGGTAAGCAGGGTATTCAACGTATTGGCATGAATCTCAATCCCGAACATCATCCCGAAGGGAGTCTGTTTTTCGTCGGCTGCCATTCCCTTGTCGAAGGCGCCGACCATGATGATCTTTCCGCCCACGGCACGGGTAGAGGGCCATGTCGAGGTATCTTCCTGTGTCTCGCGGGCATATCCCGCATAGGAGCGCACAGGGAAAGTCTGATAACCGTCCCCCGCAGCCGAGGACGGAAGGCCGGCAAAATTGATAAGCATTGCGCATTGATCATCGACAGCTACCGTTACCGGGGCGGAACCCTTGCGGGGAATGGTGATGATCTTCCCGACCTGTATATCGCAGTCGGCGAATGAGGTGCCCCAATAATCCAATGCGAGGGAGAAAGCGATCGAAGGAACGAAATAATCCTGGAAAACCTGAATGGATCTCGTTTCGGTTTCAAGTGTTCCGTCGCCGTCAGCGTCGATAAGGAGCGGCGGGGATGAACGGAATATTTCTTTTTTGAGTTTGGCCAGGGATTTCACGGTAAGTGGGAGCTCGATCTGGTGCGCTCCGCCTTTTGTATCAAACCATGATAAGCGCTGATAGGTTTTTTCATCAACTGAAAAACCCGGTTCCAGGGCCTCGAAAGGAAGTTCATAATCAAGCCGGGAATACTTCATGACCAGACGCTGCCGCCTGACGACATTGTCAACATTGGAATCAGCGCTGATGTTGGCCGAACCGTAACCCTTGACAGCGGTATTGAACATGGCGGCGTTTGTCTGCAATCCGTAGGAGGGCTGAATTTCCTTCCAATTACCGCTAACCTTTGTATTGATGCCGGTCTTGTCAAAAAGTATTTTCTGACGGGAGAACATTTCATCGTCGATTGTCTGACCGAAGGATGAATTATCAAGAATGGATTCAAGGAACACGCGGCCGGATTCGGATATACTGGAAGCGAGGCGAGTGTCCCCTTCCGGTTTGCCGGATTCATCGATAAAAAAAATATCGAGGAAAAGAGCCCGTTCCCGTTCGTTCTGGTTTTTAATTCTTGAAAAGGAATTTACCAAATCGGCATGGGTCGAACGGGGAAAAGGCCAGCTTCCGAATTTCTGGAACGCCTTCAAGTCGATGCCAACTATCATGATGTCCGGAGAAATCTGGTCATTGACCTCGCTTTTCCAGACACCCTTTTGAATGGCGCTTTTTGTCTGCCGGTTCTTGAAGGAAAAATACGTATCGAGCAGCTTTGATTCGAGGTTATTGAAAAAGCCGGAATAAAAACCAATTACACAAAAGAAGACTGAGAATACCAGTCCGATGATCAGACCGAAATTACGTGTCTTGAAAAGCCATTGATATTTTTTTGCGGCCATTTCTTCCTCCGGGGTTATTTCAATTGTAAAGCGATAATTCTTGATTTGGCGAGAGAGGTCCAGTCATCGTTGGGAAACTGCTCTGCCATTTTTTCATACGCGGCGATTGCAGCATCCTTGTTTGTCCGCTGTTCCTCAATGCGTCCGATATTGAACAGCACGCGGGATTTCAGGTTAAAGTTCTCGCAGGCAAGCGCTTTGTTTAAGTTCGTCAGGGCTTCATCGCTGTTTCCCAGCTCGTCTGCGCACACTCCGGCATTAAAAAAGGCTAGTCCGGCGGTATATGCGCGGGGAGCTGCTTTGGCGGCAAGCAGGTATTGCTCCTGGGCATTCTTCCAGTCTTTCCGGGAAAAATACACCTCTCCGATTGTCATATACGCATGGGCTCCTGCATAGGAGGTTTTATTCGAAGAGGCAACCTTCTGCAGAGTTACGATGAACGCATCTTCCTGAGCGGGAAGCCCCGTTTTATCAGTGGCGGCACGCGCGGTTTCCCATTGATCGACTACCGATTCAACAGTTTCAAATGCTTTATTGCTGTTGCTTTCAGTTATCATGGTGAATCCCACAAGGGCAATAAAGAAACAGACAAATACAATGATAACAGTGAGCAGCACCACTCTGTATTTTGATAGGAAGTTATTGAACTTTTGCGAAATCGTGACCTTTTCTGCTTTCTTTTCCGGTGAACCTTTAGTTGCCATATTCTTATTTCTCCTTAATTTCAAGTTCTTTTAGTAGTCTTGACAAATATGTACGCTGAATATCAAGAACCTGTGCAGCTGTCGTCTGATTCCAGTCATTTTCTTCAATCACTTTCTGAAGATAGTGCTTTTTAAAAAGGGTTAGAACAGATTTCAAGCTTTTATCCGTGTATGTATTATTATCAGGCATTGACCGTATATTCAAGAGGAGATCTTCCTCTTTTATATAGGGCGGTTTGCCGATAACACAAGCGCGTTCGACCGTGTTTTCCAGTTCACGTATATTTCCGGGCCATGAATATGAAAGAATTGCGCTCAATGCGCCCTCTGAAAATCCCAAGAACTGCTTTTTTACCTCGTTCCTGCATTTTTTCATGAAAAAATCTGCAAGCGGGGGAATATCCTCAATTCGCTGACGCAGCGGAGGAATATAGAGAGGCAGCACATTGAGCCGGTAGTATAAATCCGAGCGGAATTTCTGCTCCTCGACCAGTTTTTCGATATCCCGGTTTGTCGCGGCAATAATCCTGACGTTTACGGTGATGGTATCGCTGGAACCGACTTTTTCAAAGGACTTGCTTTGAATAACCCTGAGCAGTTTTGCCTGAAGCGCCAGCGAAAGATCTCCGATTTCATCGAGAAAAATAGTTCCATTATCGGCCAGTTCAAAACGACCCTTACGGTTATTGACCGCATCGGTAAAGGCGCCCTTCACATGTCCGAACAGTTCGCTTTCCAGCAAGCCTTCCGGGAGCGCAGCGCAGTTAACCCGTACCAGCGGTCCGTTCGCCCGGTCGCTTTTCAGGTGAAGCTGTTCCGCGAAAAGCTCCTTGCCTACCCCGCTTTCGCCGAGGATCAGCACCGAAGAGTCGGACTTTGCAACCCGCTCAACGATATCCAGTTTTTCAAGAATTACCGGACTCCGCGCTATCAATGTATGATATCCGCGGTCGGTAACAATCTGATCCTGCAGGATGACAATCTCGTCCCGGGAACGCTGCAGATACCGCGCGTTCTGGTAGGCGATGGCCGCTTGATTGGCAAGCATTTCCAACACCTCGAGATCAGAGAGGCAAAATCCCTTTTCGGCGCCCTTATTGAGTATTTCTATAACACCTATGCACTCTTCCTTGACGCACATTGGAACGGCGAGCATGTTCTGGGTTTTATATCCGGTTGACTGCTGTATGGCGGGACTGAAGCGCGGATCATTTTCGACGTCATTGACTATCAGGCTCCGGTTATTCTTGACGACCCAGCCGGCTATCCCTTCGTCCATCTTGACGACGAATTTTTTTGCCTCTATTCCTTTCGGCCCAAGGGCTATCTCGAAACGGAGTGTTTTTTTATTGGTATCAACAAGAAGAAGAGAGGAAGCCTCTCCATTGACAAGACGCATTGCCGATTCAAGGATATGAACCAGCAATACGTTTATATCGGAATAGTTTGAATTTATGAGGGTGTTGATTTCAATGAGGGCATTGAGTTTGTCTGTATCAATTACATTGGACAGTTTCATCAACACCGCTCATCAAAAACATACATCAGGTATTTTTGTTTTTCAGCATATCACCAAGAGTATATGCGCTGTCGTCTTTTTCTTCTTCTGACGACATATACCGTGAAATTTCTTCGCGCTGTACTTTTTTCTTGTAATCCTTGATCGAGAAAGCGACTTTCTGTTTATCAGGGCTTACTTCGACTACAACGACCTTGATCTTGTCTCCCACAGTGTATTTCTTGACTGCGTCCTCGTAAGTTTCCTCGCGGCTTTCAGTCAGGTTCTGCTTGTTGATAAGACCTTCGATTCCACCGGCTACCCTGATGAAAATTCCGAAATCGGTTATCGAGGTGATTTCACCCTCAACAAAAGTTCCCGGTTTGTTCAATTCGGCAAAGGATTTCCAGGGATCATCTGAAAGCTGGCGGACACTGAGTCTGATTCTCCGGGATTCGGGATCATTCTCGATAACCATCACTTCGATTTCCTGGTCAACTACAAGTTCGCTTCCGGGATGTTTGACTTTTTTAGTCCATGAAAGATCGTCCACATGGAGGAAACCGTCAATACCTTCCTCAAGCTGAATAAACGCTCCTGCATTGGTAACCTTGACGATTTTGCGCGTCAGTTTTGTGCCAACCGGATATTTGCTTACGAGGCCTTCCCAAGGATTGTCGGTAACCTGCTTGATGCCGAGGGATACGCGTCCTGCCTGGATATCATATCCAAGGATCATGCATTCAATCTCGTCACCGATTTTCACCATATCTTCGGGTTTGTTGATCTTTTTAACCCAGCTGAATTCGCTGATGTGCGCAAGACCTTCAATGCCTTCCTCAAGCTCGATAAACGCGCCGAATTCGGTGAGTTTGGTTATGCGGCCCTTGGTAATATCATTGACATGAAACTTGTCTTCAAAATGAAGCCATGGATCTTCTGAAAAATGTTTAAGCGAGAGATTTATGCGTTTGTCCTCGGGATCGAGGCGGATTACCTTCAGGGTAATTTCCTGACCTTTCTTGACAAAATCTTTCGGGCGGGTCACGTGACCCCAACTCATATCATTAATGTGCAATAGACCGTCAAAACCGCCCAAGTCTATAAATGCACCAAAACTTGTAAAGCTTTTTACCGTTCCGACCACAGAATCGCCGATCTGTACATTCTTGAAGAATGTTTCACGGTTTGTCTCGGTTTTTTCCTCAAGATATTTGCGGCGGTTTACGACCACATTTACCTTGTTGTCAGAATAAAGACGCTCGACATAGAACATGCTCTTCAAAGCGAGAAGCTTTTCAGCTTTCTCCACTTTTTGGCTGTCGGACTGACTGATTGGAAGGAATGCACGCACACCGGCGCCCATATCTACTTCATATCCGCCCTTGACGATTTTATCGATTGTGCCTTCGACAGGAGTTTTATCCTGAAAAGCCTGACGCAAGTTTTTCCAGAATACCTTAACAACGGCTTTCTGTTTGGAAACAATGACTTCACCATGCTTGTTTTCTTTCTTCTCAAGCACAACGCTGACGATATCCCCAACCTGCGGTACTTCCGAAAACTCGGCTATCGGGATTTTACCTTCGGATTTGTATCCGACATCTACGAAAACCTGATCCGCCGTTACCTGAATTACGACACCTTCAACGAGTTGTCCCTCTTCAAGCGATTGGAACGACTTGAGGTACTCCTCCTGTAATCGTGTCTGCTGGATGTCCTCATTGGAGCTCTTTGATACATCCTTTGCCACTTCCATCTGATCCATAAACAACCCTTATTAGTGAATTTTACTTATTATCATGTCACAAACCTGTTCAATGGTCAAGTCCGAAGTGTCCAAATAGAGTGCATGAGGGGAAATTTTGAGACTTCCTTCCTTTTTGTTGCGGTCTACTAGATCCCGCGCCTCGATTGAAGACTCGATTTCAGCCAAGGTCATCCCGCTTGTTCTCTGGTCAAACCGTCTTTTGGAGCGCGACATCACCGAGGCATCCAGATAAAACTTGTAGTCCGCATCGGGAAACACTACAGTAGTCATGTCTCGGCCCTCGCACACGACCCCGGTATTTTTGGCGACGGTGCGGATTTTCTCATTTACTATATGCCTGACTTCGACAATGCCGGACAGGGGCGCAACCACCCCTTCCACCGCGTCGCTGCGGAGATATTGCTCGACATCTTCATCCCCTATAAAGAGATGACTATTCCTATAATCAAATCGAATCTTGCGGACAAAGGCGATAATTGTCTTTTCATCGGTTAGGTCCGGAGCCATTCCGCCTGATCCGTCGGAATGGCCGCCGAGAAAACGCAAGTACGCAAGGGTCACCCCCCGATAAAAACTTCCCGTATTCATGAAAGTCAAACCCAGATGGGCAGCAAGCAGTTTTGCGACCGTGCTTTTTCCGGAACCCGCGGGACCGTCGATCGCAATTATCATGATATTTCCTCTTCCTTTGCGGCCATAAGGGCGGAGATTTCATCCGCTGTAAGATCCCTGAATTCGCCGTATTTGATGTCTCCGAGAGAAACCGGTCCAATGCGCACCCGGATGAGATTTTTTATCCGGATGCCGAAATGTTCGAAAACCTTGCGTATTTCGCGGTTTTTTCCCTCAATCAGCACGATGCGCATGCGGCGGGACGACAGTCGTTCTGCCTCGCGGCACTTGTAGAATACATTGTCAACGCGTATGCCCTTGCTGAATGCCTCGACAACCTCATCCCGGAACGGAAGACTTGCTTCCACAATGTATTCCTTTTCGATTTCGGCGGAGGGATGGCCGACTATCGAGGCAAACTGGCCGTCATTGGTAAATAGCAGGGCGCCTGCCGAGTACATATCGAGTCTTCCGATATTGTACAGACGTTCTGCATAATTATTTTTCAGGATATCCGCTGCGATGGGTCTGCCCTTCTCGTCCGCGAGAGAACAGACATAGCCGGAAGGTTTGTTCAGGAGCACATAGCGTTTATAGGTTTCCTTCTGGATGCGCGCACCGTCGACGCAGACGATATCGTCCTCCTGCACCCGCGATCCCATGCCCGTCACCACGCTTCCATTGACGGTTACACGCCCCTCAAGAATAATCTGTTCGGCGTTTCGTCGCGAAGCGACTCCCGCATGAGAGAGATACACCTGGAGGCGCAGGCCGGTGGCGGCGGCGGCACCAGGGGCAGTGTCATTCATCAGCGCGGCAGCTTGACCCATAACCGGTAGATCCGTGCCGGAAAGCTCCGTGCCGGGGAGCTCGGGTGTGTTATCGGGAGAGTTCAAATCGTTCACTTTCTGTTTCATCCAATTTGGGGAGGTCCGAGATGCTGTTGAGTCTGAACAACTTGAGAAATTCCTTTGTTGTCCCGAACTGTACCGGTTTGCCCGGAATGTCTTTTTTTCCGACTTCTTTTATCATTTCGCGGTCGAGGAGAAGACGGATCATGTTGTCCGCGGAAACTCCGCGAATCGCCTCGATTTCGCCGCGCGTAATCGGCTGGGAGTACGCAATAATCGAGAGTGTTTCCATGGCGGCACGTGACAGCCGGTTGTCGTTCCGCTTGCCGTATTTGTCCTTCAGATTTTCCCACAGTTCTTTTTTCGGGCTTACGGCCCAGCCGCCTGAAATCTGTATCAGTTCGATTCCATGGGCTTCATCCGAATACCGTTCACGCAATATCTCGAGCACCTCGGAGATGATTTCCTTTGAAAAGCCGGATATCCTGCTCAATGAGGCTTCATCGAGCGGTTCCGTCTCAAGGTACAGAATCGACTCGATCAGCGCGGTCTCTTTTTCCATTTTATACTCCATAACGATGTTACCCTTCAACGGTTATTTCTATCTCATCTATAGAAAATTTTTCCCAGGGTTTGATTTTGATATCACCGAACATCCGGTTTTGCCATATGCTTGCCATGCGGAATTTAACCGCCTCGAGCAGGGCCATGAATGCGCAAACTACATCCATCAGGTTTCCCTTTCGGATAATGAGATCAGTAAACATGCATTCGCCGTGTTTCTCGAGCAGTTCGTTCATCAGCGTGATCTTTTCGTTTACTGAAACTTCTTCGTAAAGGTCGAGAATGCGCTCCGAGTTGTAGCTCGAAACGAGATTCGAAAAGGTTTTAAGCAAATCCCAGGTATCCACTTTTTCCCACAACTCTTCTTCGCCGAAGGGAAGCGCCCTCTGTATTTTTTTTCTCTCGAAAAGCCATTCGGCCTCATTTTCTTTTTCTTCCATCAGTTCGGAGAGTTTTTTGTATTTTTGGTATTCGATCAGTTTATCGACCAGCTCCTGGCGGGGATCGTCGATCTCGTCATCATCGACGACGATTTCAATGGGCAGCAAAAGGCGACTCTTGATATAAAGCAGATTGGCCGCCATGAGATAAAATTCCGTCAAACTGCCGAGGTCGCTTGAAAGGGCATAATCAAGGTATTCGAGATATTGCTCGGTGATATGTGCTATCGGGATATCATAAATATTGATTTCATTTTTCTTGATGAGAAAAAGCAGCAAATCGAGCGGACCCTCAAAATTATTGATCTTGAAGGTGCTTCCATTGTCTGCCGCCGCTGCCCCGCTCTCACTTTCCATTCAAACTTCCTGCCTTTCTTACACCTTGATCCGGGAGCAGCGACAGGATTTTCCTGTATGACACACCTGAAGGATCGGTACATTCCGGTTCGATTTCAAGAAGCGGAATAAGCACAAACTGCCTCTCGTTCATCCGTTCATGGGGAATTACCAGATCCTTCTCCTTTATAATTCTGTCGCCGAAAAGTAAAATATCAATATCCAGGGTACGGGGTCCTTTTGAAACGGCACCGGCGCGGTCCCTGCCGTACACAGTCTCGATTTCCTGAGTATGGATAAAAAGTTCCTCCGGCGTGCCCGTAAAAGAGCCGCTGACTGCCAAATTCAGAAAATCCTTCTGGTCAAGATACTCCTGCGGCGCGGTCTCGTACAGGGAAGACGCGCGCATACCTTCAAGCACCTTCGAGAGGTCCGAGACGGCATGCATCAATATAGCGCGGGATTCCCCCTTATTCGAGCCGAGCCCCAAAACGACGCGTGTCATCCCGGTCAGAACAGAGCGCCCTCTGCGGAAGGGACGGCAACAGACTCGGAGGCAGCCTTTTTTTCTGCAGTCTTGGGCGCCGGTGAAGCAACCGGTGTAGTTTTGGCGGTTGCAGAAGCAGCGGCCGTCGCAGTTGCGGCTTTCGCGGCAGCAACGTCCGCAGGGGCCATAACACGCAGTTTTTGGCCGGGAAACAGTTTTTCCCTGATTTTTTTCTCGACGGATACCCTGATTTGGGGGTTTGCCTCGAGGAAGGCTATTGCGTTTTCGCGTCCCTGTCCGATTTTTTCTTCGCCATAGGCATACCAGGCGCCTTTTTTGTCGATAAACTCGTGTTTGACCGCCGAATCGAGAAGACTCGAAACCGCGGAAACGCCTTTACCGAACATCATGTCCAGTTCCACCTTGCGGAAAGGAGGAGCTACCTTATTTTTAACAACTTTCACCCGCACGCGGTTACCGACCGCGTCATCCTCGCCCTTGTCGATGGTCTCTATCTTTCTCACTTCAAGCCGGATCGACGCATAAAACTTAAGGGCGTTACCGCCGGTGGTTGTTTCGGGATTTCCGAACATGACGCCGATTTTCATGCGTATCTGGTTGATGAAAACGATGATGCACTTTGATTTTCCGATGATTCCGGTCAGCTTGCGCAGGGCCTGGCTCATGAGGCGCGCCTGCAGTCCCATGTGGGAATCGCCCATGTCACCTTCAATTTCCGCCTGGGGCGTCAGTGCAGCTACCGAGTCGATGACGATAATGTCGACCGCACCGGAACGCACGAGGCTTTCGCAAATTTCAAGGGCCTGTTCGCCGGTATCCGGCTGCGAAACCCATAAATCATCAATATTTACACCCAGATTCTTGGCATATTGGGGATCGAGCGCATGTTCCGCATCGATAAAAGCCGCAATTCCGCCCATTTTCTGCGCTTCGGCTATTGCATGAAGGGCCAATGTGGTCTTTCCCGAGGATTCGGGTCCATACACCTCGATAATTCGTCCACGGGGATATCCACCTATGCCCAGCGCTTCATCAAGAAGGATACTGCCCGAGGGCACCACTTCAATTCCGACAATATCAGCCCCGTTTCCGAGCTTCATCAGGGAACCCTGTCCGAATTGTTTTTCAATCTGCAACCGGGCTACCTCAAGCGCCTTGAGTTTATCGCTCATATTCGCGTTTGAGTTCATTTCAGTAGTCAATTTTGCCACCTTCCCCTCCCCCTAAGCCTATTGTTATAGGTGCAATCTGTATTCCTGCCTGAATTGTATCAACAAATCGGGAAAAAAAATAGCATGATAATGCAAAACAGTGTATGATTATCAATATGCTCCAACCATTTTTGATTCTCTCTACCCGTTCCTGTCAGTCCTATGCGAGGAAGGTTGTAGAGGAAATTCACAGCCACCCCGAAAGCATTCTCTTTCCGGATGACTTCGACTATACCGGAGAACTGTCCGTCCAGTGCTTTGCGGACGGAGAACTGGAAGTCATACTGCACAAATCGGTTCGGGGAAAAACGGTATTTCTCTTTACAACTTCAGCAAAAAACGACATGTCCCTTTCCCTGGAAACTTGCAAGATCGAATTGTACCATACAATCGATGTCCTGCAGCGCTCCCAGGCAAAGGAAATCGTTGTCTTCGAGCCCTATATCACCTGCAGCCGCTCCGATCGGACCACCAAGCGCAATTCAGTCGGCTTTTGGATTCACTATAAAACCATTATCTCCCTGGGTGCCAACCATCTGGTCACCTATCAGCTGCATTCCGATAAATTGAAAACGGTTATCGATCCCTGCCTTTGTTCAATCGACGATGTCCCGGCGGTCACTCTTCTGCAAAAGTACCTATGCGATTCGGCGGTAAAAACCCTGCAATGCCTCGAACACGAAGTGCATGATAACTGGCTCTTCTGTTCTGTCGACGCCGGCGGAGAAAAACTAGCCAAACGCTTTTCGGGCGCATTCGGAACCCAGCTCATCGTCGCCCACAAACAGCGCAACTACACAATGGCAAATACGGTCGAAAGCATAAATCTTCTTTCGGCGGTTCCGCTCGAGAATAAAACAATCTGGATCGTGGATGACATGATCGATACCGCAGGCTCGATATACGGCCTCGTGCAGGAGCTGGCCCTGAAGTCAGGCCGTGAAATCAATATAATGATTGTGCATCCGGTGCTTTCCGGACCTGCCGTTGAACGGCTTCTTGAACTGAAAAAAGGGGGGCTGCTCGGCCGACTGGTCGTATGCGATACCATATGCTGCACAAGCGCAAAAGAATTGATGCCCTTTATGGAAATCATCGAATCAGAGGCCCTGAGCGCCCAAATAGTAATGACTATTGCCCAGGACCGCCAGATGTCGGAATTGATCGACGCTTTTTTCCCGATCCATTATTTGAAATAAGTAAAAAAAAGACCTGTTCCGACGGCAAATAATCTTGTCGTTACCGGGACGAGGTCGTCTTGCTCTGGAAAATGCTGCTGCCCTTCAGGACCAGCTTGCCGTTTTCCGAAGAGATGCGGGCAAGTATCTCCAGCGGTTTATCCGGATCAATGGCCAATACCGTCTGGAAATGAACCGGGACAATACCTTCAAGATTGCTTCTTGTGTCATAGCCTACCAGAAAATTTAAATCGATCGTATTGTCCGTTTTTTGTATATTTGTTGCCATTCCCTTCCATACAATCCAGCAGTCAAGATACAGGTAGGGATCTTCAAATACCTTTTGATAGGAATAGTTATCCTTGATTGTGTCAAAACCTGGCTCCCCCAGATAATCCATCAACAGACGTGCTTTCTGTTTTATTGCGGATGAGGCATTGGAATAGAGCAGACGGTTAATCTCGACCTGGGCGGCATTATCCCGATACGTCTGAAAATAGCGCTGTGCGTCGGTATAGGAGCGCAGAACTGCGGATTCAGTGAGTATATACCGGTAAGAGCCCCCGAGCTCGACGGCGACGGATCGTTCGCTTGAAGCAAGCTGCAAGGAGGAGAGATCGGCCCTGGATGAGGGTGCTGAAACCTTTTCCAGCAGGGGCAGGCCGAACCACAAAGCGGATGCGAGCAGGGCGGCGGCAATAATCAGAATAAAAATGAGGGCAAGTGATTGTTTCTTTTTCGGTCGCGGATAAAAACGGCTGATCCTGCCCGTTTCCACAAGGTCCGAAATAGTCTCGGCATCCCCTTTTTTCCGGATAAAATCGAGAGCCCATTTTGCCAGACGGTGTTCAGGCGCATACTCCAGCACCTCGAGATAGTACTCAACTGCCTGATGGGTGTCGCCCCTGCGTAAAAACAGGGCGGCCTGGGCAGCCAGAAGCTCGGTATCGCGCAGTTTGATCTGTCTTGCCCTCTGAAAATAGGAAGTAGCTCCCCCCACGTCCCCGGTATAGAGGCACGCAAGGCCGAGAAAAAAATAAAACTGAAACGAATCCTTATACTGGATAATATTCGGCTCGAGAAGGGTGATTACGTCATTAAATCGCTTCCGGTAAAAAGCCCGTTTGGCCCTCTCCAGTACTGTTTGTGCCATTACCGGTTTTTATTCCTTTATCTGCTGAAGCATCGTATCAAGGTCATTATTCAATCTGATAAGTTCATCATCGCTTGCTGATCCCGGATTCGCTTCTATTTCCGCAATGCGGTCGAGGAGCTGCTGGATAGTAGCCTGCGTCGATGCAGCATCAACAGGAACAACCGTTGCGGAGGCAGCACTTTTTGAGACACTTGACGAAGAGGAGGAAATATCGGAGGAAAAGGGTCCAAGCACCATACTGACGGACAGTTTATCATTTGCCTGCAGTGTTTTCTCGGGCCAGACAAAAAGAAGGGCGGAATCATTGACTGAATACAGGGTATTGAAAGACCTGCCCTCGACAAAATCAGGGAACCAGGTGAGAGTATTCAGCCGCTCCCAGTTTGAAATATACACTGTGTCGGGACGGCTGGCACCTGATCCATAGAGATAAAAAGCGCAGGAGAGGTTTTTATTCTGTGAAATTATCACATTATCCGGATTTACCGCAGTGACAATCCGGGTTTCTGAAGAAATTCGTTTTTGGATATTCGTGGTGAAATGGATTCCCTCGGATTCGCCAAGCATAGTATCAAAAAGCGCCTTCAAGGCAAAAACGCCCGGTTTTCCCGAGGTGTTTTCAATCCTCGTGGTGATCAAAACGGCACGCGGGGTCCCGGTCGTACTGTTGTTTATAAAGGAAAAAAGCTGTTCGACCTGAAAATCATCGGTAAGGGTAAACACAAAACGGGCACCAAGGACTGTTTGTTCGGCGACTATCGGCTTTCCCGGTTTTTTGGCAAGCTTGAAAATGCGTCCGTTGACCATTACCGAAAACCAGCTCGTTGTCGAAAAATTCCGGTCCTCGAAAAGGCTCTCATAACGGTTCTTTCCAACCTCGGAAAGCTTCAACAGGGAAAAACTTCCCGTGTCGGGATACAGAATCAATTTGAGATCCCCGCCTGTCAATTCGATCGGAGAGGCAAACATCAGGGAACCACACAGCACACAAAAAAATACAAGACCAGTCGTTTTCAGGTTTTTCATTGCTTTCCTCCATCCAGAATCTGGTCATACATATTTTGCAGCGATTGCGCCTTGTTGCGTAATGCCTCCAGGGCAAGCCTTCTTTTTTCAGGATCCGAAGAATTGATGTCGTCCGAAAGGTCGGTTTTTTGGGCGCTGGAGGGAATGTTCGTTCCCGCCATCGCAAGGGCGGCGGTCAGTTCGGCATTCCGCATCTCGAGGGCAGCTTTTTGATCCAGCAGCCCTGAATTGATCACTTTTTCATCTCCAAGCTGTTTTTCCAGTTCTCCAAGCCGGGTATCCTTGATCATGTCGGAAATGCGCTTTTGATAGGCATTTATTGCCTGCTCATAGGTTTTTTCGCGTCTTTGGTAATCCTCGATAATTTTCAGGGATTCCTCATGGCTCATTTTCAGGAGCTTGAGCAGTTCGTCTTCTTTTCCGGTTTGTTCGATCAGCGAAATCCGGTACCAGGCAGCTTCCCGTTTGATTGCCTGGGGATACTTTTCAAGAATTTGATAAAAAACAGTGCGGGCTTCGTCAAAACGGCCGACGGAATACAGGCTTTCACCTATCCAGTAATATGCTGACGAAAGCATTGAATGCGAGGGAAATCCTGTTATATAGGTATAAAGTGTTTTAATCGCGTCTTCATACCGGCCGAGGAGATACAGAACCCGGCCTTTTTGATACTGAATATCGGGAATTCGCACGTCTGACGGAAACGACAGGCTGAAACGGTCAATATCCTTGAGGGCAGTTTCAAATTCTTCGGCGGAAAGCTCCGACATTGCCAGCCAGTACCAGGATTCCGCTCCGGTGGAGGGAATGGTTACCGCCTTCCGGAATGAGAGAATCGCGGTGGACCAGTCGGAACGGGCATAGGCATCGAGACCCGATATCATGGGGTCCTGGGCATATGCGCACATACCGGAAAAAAGAATTGCAACCAGTATCAGCCATTTTTTCATTTACTACTCCATACCTATCCGCGTCGAATATATTTTTGTCCGGCGGGGGTAAAACCCCGATGCCTGCTGCGGGGCTGCTGATCGAACAGCCCGAAGGACATCAAATCAGTTCCCCTGAAAAAAAAGCAGAACCCGATATCACCACATCAGTTCCGGCTTCAAGAACCCGGGGCAGCGTTGCAGAATTCACGCCGCCGTCTACAGATACTATATACGAAAAATGACATTCCTGCTGTATTTTTTTTAATTCGCGGACCTTTTCAAGACAGGAGTCAATCATTACCTGTCCCCCGAAACCGGGATTGACAGTCATAACCAGAACCAGGTCGACAAAGGGCAGTAATTCCCTGATGACAGACACCGGCGTTGAAGGAACAATGCTGATTCCGGCTTTTAATCCCGCCTCGTGAATTTGTGCGACGAGGCGGTTTGCGTGAACGGCGGCTTCAATATGAAAGGTAATATAATCAGCTCCGGCTTCGACAAAGTCACTGATATGAGCCTCGGGGTTCGCGACCATCAGATGGACATCGAAGGGCAGAGTTGTTTTCTTCCTTAAGGCCTTGATTAACGGCGCACCCAGGGTTAAATTCGGCACAAAATGCCCATCCATCACGTCAATATGAACCCAATCTCCGCCCTTTTCTTCAATAAAGGCAATAGAGGCTCCCAAATTGGTAAAATCTGCACTTAAAATAGACGGTGCCAGTAGAAACGCTTTCTTCATATAGACTATAGTAACAAACTCATGCAATGCTGTAAATACAAATCCTTAATTGACTAAACATCAGGAATGAGTATAATGGAACTAGTATTATGTTGACAGAATCTGCTCACGGATTACTACAACAAGTGGACGATCTTCTCAAAGCAGGCGAACTTGAACTTGCGAACAAGGAGCTCACAGGAATACTGCAGCAGGATCTCGAGAACAGCGACGTCATCTACGCCCTGACCGGTGTGAATTATTGGACTGACAAGCTAAAAAAGGCACTAACTGCTTCCACCGCATTTGAACGCGGAGAATTCATGGTTTCCCAATGGAAACCCTTTATGGTGTACATGGCCAAGCAGGGAAAAGAACGCGAACCGGTTTTATATGCCCTTAAACAGTGCGTATTCACCTTAGCTTTGCGTTTTTATCAATCCCTTTACCGGGAGGATGGTACTTCGCAGGATCCCGAACTGTATCGGAAAACGGGGCTATGTTTTAAGGCACAGGGCGATTATGAGCGTGCTCTCCATCTTCTCGAGCAGGCGAAAGACGGAGATAAAGACTCTCCGGCTATTCTTGCAGAGCTTGCTGATTGTTATGCGCTTTGCGGTGAATCAAGGCTTTCAAAGGTTCTTTTCAGGGAAGCGTTTTTCCAGGGAGCCGACAGGATCGCCCTTCACTTTCTTGAATCTGAAATCGTGCTTCGCCTGGTTTCGCAGGTACAGGCTCTTGGATATACGGGACCGGAGCTTGTTGAATGGGTTCCTGTATATGGTGTGCTTTACGGAGTCCTGAATATTAAAAGGGAACTCCGCGCTCTTGAATTTGGCAAACTGAAACAGGCTATTTATGCGCTGGAAAATGAAATAAAGGATACGACGGCAGAAAACAGGTCAATACTGGTTCCTCGTCTTATTAATCATTACTTTTGGCTGATCGATCATTACGTGAACGTGAATGACGAAAAAACCCGGATTAATGAAGTACTACTAAAAATCAAATTACTGGATACGGACGTGTACAATAGATACACCATGTAAACCGGATTTGCAGGAGAAAAGAATATGTCTGAGTCGTTGGTTAAATCTGTCCAGGATATGCTGAATGAGGAAAAGTGGACCCGCGCCACGATCAGTAATTATTCAATCGGCAATTTCAAGGAACTTGATACAATCATCCGCGATGCACAAGCTGCAAAGTGTATAGATGAAATCAAGGCGCTTAGCGATGAGCACCTTTCACATACCAAAAACAGTATTATAGCGCTGTACCTCTCGGGGATAAGCGCGTTGTCCAAACAGCTTCTCGACGACTCGGCCCTCATCACTTTAATAAATATCTTCATCGACAACCATAAAACACAGATCGTCGAACATCTGTGCAACCGTGTCCTGGATTTCGGCGAATCGAAATTCGCGCTCCGCACCCTCGCAGACTGTTACAAAGAAAGCAACAGCGACCTGCTCTACCCGATTTGGGAACGCCTGGTAAAGATAGACTACGAAGAAGCGGACATCACCAAACTGCTTGCCGAGAAATTTGAAAAAGACGGCGATATCGAGTCCTCAGTTGAATATTACAAGAAAGCCCTCTATCGCTATATCAACCGCAAGCAGTCAAATTCCGTAAAAGAAATCTGGACGCACCTCGTAACCCTCATTCCCGAAGAAATCGACTTCTTCTATCACGTGCAGCGCAAAATATCCAAGATAATGGGTGACGACCGCAGCGCGATGCTGATGCAGGAGGTCTACGTCTACTATAAGGAACATGGCGAATGGAATACCGCTATCGATATTCTCAAGCTGATCCTTTCCTATGATGACAAAGATTCATGGTCCCGCAAGGAAATCGTGGAATGCTTCCGCGGCAAATACGCGGGGCACAGCCAGCTCGACGAGTACATCAAGGCCTCTAACCTTAACCAGAACTGGCGCAATGTATTCGAGGCTATCGGCGAATTCGAGAAGCATATCTCTTTCGACGCGGGAAACTACGTATTCCACCGCTCGTGGGGCGTAGGCCGGATCGCAAGCGTGAAAAACGATGAAATCACCATCGATTTCGCGAAAAAACGCGCGCACACCATGAGCCTCAAGATGGGCGTGAACGCTCTGCAGACGCTCACTAAAGAGCACATATGGGTTCTCAAATCCATCTGGAAAAAAGAAAAGCTTACCGACAAGATCAAGACCGACCCGACTTGGGCGCTTAAAACAATCATCAAGAGCTATGACAATAACTGCGACCTGAAGCACATCAAGTCGGAACTGGTGCCGTCCGTGCTCACCGTGAACGAATGGACGAGCTGGAGCACAAAAGCCCGCAATATCCTCAAAGATGATCCGGGATTCGGTGTCAACCCTACTAACATCGACCTTTTCGTCGTTCGCGACCGTCCTATTTCCCTTGAGGAAAAACTCTTCAACGAGTTCAAGGCCCAGAAGAATTTCTTCTCCCGAATCGATCTCCTGATGACCTTTTCGGAAAAAGCGGAGCCGGATTCGGAATACTTCGCGGAAATGTTCTCCTACTTTGCCGGCTATCTCAAGGCTTTCAGCCAGGTTAACGAACAGATCATCGCATCATATCTCGTGGTCAAACAGATTATAGCCAAACATCCCCACCTGAATCCCGGCATTCAGTATAATTTTGCCGAGCTCTTCTCCGACATCGAAGATCCCTCGATAGTGTATACCGCGATCAAGGACAGCGACCTGAAGCGCAGCTATCTGCAGCACATCAAAAACTTCCTCCCCGATTGGGCCGACATTTATATCAAGCTTTTCCCGACAGTGCTTTCACTCGATATAATCGACGCACTCACAAAGGAAGGCTATTCCGATAAAATCAAAACCCTTGCAACACTCTGTTTTGACAATTACCGGGATTATCGCGAAGCCGCCATCTGGTTCTTCAAGAATTCCCAGGAATCGGAATGGTTCAAGGAACTGAATATCTCCTACGAGAAACAGTTGATCACGCTGATACATATCCTCGACATCACGTACCGTGAGATCGAGAATCACCGCGAGACAACCGAAAACCGCAAGATCAATCGTCAGGTTCAAACCCTTATTTTCGGCAAGGACAACCTGCTCGAAGGCTTTATGCTGAAGAACGACGTCGATACCATCACCCGGCTCTACACCCTCGTAGACGACGTGAAGGATCTCGATCCCGCGATCAAGATGCGCCTTCGCAACAAGGTTCTCGAGGAGCACAAGGGCTTCAAGTTCTTCGGTTCGGAAGAAAAAATCATCGTCTCCCGCGGACTCATGGTTACTTCTAAAATGTACGAAGTCAAGAAAAAGCAGCTTCAGAATATCATTGATGTCGACGTACCGGCAAACTCCAAGGAAATCGGCTTTGCCCTTTCACTCGGAGACTTGCGCGAAAATGCCGAATACAAGGCGGCCAAGGAACATCAGACCATCCTCAACTCGACCGCGACACGGCTGCAGGAAGAAATTGACCGTGCCCAGATTTTTGATCCGAGTACCGTCACCATCGCCCGTGTTTCATTCGGAACAGTTGTCAACTTGATGAACAATGTGAGCAGCAAAGAAGAAACCTATACGATTCTCGGCCCATGGGAATCAGATCCGGACAAATTCGTCATTTCATACATGTCGCCGTTCGGTAACGCGATACTTAATCACCGCGAAGGCGAGACCCTCAAATTTACGATCAACGAACGTGAATACAATTACACGATAAAGGGAATTACAGCCGCTTCATTTTAAGTAGAGGTATTGAATGAAACTTATTAAAAAAGTTCTGGCACTGGTCCTGCTGACCAGTGCTTTGAGTTCGGCAGCTGCTGTCGGATCCGATGTCGTGGTATTGATGGACGCGTCCGGAACGATACTCCCCTACTTTGATGAAATCAACAACAGGATTCTGGTCGACATTACCAGGAAATTCGTACGCCAAGGCGACGTGTTTCACCTGGTCTCGTTCAATTCCCGGGTAAACCTCGAGATTGTGCAGCCGATACAGACAGAGGCCGACGTGTCCCGCGTTGTCTCGCGCTTTATGCTGCTGTATCCGCTCGGGCAAAATTCCGATTTTCTTTCAGGCCTCCAGTATACTTATCAATACGTATCCAGCCTCGAACAACAGCGTGAAAAAATAATCATCGTCATCTCTGACGGCATTTTTAACCCCCCGAAGTCGAGCCCTTATGCCGCTTTTACCGGCGAGCAGATAAAGGCGGAAATCGCTTCCGTCTCGCACCGCATCCGCGGCGCCGGATGGAACGTGTATTACATCAAGCTGCCCTTCCCGATAAATGCCGAAATACGTACCCTTGACGGCAATCTGGTCTCAACCGATAAGGGAACGCAGAAAGCCGCTGACTCCAAAGGCACCGGGGAAACCAAAAAATATACCGATATCTCGTCAGAGTTCACTTCTGCACTCGATATAGACCAAAGCAAACTTCCGGAAACGGACGTCCCGATAACCTTCATCGACTCTGTTTTTTCAATGCCCGAAGTAACTTTTCCTTCAGACCTCGGCCGAAGAGGCAGATTTTTCACGCTGCCCCTTAAGGTCAGGAATAATGCCGACGAATCGGCCAATCTCGAGCTGACAGGCGTTTTTCTCGACGACCTGAACATCCTCGGCAAGAACTCCTTCCTGAATCTCTCGCCCCGCTCGCGGGGAACGTTGAAAGCGCAGCTTCATCTTCCCGAAACGGTCAAGACCGGAGCGCAGGATCTTTCGATCCGCCTTCAGTTCTCCGATAATGTCCGGGTAATTCCCCAAAGTGCGAAAGTCCATATCGTCGTGACCAACTTCTCGCCCGAACTTATTTTCAGGTCAGGCGGACCGATCGTGCTCACGCTCATCCTGATCGCACTCGCCATTATTCTGGTCGCGGTGCTTTTCATGTTTATCTTCCATCGCACTGCCCGCCCTGCCTCGGATGCGCTCCGGGCAGCTCAGAAGGACCAGAAGGCAAATCCCGAAGCGGCTGCAGCTGCAGAAAGGGCGGCCGTCCTTGCTGAGGCAAACGAGGCGGCCTCTTCATCCTACAAGACAGGACTGCAGGCAGGACAAGCCTCGCGAACTACAGTTAAAACCATTCAAGGCGCTGCCCGTGCGGACAAGCAGATCGATTTCCAAAAGGAAGAGAAAAAATATCCGGCGTTTGCAGAAATTGCGAAAGATACCTCATCCGATAAAAACATCACCGAGCTTGCGGCTGTGCAGGCCAACGACAAGGCAGAAAGACTTGCGATCCTCACCGCGGCCGCGAAAAAGCCG